>CAYHNU010000012.1:0-15725 GCA_964358085.1 uncultured Gammaproteobacteria bacterium | reverse complement strand
AAATCATGCGGATCAATCAGTGCCACCCCCCTGCCCGCCCGAATGTCCTGCAAAATCATGGTCTTTAAAAGTTCCGTCTTTCCGACTCCGGTTCTTCCAATAATATACATGTGCCGCTCCCGGTCAGATTCGGAAATATATACCGGCCGTGTCACCCCCCGGTAAACGCTCTTACCCAGATACAATCCATGGTCCGGTATTCCGGAAGGAGCCGGCGCCCGCTTGGCATTCAGCCAAAAAATATGCGGGGTCTCCACCGTCTTATTAGGAAAATGGTAAATGCTGGCTAGTTCCTCGGTATTTAATATCGTCTTTCCCCCCCACCACAGCATCGGCTGATATCTGTAAATAAAATCGGTCATAAACGCACTCTTCAGCCTTATTTTCTTACCCTTAAACCCATTCAAGTCTCCGTTAAATTGTTCGAAAGCCGCCCGGATATTAGCCAGGTGAGCCTTGGCCGAAGTCTTATCATTAGAACACACCACTATTCTTACCGTCGTTTCAAACCCGGATTTACTTACTTTATTGTCTACTGCCTCCATTACTTTGGGGTCAACTTTGTAGCTGGCTTTTTCCGGATCGCTCTCCGCTCTTTTAGTTTTGCCTATCCACGCCCGTCCCTTACCCTTCCATTTATTGTCTGCCGGAGAAATCAACACCTGGATATGCGCCCCTTCCCCATCCCCCATCTTAGCCAAAGCCGACGACAACCCCGCCAGCGGATCCACCGTCAGATTTTTGTATACCTGGATCGGATTGTACGCCGAATTGCGCATTATCAACCACGAAAATTCCACATTCCCATTTTCGGTAAATATATTCGGCTCCTCCACTACCTGGATATCCGCTCCGGGGTAGCTCCCGTGGATTTGCTTCTCCGTCAAGTCCCGCAATTTTCCCGGGACTACAATATAAAACCGGATGTCCTCTTTGCGGGCTACTAATTCAAAACTAATATGCGGTTGGGTTTGCAAAAAACTAAACCAGCCAAACGGTCCCATTCCCCCCTTCTTAATTGAATACAAACTGGCATAAATCTGCTCCATGGCGTCTATTTTTATTTCGTTCTCCCGCGGTACCGCCACTTGCAGGCAAGTCATCTCCAGGCTCTTCTCTTCCCGGTCTTTGTGCCGATACCAGATAATCAGCAGGTATCCGGACACCACCAGCGTCAAAAACAAAACCGCCATCCCCAGCATCAAAGTCATTAACTGATATACCAACAAGGTCAAGTCCGGCATTAATTTATCTTACCATCTTCAGCTGTCTCGCACACCACTCCGCCAACCACCTAATTCCTTCCCATATTTTATGATGCAGACCTTTTTTAATCTGATCGTCGGTTAACGGCAGCGTTACTTTCGGCTGCTGTGGCGCTGCTGCCCCCACCAGCACTTGTTTGGTATAATCGTCTACCACCGGCTTAGCCAGCTCCGCCTCTTTCTCGACCTTTTCAATGTATCCCTCCGCCTCTTTTAGCTTTTCTTCCTCCACATTCTCCGGCACTTCTTCCACTCTCGTCACTTCCGCCTCTTTTGATCCTCCGGTGAATCCCCCGGCTATCGCCTCCAGTTGTTCCTTAAACTTCCCCCCCGCACTATACATCTGCTGGTAATCAGGTTTTGCTTGTTGTGCCTGTGTTGCTTGACTTGCCTGCGTTGCCTGGATCTTTTGGGCAGTATCACTCATACGTTTATAATACCAAAATTATCCCCTCCACACTTCCTCTTTCACTCCCATCTTATAATTCACCCACCTGGCCATCGTAAACAGCGCATCGGATAAGCGGTTTAAATATTTCAAAATGTTTTTCTCTTTTATTTCAACCGCCACTACTTCTCTTTCCGCTCTGCGGCACACCGCTCTGGTTACCTGCAAATAACCCGTGGGGTAAATAAAGTTAGTTAGCTTTGGCAAATCCTTCGTTAGTTTGTCTATTAATTTTTCCAGTTTCTTTGTCTCTTCATTTTTTAATCTCTTCTCGCTCCCCGCTAATTGGGATCCGATTGTCAACAAATTACCCTGCATCTTTCTCAACTCACTGTCTAAACTCACCCCTAAGTTGCGGCACAAGCCGATCCATGAATTTAGTTCGTCAATCGCCCCTAAAGCTTGCGCTAGTTGATCGCTTTTAGCCATTCTCCCATAAAACGTCCCCGTCGTCCCCAGATCCCCCGTTTTTGTATATATTTTCCCCATTATTTAGATCAATTAGAAATTAGGTTAATTAGGTCAATTTATCGTATATTAAATATTACTTTACTTCCGTCTCTGGATAATCCCACAGGCATCTCTCGTAATCCCCCCAAAGCTTTTCTTACTGCTTCTCTCTTACCGGTCGGTACAAACAGTGTCAGAAATCCACCCCCGCCCGCTCCCGATATCTTTCCTCCTGTCGCTCCGGCTTTTTTTGCAGCATCATATATTCGATCAATTTCCGGGTCAGTGATCCGGCTGGCCAATTGCCTCTTTAATTTCCAACCGTCATCCATTAGTTTCCCCAAACTGCCTATCTTGCCCGCTACCAGTAAATCTCTGGCCACTCTGGCCTGTTGAGCCATATTTCGCAAAATCTCATTTTTATTTTTTATATTTTCTTTCTGCTCCTGCAAAATACTTCCCGCCTGCCGGGTTCGACCAGTAAAAAATACCATCATATAGCTTTTTAAATCATCCAAGACTTCTTCAGGCAAACTTAAATTCTCAGCCACAATTTTTCCCGATTTCTTAAATTCTATAAACCTCACTCCTCCGTATGCCGCTATATATTGATCTTGCACTCCAATTGGTTTACCCAGGGTTTTAATTTCTATTTCACAGGCCTCTCTCGCCAATCTCTCGGCATCTACCGCCTGCCCAATATACTGATACAACGCATTTAATGTTCCCACTGTCACTGTACTGGACGATCCCAAACCCGACCCCGAAGACGGCACATCCGATTGAAATGAAATTTCTATCCCATCTTTTATCCCAACTTTCTTCATCGCCTCCCGCACCAGTTCATGTTTCAACTCCCCTACCTTATTCACTATTTCTTTAATCGAATAATTTACGTAAATCTGTTTATCAAATCTTTCTTTAACAATTACGTACACGTATTTATCAATCGCCGTCGTTACCACGCATCCCCCGTGCTTCTTATAAAAATCCGGAAAATCTGTCCCCCCTCCCAAGAAGCTTATTCGTAGCGGCGTCCTGGTAATAATCATGTTTCTTGCGCCGATTATAACGCAAAAACCCTTACTCCCGGCACTTTTTCAAAATGCTTCCGGTTAAGCGTCACTATTTCGGCTCCCAATTCCAGAGCCGTAGCCGCAATCACATAATCCGGTATTTGCAAACCCCTCACGCCATTTCTATAAATGTCTCCTGCCCTGCGGGCGATTACCCACGTCAGTTCCACTACCTCAAAATATTTTAAATACTTCAAAATCTCCCCCACTTTCTCCGGCTCTTTAGCGCTATCACCAGAAAACAACTCAAAACCCACAATGGACGAGACATATAGCTCATCGTCAGTTCCATCAAATTTACCCAACACTCCTCTCACTCCAATCGAGCTTCTCAAGCTATCAATGATTACGCTCGTGTCAAAAACATATTTCATTTGTCCCATTTCCCTAAAAAATCAGCTGCCCCCGGTCTCCTTAAAGGATTATCTTTCTCGTCATACACAAATCCTTCCGCCGCCCTATCCAAAGCCTTCAGTAATCCCTTATTCCTGGCTACATTCTTAACCGGCACAATTTTTGCCGCCGTCCGCTTATCTCTTTCCACCACCACTTCTTGCCCTCTTGCTACCAAATTCAGCAATTCAAAAAAATTGTTCCTGGCGTGCGTCGCTGATACTCTCATTGTTTTCATACCTCCACTCTATCTCCAAATGTACACTTTGTCAATAGAAAAACCAGTCTCCCTTCCCAAAAAACTGATCCGGAGCGGCGTCCTGGTAATAATCATGCCCACATATTATCATCTTCGTATGATTAGTCCACGCATGCCCGGCAAAATTCGTTAACCAACGGTCCCGCTCCTAACCATCTCGTCCAGATAAGGGTCTAAACCCGGTTGACTCTCCAACTCTTTAGAAGTTACCCAAACATATTCAGTATTTTCGTTTTTATCTAAAACAACTTTTTCATTTTTAGTATCCGCGGTATACGTCAATCTAACCACATGTTTGCCTGCGATGCGCAAAATATCTTGCGCCGCCACTAATTTGATGTTTTCAACTCGGGTTATTCCAGTTTCTTCCTTAATCTCCCTTTTTAAATTCTCTAACAGAGGCATTCCTGGAGTAATTCTTCCTCCCACTAACTCCCACCCACAAATTGCATCAGGATAAGCTTTCGCGGATCGTTTAACTAACAAAAATTTATTCTCTGGATTCTTTAACAGAACTTTCACGCCCACTTGTAAAGTTATTTCAGTCATATCTACCTTACCATTTTAAACCTTCTCACCTTTTTTCCTGCCACTTTCACCTCTTCCAAAAAATTCTCCATCTTTCTCACCCACAAAATTCCCTTCCCATATAACGCCCGATATCCCACGCATATTTCTTCCGTACTTTCCAAGCACCCCACAAACTCCACTACATATAAATGCTCTGGATTTTTGTAGTGATGGTACAATCCTCCCACAACAATCTTCTTTCTAGCCTTATCAACTTCTTTTTGAATATCTTCCTGTGACTTATGCCCCATGTTTATTCAACATTCGCTATAACCGCACCCATAGCATTTTTTACACCCCTCTTCAAAAACCAAAGAGGCATTCCCGCAACCCGGACACAAATCCAGTTTTTTGACAACTCCATTCGCATGCCCATTAGTAAACAAGTTTGCCTGTGTTGCCTGGGCTATCTGCGGAGCCTGTTCTGCTTGCGGTGCCTGAAAGCCAATCAACCCAAAGTGCATACCCAAAGCTCGCGCTACTGCATCCGGCAAACTCCGTACTTTGTTCGGCCCAAATCCCACCGCCGACCCTCCTCCGATCCCTTGTAACTGGTCCATTATCTCCCGTGCCCTTTCTTTAGCCGGCAGATGGTTACCAAACCGCAGCGTCGTAGAAACCAATCTCCCGATTGCCTCTGCCATTGCTGCAACCTCCGATCCGGCCTTACCAATAGTCACAAACAGTTCAAACGGATTCCCATCGCTATCGTGATTCACAGTTATAAAAGCACTCCCCATTGGCGTCTCTATCCGGTAAGTTGCCCCATCTACCTTCACCGGCCTCGGTTTAATTGTTTGTTCCGTCTTTTCTTCGTCGCCTACGGGAGCATCGCTTGGTTTATAACCACAAGTAACGCACACCCTCTCGCCGTTGTTCATAAATAAGATCGCATTACAATTTGGACACATCTCTCTTTTCTTTTCCTTTGCGTCCATAACCTGCACTTGGCGGCTGCCGTCACGGTAAACAGTAATGCTTTTGCAGCCTGTCTTAAACGCCATCCAATACGCTTTATCAACATCGTCTATAGTCGCATTGTTTGCCAAATTAATCGTTTTAGACACGGCGTTATCAGTATATTTCTGAAACGCTGCCTGGTGTTTAACGTGCCATTTCCAGTCAACTTCCATAGAAGTTCTGAACAATTTTTTTATGTCATCAGGCACATCTAAATCCTGCACCGATCCGCGTTTAGCTATTTCCGCCATCAGGCTTTCGCTATAAAAACCCCGTTTTTTGGCCATATCCTCAAATATCCAATGAGCGCTATAAAAAGATCCAACGTAAGTATTTTTCATTGTTACAATTCCAAATACCGGCTCGATTCCGGAAGAACAACCGGCCAGCAAACTTATAGATCCGGTTGGAGCAATCGAAGTAAGGGTAGTATTTTTACGCTTACCTTTACCCAGCACTTTCGATTCATCATTTGCCGTATCATCAATAAATTTCATTACTTTTCCGCCAAGGGACACTGCCTCTTCTGAATCGTAAGGAATACCCAGCAAAATAAGCATATCCGCCCAGCCCATTACCCCCAGCCCCATATTTTTAAACTTATGAGTACGTTCACGGATTTTATCTACAGGCCAAAAAGCTGCATCTATTGATCCATCCAAAAAGCGCACCCCCGTCCGTATTGTTTTTTCAAAATCTTTCCAGTCTATTTCGCCGTTCGCCACAAATCTCGACAGGTCCATCGACCCTAAGTTACAGGAAACGTAAGGAGGAAGCATTTGTTCGCCACAGGGATTGCACGCCTCAATTGGTTCAGGATAGTGATTGAATCGGTTAACAGTATCAATAAATATGATGCCTGGATCGCCGTTGTTCCAGGCATGTTGAATAATGTAATCCCATAAATATTTAGCTTTAATAGTTTTGTAAACCTTCCCGCCAAACTGCAAATCCCAGTCTGCATT
This sequence comes from uncultured Gammaproteobacteria bacterium, assembly GCA_964358085.1. GTDB lineage: Bacteria > Patescibacteriota > Microgenomatia > CAZETR01 > Amesbacteraceae > GWC2-45-19. The sequence continues at coordinate 9,339 of CAYHNU010000012.1, read as the reverse complement.
ATCCTTAACGGCCTTCATAAATTTATCAGTAACTGCAACAGAGATATTAAACGTCCAGTAGGCCCCCTCTTTATCCTTACATTGAATAAACTCCATAATATTAGGGTGATCACAATTAAGAATACCCATTTGCGCAGCATGTTTCTTTCCGGCCCTATGCACAACTTCCATCGCATTATGGAAAAGACCCATAAACGAGACGGGGCCGCTTGCTTCTCCCCCGCTGGTGCTAATCAAGTTACCCTGTGGTCTTAGATGACTAAAGTTGTATCCCGTACCCCCGCCATACTTCTGAACCTGACACGCATCGTTCAGTGCCTGCATTATGCTCGTAAGGCTATCTTCGACAGGGAAAACAAAACAGCTGGACGCAAACGGATGAGCTGTCCCCATATACGCCATACGTGATGGAAAAAGTTTACCGCTATAAATAGCGTTATTAAACTCTTGAGTTCTTTTAGTTTTCTCCCCGGCATGTTTGGCCACTCGCATCACCACATCACTCCAGGTCTTTTCGTCTCCCTGAACATATCTTTTCACAAGCAAGCTCTGGTTAATTTCCGGGCGCGCCATAACGACGTCTAAGCCAACCTTGTGATTCTTTCGACTAGTTTGCAATTGTAGTTCTGGCATATTAGGTTATTTTTTCAAATAATTTTTCAAACTCTGTCAAATCTGTCAGCTCCAAGTACACGCTGGCAAATCTCATCCAGGCTACTTTGTCGATATTTTTCAGCCTCTTTAAAACCATCCGGCCAATTGTTTTGGAAGGAATTTCCGACACTTCTTTCCGCCGGACTTCCCGTTCCACCTCATCTGCCAGTTGGTTAATTAGGTCCACAGACACCGGCCGCTTGTCAAAGGATTTAATCGCCCCCCGGACAATTTTTTCCCTGTCAAACGCTTGCCGCCCGCCGTCTCTTTTTATGACAAAGATCGTCGGCCCCTCGACCCGCTCGAATGTAGTAAAACGCTTTTGGCATTTCTCACATTCGCGCCGTCTTCGTAAGCTTTGTCCGTCTTCAGCTACTCTCGATTCCAAGACTGAGGTCTCAGAATTAGCGCAAAACGGACACTGCATATTTAGTGGCGACCTTTAGACTAAAACACTACATCTAGCGCGTCAACTATCAACTTATATATCAGAGGGGATCAACGACTTACTTAGCTTCCAACATCGCCTGAGACAACTTTTCCCGCAAGCTTCCAACTTGCTCCGAAGATCTCTGGAGCACTTCTTTCTCCACTCCCCCGCCTTTAGCGCTTATCATCTCTAATATCTCCTGGTGTTTGGTTGTCGCTTTTGTCAGCGTTAACAACAAACTTTTTACATCCCTCTGGCTAGATAATCTTATGGCTCTGTTTATGGCAGACTCCAAATACTTTTCCGCCTTAGTGGCCGTACTTACTCCTAAAGAAATCTTTCCCCCTTCTACCAATACCAGTGCCGCTCCAATTCTTTTATCTGCGTAAAGTAGCTCCTTTTCCGCTTTCCGCACCTCGTCAAACGTCACCGCCAGCTGCAATTTATCCCGCAAAGCCTTCAGTCTATACAATGGACTATCCGGTAGCACTCCAGGATACGGCAAGTAATATTCTACCTTTATCGTAACCGCATCTGCGTCCACGGCCGCCTGTGGAGAACTTACCGAGAACACAGACATCAGGAGAACCGCCAATCCAAACAGCAACGCCGCCGAGCAGCCAATCAAAGCGTTTCTCAAACTACCCCAGGCCGACTCGACAAAAGAGCCTTTTTCGGACAAGTTTTGTCCACTACTTTCCATACCCGTGCCCTCCAGTATGCCACACCTTGTCAAGTATTTCAACCTACCCTATCACACCGTATCAAGGCTTTTTCCATGGTTTCTCCGATTTCTCTTATCAGTTCCTTCGCCTGCTGCAATGTTATAAACTCGTGATGATCTGGGAAAAAGTGGAATATGCGGTTTCTAGCCTTCTTCCATACCTCCCACATTTGCAATGGCACTTCGTCCCCTCTACACGCCAGCTCCAGTTTGCCATACACCCAATCCCACTGGTAACGTTTGGGTAAATTCGGGTTCAACGCTTTCCCCACCCTAAACCGGTCTCCCCCGTATTGTCGTTTATTTATCAGGCCCAAGTCATAAAACAACTTCTTCAAAAACCCCTCATACGCCTTGGCCATGGGAAACACCACAAAGGAGTAGTCATGCAAATTATCGCTAAGTTTCTCCTCCCTCTCCAGCAAAATAAAACTTCCCCCCGCCAAATCCCTCATCGGCTCGGTCAAATATTTCCACCAGCTCGTTTGTTCAAAAATTATCCCCACAGATGAAACAGGCCACCGACGGACATAAGTATTCCCAGCCCCAGCCAGCCCAAAATGAAAATCACCACTGCGTTTAGTATCCAATCCAACGTCTTTTCCTCTTTTGGGTCCAACTGCCCTCCCAGTAAATCATCAATTTTTTTAGCCGCCATAACCCCAATATATATGTATCAGGGTTATAATTCAATAGTGAAACAAAAACTCAAAAAGCGCTGGCGGTTATTGGTAGTATTTGTAGTATTGGTAATTATTGGCATTTATTTCTTATGGGGCCTTCCCAATCCCTTGCGCTTAACTACTCATCCCTCCCCCGCCTCCACCAAACTTCTGGACCGCAATGGTAAGTTACTCTACGAAGTTTTTGTAGGGGAGCGACGTACCCCCATCTCTCTTTCTTCCCTACCTAAATATGTGTGGCAAGCCACGCTGGCCGCTGAAGACCGGGATTTTTACAAGCATTCTGGATTTAGCATCAGAGGTATTAGTAGAGCTTTCATTAGCACTTTCTTCAAGAGAAATCTCCAGGGCGGCTCCACCATTACCCAGCAACTCGTCAAGAACGCTCTTCTCGAGCCCGACCGCACCGTCCGCCGCAAAATCCGCGAGTTTATCCTCTCCGCAGCAGTAGAAACGTTTTACAAAAAAGACCAAATCCTGGAGTTTTACTTAAACCAAGTTCCCTACGGCGGCACTGCCTACGGTCTGGAATCCGCTTCCCAAACCTACTTTGGTAAAAAAGCAACTGACCTAAATCTAGCCGAGGCGGCCTTGCTGGCCGGCCTGCCCCAAGCTCCCAGTCTCTATTCTCCCCTCTCTCGCCCGGAACTGGCCAAACAAAGACAGGAATACGTTTTAAAGCAAATGCTCGACGCCAAGTTTATTACCAAGAACCAGTCGCAAGAAGCCAATAGCCAACCTCTAAAATACGCCCCTCCCCCAAAGCTTCAAGCCCCCCATTTTTCTCTCTGGATCAAAGACTATTTAATTCAAAAGTTCGGTTTAGCCAAAGTCGAGCAGGACGGGCTTACCGTCACTACCACCCTGGATTTAGATCTGCAAAACTTTGCCCAGGCCGCTGTTGCCACTGAAGTCGGCCGGCTCAAAGCCGAAAAAGTCGGCAATGGAGCGGTTTTAGTTACTCGCCCCAAAACCGGGGAAATTCTGGCCATGGTCGGCTCCAAAGATTATTTCGATATCAAGTCCGATGGCAACGTTAATGTGGTTCTATCCCGCCGCCAACCGGGATCGGCCATCAAACCCATCAACTACGCTCTGGCCATCGAGCATCGCCTACTCACCGCCAGCACAGTGTTAGCTGATAAACCCACCTGTTTTCTCATTCCCGACCAAGAGCTATATTGTCCCACCAATTACGATGGCCAGTGGCATGGTCCCACCCAAGTTCGTTTTGCCCTGGGCAATTCTTTCAATATTCCCGCCGTCAAAACCCTAGTTCTCAATGGCCTAGAAAATTTCGTCGCTTCCTCCTCCGCTTTCGGCTTAACTACTTTCACTGATGCTAAAGATTACGGCCCGTCTATCACTTTAGGGGGAGGCGAAGTCACTATGCTGGATCTGTCCACCGCTTTCGGTGTTCTGGCCAACACCGGCCAACGGGTTAATTTAAACCCCATTCTTAAAATCACTGACCGGGCCGGCCAAGTTTTGGAAGAGACGGCCAAGCTGCCCCCCAATACCCGGGTCATTTCCCCCGGGTCGGCGTACATTATCTCTCATCTCTTATTGGATAACGGGGCTAGGTCGGCCGCCTTTGGCCCCAGTTCATATTTAGTCGTCAGAAACCATCCTGAAGTTTCCGTTAAAACCGGCACCACCAACGACAAACGCGATAATTGGACCATCGGCTACAATCCCGATATTTTAGTTGCCGTCTGGGTGGGCAACAACGACAATACTCCTATGAGTAATATCGCCTCCGGCGTCACCGGCGCCTCTCCTATCTGGAACAAAGTTATTTCGTTTGCTTTGAAAGACAAATCCCCCCACTGGCCGGTCCAACCCCCGGACGTCATTGGCGCCCTGGTTTGTTCTGTTTCCGGTCTTAAAGCCGTAGATGGCATGCCGGACTGTACACCCCGCTATGAATATTTTCTTAGGGGTACTGTCCCCCCAGATCAAGGCCATTTACGCCGGGACATCCCAATTTTCCGTCCCACCCAAGCCCCAGCTACTCCCAAACAAATCGTGGAAAATCCCGGGGATATCGAATATCAAAACCACGCCGTAATTTTCGATCCCCTGGGTGTTCCTCTCTGTCTGGACTGCGCCGGTCCGCCAGCTGGCGGAGCTGAAGCCGACCTTGTCCGCCTCGACCGCCACGGCAAAGCCATAAGAAACTAAATGCTATATTGACAATCATTTAGATTTAAAGTAAAGTTAAATACATATGACTTACACTTTAACTGTCTCATCTCAAGGTCAAGTTGTAATTCCCAGCCAGATAAGAAAAACCGCCGGCATCAAGCCGGGAAGTAAGCTTCATCTCTCTGTGGCTCAAACCCCCATCGGACCGCAAATTCGCCTCACTCCCGAAGTTTCCGACTGGATAAAACGTTTTGCGGGTTCAGCCACAGGGCTATATGGAGACATCAATAAATATATCAACAATGAACGTAACTCATGGGATCGAAACTAAATCCCCCGTCGGTATGCCTGGACTCGATGCTCTTCATGTATTTCTTAGACAAATCAGACAGTGCCTTCCACCAATTATCTCTCAAGACATTTAAATCTCTTTTTTCTCAAAAAACCAAGCTTATTACTTCCGTTGTCTCGGTCATTGAAACTCTCTCCTTCCCCAAATTATTTGGGGATCAAGACAACATAGACTCATATCTGCTGTTTTTTAAAACTTGTCCCAATTTGACCGTTTACCCATTGGATATAAACACGGCTCTTATCGCTGCCGACCTAAGACGCAAACACCCCCCTCTCAAAACCCCAGACTCTATCCAACTTGCCACTGCCCTAAGTCACAACGCCGATCTCTTTATCACCAACGATGACAGACTCAAACACCTCAACCTCTCTCCTCTCAAGATTCGCGCTCTCTAGTTTTCGTCTCGACCGCCGCGGCAAGGCTATTCGGTAGTTTTTGTTCCAAGTGTCGTCAAAACTAATTGACCTAGAGCATCATCTAAGTGTTGCAAATTGTTCACTCCAAAATTTCTAACGCTAATTAATTCCTCATCCGTCATCTCCCACACATCCCGAAAAGTTAATCCTGCTTTTAGTAAAGGATACATCACTCCCCGAGGTCGGCGTACCCCGTTTGCCACTAGGCACTTATGCAAATCCCTACCTAAAGCTGCGTTTCCCAATTCAACGGGAATTGGAAGATCCCTAAGTCTATCTGTCATTCGTCTGGACATTACTCTCTCTCTTCCTTTTGCAACCCTCAACATATAAATCCCACCTGAAAGGTGGGAATAATTAAAAGTAGCACCCCTCTCTTAGATTAAGAGAGGGGTAGGGGGTGAGTTACCAAAGGATCACATACAACTACCCTATAGTCAGAAAGTCACTTTAGATATATAATTCCCCCACTCCCGCCTGCAGAAGCTTCCCGCTTCAGCGGGATGCGGGCAGGTCTGCCCTCCAATTATGCGCAAGTTTTTTGTTTCCATCGGCCGTCCTTTCTATCTCCTTGTATACTTCCTGTTCTCAAAATTATCCCGAACTAAAATTTCTCCACCAAGGAAGCTTCGCAAAAAAGAAATCGTCCTGTACAAAGCCAAAACTCCCTATCTCAAAAACTTCCTCAAAGAAATTTTCCCTCTAATTCAGCTATTTAAAAATTTAAAATTTCCCAAATTTAGATTTGATTTAAAATTACTCGCGAAGCGCGAGCGGAAGCTCGATATTTCAAATTTAAAATTTTGGTTATTGGTACTTATTTGTAGTATTGGCAGTATTGGTATTTATCTTTACGTTTTCAAGGACCTACCGTCTCCATCATCACTCACTACTCAACCCGTCCCTCTCACCACCCATATCCGAGACCGGCACGGAGTAGAACTCTACAAAATCTATGCCTCTCAAAACCGCACCCTGGTCAAATTGCTAGACACCCCCTTGACTCTCCGCCAGGCTATTATTTCTATCGAAGACGCCGAATTTTATCGTCACTCCGGCTTCTCTCTCCGTGGCATTACCCGCGCCTCCTGGCGCACTCTCACCAACCAGCAGCTGGAAGGCGGATCAACCATTACCCAGCAGTTGGTTAAAACCGCCCTTCTTTCCCCCGAACGTACACTCCGCCGCAAAATCCGCGAGTTGGTTCTCTCCATCTTGGTCGAAATGCGCTACCCCAAAGATCAAATTTTGGAAATGTATTTAAACCGCGTCAGTTTTGGCGGCGCCGCCTACGGGGTGGAAGAGGCTGCCCAAACCTATTTCAACAAACCCGTTTCCGCCCTTACCTTGGCCGAATCGGCCCTCCTGGCTGGCCTACCTGCCTCCCCCACTACTTATTCTCCGTTCGGTGCTCACCCCGAGCTGGCCAAATCTCGCCAAAAGGAAGTCTTGCAGCGCATGGTCTCCGAAGGTTTTATCACTTGGGATCAAGCAGACGCCGTTTCTAGTGAAGAACTGCGTTTCGCCCCCCAGACCATCGACATCAAAGCTCCCCATTTTGTCATGTACGTCCGCGATTATCTGAGCAAAAAATACGGCACCGCCGTCGTAGAGCAAGGCGGATTGGAAGTCGTCACTTCTCTAGACCTATCCATCCAGCAAACTGCTCAAACCGCAGTCGCTTCCGAAATAGCCAAGGTCGCCTACCTGCGCATCGGCAACGGAGCCGCTCTCGTCACTCAACCCCAAAGTGGAGAAATTTTAGCCATGGTCGGCTCCAAAGATTATTTCGACATCGCTCACGACGGCAATTTCAACGTTACTACTGCCTTGCGCCAACCAGGGTCGGCCATCAAACCCCTCAACTATGCCCTGGCCCTGACCCGCGGTTTCACTCCCACCTCTATCATTGATGATTCTCCCATTACCTACAAAACTCCAGGCCAACCTTCCTACTCCCCCGTCAACTACGACGGGCGCTTTCATGGCAAAGTTACTTTAAGAACCGCCCTCGGCTCTTCTTACAACGTTCCGGCCGTCAAAATCCTGGCCGCCAATGGTGTACCCAATTTCATCAAATTCGCCCAAAACTTAGGCATTTCTTCCTGGACCGATCCGTCCCGCTACGGTCTGTCTCTTACTTTGGGGGGCGGCGAAGTTACCATGCTGGACATGGCTACCGCTTTTGGAGTCTTCGCCAACTCCGGTTCAAAAACGGCACTTCATCCTATTCTTTCTGTCCGCGACTCCACCGGCAAAGTCCTCGAAGAATTTAGATGTAAATACCAGCCCGGAATCCGCGCAGCCGAGGCCACTGAAATTACGGACTGTGATTCCGAATCCGTCCTCGACCCCCGCATCGCTTATCTTATTTCCAACATTCTTTCCGACAACATCGCCCGCACCCCCGCCTTCGGTTCCAATTCTGACCTGAATGTTCCCAATGTAGCTGTCAAAACCGGCACTACTAATAATCTCCGGGATAACTGGACCATTGGTTACACCCCTGACCGGCTGGTCGCCGTCTGGGTCGGCAATAACGACAATTCTTCCATGAGTTACGTCGCTTCCGGCGTCACCGGCGCTTCCCCTATTTGGCGCCGTGTCATGACGGAGATTCTCAAAACCACTCCCGCCGCCGGTTTCCTTCCACCCGCCAATCTTATCCGCGTCAACATCTGCACCATCACTGGCCAACTGGCTTGCGAAGGCTGTCCCACCCGCAGTGAATATTTCCTCTCCGGCACCGAGCCCAAATCCGCCTGCACCAAGGAAGCTATCGATAAACTTCTTGAGGACAAAGCCAAAAAAAATCAGGAAGAGCGTGATAAGATTCTTCAAGGAGCCTCTACTCCCTGAAATGAACAACTATCGCAACACCCTCGTCCTAATCGCCACCCTCTCCGCGGCTGTAGCCATTATTGTGGCTTTGCGGTTCTTCCTGCTTCAAAGTCCCAGATAAGTTTAGTTAGCTCCGGCACCAATTTCTTCGCCTCGTCCATGCCCACTTTCTCGTTCATAATTACCAGCACAAACGGTTTGTCAGCCATCACAATTCCGGCATCTGCCCACAAATCCACATCAGTACCTACCTTATGCACCAAGCCCACCCCATCCGGCAGCCCCAATGGAATCCGGTCTTCATAAATACTGTCCTGCAGCAACTCCAGCAATTGCTCATTCTTTCCCTCATATACTTTCTTCCACATGGCCACTACATCCTCTGCGGTCGTTGTATTTTCGCCAAAATTAGTATTTTTCATTCCTAACCTCTCTATCTCCATCTCTATCTCTTTCTTTCCCACCATCCGCGTCAAAACCACCGGCGCCGTATTGTCAGACTTTTTCACCATTTCCTCCAGTAATTGTCTCACGGTCAATTTTGTTCCCGCGCCCATAAACTCAATCGACCCTGACCCGCTCTGTTTATCCTCCTCGCGCAAAACATACACATCGTCTGGATTCAGCTTTTTTACTGCCGCCACCAGAATCGGCACTTTCATAATCGACGCCGCCGGCAGCACCGTATCCTCTCCCATCCCATACCCCTTTTTCTCGTCCAGCCTGTATACCGCCACTGCCCAATTGCCCTGCGCAGCGGCCAACTTAGCCCAGATTTGGGTTATCAGCCGGTTAGTCTCCCGGGACGCATCTCTTTCACCCGCTATTTCTTTTCTCTCTATCTGATAACTGACTTTAAGAGGTTCTAACTTCGGTTTCTGCTCCTTCCACCACAGCCAGCCGCTGACCAGTCCCGTTACTACAAACACCCACACAATTAGTTTCCTATTCACCGGCATTCTCTTCAAATTCACCTGTCTTACCAATTCGGCCATCGTTCTATTCTACTATGAACCATGAACTATGAACTGTTTACTAGGTTCGGCGGAACCCTCCCAGCCAAACCTTCAACCAAATTTTTTACCGCC
>CAYHNU010000011.1:0-15838 GCA_964358085.1 uncultured Gammaproteobacteria bacterium | reverse complement strand
CTCAATACCCTCCCCCAAACTACAGGACCTCTCAATCTTCATCCGGCATCCGATATTCAAATATTTCCTCATTTTTAAACCACAACTTTTTCTCAAATTCTGCCTCTTCCACATTTCCCGACGCATGCACCAAGGTTCTAATTGGACGCTTCTTCATTGTTGCTTGAATAAATAAATCGGCAGAATAGTCCCCCCGTATCGTCCCTGGAATTGCAATAGAGGTATTAGTTGCCCCCACCATTTTTCGAGCAACTTGAATCGCATCTAATCCTTCCCACAATATAGCCACTAATGGACCGGAAGACAAAGCGTCCATATTTGCATTACGAATCATCTTACCTACCTCATATGGATCGTCTGTACCTAAATTTTCGTTCGGATCAAGTCCATACTTTTTATAGTCTCCTAAAGTATTATTGCCCACGCCAATCAAATATTCTTTTTCGTCTTTGTAGTGTTTCCCCACATGATCACGGGTAACCCACACCAATTTCATGGCTACCATCTTAAACCCCACCCTTTCAAATCTAGATATCACGTCTCCCACTATTCTCTTCTTCATTCCGTCCGGTTTCACCAAAACTACGGTTTGCTGTACAAAATTCATACCTTAAGTATACCTAAAAGTTTATCTTCGCGCGAGGGGGAAATTGGTCCGACCACAGCTAAATTCAGCTTTTCGGTCCGAAATATCTCCCGGGCTATTGACTGCACTTCCTCCACTGTTACCCTCATCAGTCTAGATATTACAGTATCATAATCCATCATTTCATCCGGTCGGTCCAGGGCTTGCTTGGCATACCACTCCATTTGCCTCACCGGATTCTCCATAGAGTAAATTATTGGCCCCCGCACTTTCTCCTTTGTCTGGGCCAACTCGTCTTTAGTCAATTTTATCTCTTTAGTCCTTTTTAATTCACCCAATATCCCCTCTAATGCTCCTTCCAATTTATCGATATTCACTCCGGCGTACACATCCCATCCTCCTGTATCTTTCCACCGGCTCTCACTAGCCTGCACCGCATAACACAATCCCCTTTTTTCCCGCAGTTCCATAAACAATCTCGAAGATAGCCCTTGTCCCAAATAGGACGTCAATAAAGATAAAGCAAACCTCTTCGGATCGGCCACACTCACTCCCGGCAACCCCAACTCTAAATGAGCCTGATTAGCCAATTTCTTATTATCTATCTTGATTCTCGGCCCATTTTTACTCTCAACTTTTTCAAATCCCTGAATTTGCCCCTCCGGCAATCCCCCAAACCAATCTTTTATTTGCGCCTTGAGCTTTGCGCCTTGAGCTATGTTGCCAGCCACGGTAACAACTATATTAGCACTCTTATACTGCGACTGATGATACCGTAAAAAAGCTGCTCTAGACAGGCTTTTTATTATTTCCGGTTTTCCCAAAATTGGCCAACCCAAGGTACTCCCAGAAAACATTAATTCCTGCAAAGCTTCAGCCACTAATTCGTCCGGGCGGTCATTTCTTCTCTGGATTTCTTCCAGGATCACTCCCCGTTCTATCTCCAGATCGCGGACAGGAATCGTCGGGTACAGCGCCAATTCTTTAACCATCTCTAATCCTTCCTTCCACTTATCACTCGGCAGCTTACACCAATAGGCAGTAGCATCCACATCCGTCCAAGCGTTCTGTATCGCCCCTAGCCCCTCCAAATAACTCGTATCCCTGGGAGTCGGAAACTTTTTAGTTCCCTTAAAGACCATGTGTTCCAAAAAATGCGAGATCCCGTTATTCTTTATCTCTTCGTATCTGCTACCCGTTCCTACGTATACTCCCACTGCCACTGATTTCACTCCATTCATAGGAACCAAAACTACTCGCACCCCGTTACCCAACCTATAAAATTCAAATGACAAATTCACAAAACTTCAAATCAAATTCAAATAACGAAATTCAATTCCCTCTATTTTCTATTAATTGCGCCAAAAATCAAGCTTAACTCGTGAGCTTCTTTCCACAAGACGCGTAACTCGTCGGCAAAACCAGATTCCGCTTCAGCTAACATCCTCAACCAATGCATAGTTTCCTTAGCCTCTTTTTTACAAATACTAATTTTGGCCTTAAAGTCATTTTTAGAATCGGCTCCATTCGCCTCCATATAATTCGCCCCGACGCTTGTTGCACTTCTTACTAATTGATTAACCAGAGGTTTAGAAACCTCATCTGTCCTGATCCTTTTACACAGCCTAATCACAGCCATCCCAAACTTCGCAGTCCTTTCTTCGAGATCGAATTTATTATTTGAATTTTGTATTTGATTTGTCATTTGTTATTTGTGTATTTGAATTTATTTTACTCCAAGATATATCATCACTTTTCCTTCCCGTACCTGCAAAATTCCCGAATCCACGTTAAATTCCCTAATCTTTTTATCCGCCGTTTTAACTACCAGCTTTTTAGAAATAATCGAAATAAAATTGGAGTGTTGGGGTAAAACATCGAACGGCCCGGCCACATTCTTACCCGTAACCGCCGTCGCCTCCCCCTCCCACACTACTCCTTTTCGATCCCTAACTGTAACAGATAATAAATCACTCATATTTGATAGTATCACCCCCTTAATCCCCCTCTTAATTTAAGAGGGGGAAACCCGAAGGGAGAGGGTGATATTTAATTATCACTGTATTTCTTTGGCGGAGCCAATATACAAAAATTTATCTTCCGTCACCTGGTCATACTTACCCGTCAAAATATCGTGCGTATCCTGCACGGTGGTCGCCACCGGCACGTATTTACCCGCCCGCCCGGTTTGCTCTTCCGCCACAAAGAAACTCTGGGTCATAAAATTTTTCAGCTTTCTAACTCGCCGATACAACAATTGGTTTTCCGGTGATAGTTCCGCCTCCCCCACGAGAGACACCATTCGTTCCAGACTCTCGGCTCTTTTCAGCATGCTTTGAGCCTGAATGACCGTTTCGTAATGCGTCTGCCCTACTGTCTCCAGATTAATTATCGTCGACCCCGAAGCCAAAATATCAATGGCCGGCAGTCTCCCTTCCTGATATACCGCCCGGGACAGCGTCACCACGGAATCCAAGTATGGAAATATCGACTGAATCCCATGGTCCAAAAAGTCGTCCGAGGGAATATAAATGGCCTCTATGGTCGATATCCCCGCGCTTTTGGTGGATACCAACCGCTCATGAAAGGCCGCCATTTCCGAAGCCAGTGTGGCTTGATACCCGTCTTCCGAAGGAATCGTATTCATGAGCATCGCCAACTCATTTCCGGCCTGAGCAAACCTAAATACATTGTCTATAAAGAAAAGTACGTCTTTTTTCAACTCATCCCGGAAATGCTCCGCGATGGTCACCCCTGCTAATCCAGTCAGATACCGCACTGCCGCATTCTCTCCCATCGGGCCAAAGACTAATGACACGGCAGGCAAAATACCTCTGGCTTTTAGTTCTTCATGCAATTCCTGGCCTTCTCTGGTCCGTTCCCCCACCCCCGCGAACACCGACACCTTATTATCTTTCTTGCCCAAAGTGACCACATTGTGCAGAATTTCAGTTAAGAGCAAGGTCTTACCTACTCCCGCTCCTCCAAACAACCCCATCTTACCTCCCCGCACCAACGGGGAAAACACATCGATGACCTTAATCCCCGTTTCCCACACTGCCACCTCCGCCACTAGCTCCGAATAAGACACTGCGTCTCGAAAAATCGGCGCCTTCTTCCCCAACTTTATCTCCCCCAAGCCGTCCACTGCGCTTCCAAAAATATCCACTACCCGTCCCAAAACTGGGTCGCCTACCGGAATCTGCAGTACTTCACCCGTAGCCGTAACCGCAATCCCCCGAGCCAGTTTTTCCACTCCCTTCAGTACAAAACAGTAAAATGTCCCCGCTTTAGACGATGAATATACCTGCAAAACGGCTCCGTCAGTTACCAATATCTCCCGCATTCCCGGCTTGACCTGGCCAAACTCTACTTCCGCCACCTGGCCTCTCACTCCCACGATCTTGCCCTGGTTTTTAGTTACTGCCATAGGCTCATCCCCGCAATCCTGGATAACTGTTTTCGCCCGTCCGTCCGGTGCTTTAGGCGCACCCCCGCCCGATTTAATCGCCCCACTTTCTTGTCAATATTCTCCACCGCCGTATCCAAAGACATCAGCCGGGAAGCAAATTTAGCCAGCTGCGATTCATGCACTGTCTGCTCAAACATTGTGGTCAACATCTGTCCTTCAAAAAATTCTAATACATCAGCTATTTTCGGCTCAAACAGATACTGATGTCTTGCTTGCCCTTCCGTAGCTTCAGCGGAAGAGGGCTGGTAAATGCTATCCCCCGACACGCTCGTAGCCATGGGGATTTGATTCACCAGACTCTTAAACTGCCCGTAAAATACCACTATTTTCTGGAATTGTAGCAAATACCGCATAATCAGTATCAAATCCTCCACTTCCACCCGGTCATCTTCCAAATCATAATAGTTGTACAGTATCTTTGGTAAACGATCTGCCATCATTTTAGTCCCCAGCCTGCCCACCACTACCGCCTCGGTTTGGTTTTTAGCCAGGTAATCCGCAAATAAATCAAAGCTCCTCTCCACAATGTCCCCGTACAGTCCCGCGTTAGCTGAAATCCATACCGCCACAGTCTTCCCGCCCTTACCCAGCCGGGTTTTTTGCCTCTCGACGGTCAACACATCCCGGGCATAATTAAACTTCACTTCCCCGAATATTTCAGACAGACCCCCCAAAAATTCCCGCGCGGTTAAGACCGCCGTCCGCACTTTCTGCATCTGCCCGGCCGCAATCTCTTCATACGCCTCCACCAGGCTTTTTATCTCCACCAGGCCCAATTTTTCTGTTTCTAATTGTCTTTTGGTAGCCATTGTTTCTCCCGCACCTCCGCTATTAATTGTTCCATCGCCGTCGCCTTATCTACTGTCTCTTTCAAATCGCAGCGCACCGCTTCGTCTTTATCATACCGCTCTTGCAGAACTGCCGCTTCCGAACCGTCCCACAAACCAGCCAGCACCATGGCTGCCGCCACTGTTTGCACATCAGCTGCCACCGTCACTTGTACAGGCTGATTAAACAACCTCAATAGCCGCTCCCCCATCGTCAACACTTGTCTGGCCGCCTCTCCCAACTCCGCTCCAAACCGCATAAAGCTCTGGGTTTTTTCAAAATCATTCAATCGCTTCACCATCTCCTGCCCCAGCACCCGCCGCACGGCAGATTGCGTCTGATATCCTACCCTGGTCACCGATATGAACGGATTAATGGCCGGCCGCCGCCCCGCGAAATACAGGTCAGAGTCAAAAAATATGTGCCCATCGGTCATAGACATTAAATTGGTCTGAATATACCCCGTCATGTCCCCCTGCACCGTATCCACCACCGGCAAGCAAGTGATCGCCGCTTCACCCTCGTCAATCACAAAATTCCCCGCCCGTTCTACCAGCTTGGAATGCACATGGAATATGTCTCCCGGATACGACTCCCGCCCCGGAAACCGCCGGGCTGTCAACGACAACTCTCGATAAAACTTGGCGTGGGCCGTCATATCATCCAGAACCAACAGTACATCCCGCCCTTTGTCCCGGAAATACTCCGCCACCGTCATAGCCGTATATGGCGTCAGCCAAATTTCTCCCACCGTATCATGCGAACTGGAAGCTACAATTACCAGATTCTTAACCGCCCCGGTTTTAGCAAAGAAACTTTCCGCCTGCATAATTTCTGTATTATTCTTGCCGATGGCCGCATACACACATACTGTCCCCAAACGTGACTGGGCCAAAATCGTCTGCATGACAAAATTGGTTTTACCGGTCTTCCGGTCTCCCATCACCAGCTCCCTCTGCCCCCGCCCCAGAGGAATAAGCAGGTCGACTAAGGAGACTCCCGTTTCCAACGGCCGGCTAATCTTTTTTCTAGCCGCAATCCCCGACGGAACCACATCTATCGGCCGCCATTGATCCACAGGAATTCTTTCCTCTCCTCCACCCACCCAGTGTCCCAAACCATTCATTATTCTACCCACCACTTCTTCCCCCACGGCAATCCGTAGCGGCCCCCCGGTTCTTACCACCCGCACTCCCACCTTCACCCCCAACCGAGCCAGCACCAACACCTCTACCCGATCCTGTCCCAAGCTGGTAACTTGCCCCATTTCTCCCCCCTCAAACACCACCAATTCTGATAATTTCGCCCCCGGCAGTCCAGAAACCTGGGCAATCGACTGGGTCATCTCCTCTACGTACCCCGTCTCACCGGTTGCCTCTAAATATTTATTAAAGTTGTCCATAGTCCTCCAGTTTCTTTTTCAGCGAAAAATCTCCATATCTACCTTCCCAATACACCGTGGCTCCGCCAATCAGTTCCGGCCACAAGTGAAAATCTACCACCACGTCTTCCCCCAAATACTTCCTCACTCTGTGGACAATTCCCTCGATCGCTCTTTGCGGCAACTCCACCGCCACCCCCAATTTTATTTCCCGCATCCGCTTCACCGCTTCCCGCACCGCCGGTAACGCATCTTTGTACCCACCCAACACCGCAGCTGCGGTGCTCCTCACTTCCGATTTCAACGCTTCTGTCATATACAAATTATTAACTAATATATCAATCTCTCCCACTAGCAACTCTCTATCCCCAGTAGTCAGTACCAACCCATAAACATCAGAGTACATGCGCAAGCTTAGCTTCCTCCAAAGCCGCCGCAATCAGTGCGGTATGTTTGGCCATATCCAACGCTTTCCCCAAGGTCCTGCGGGTCACGTCTTTAATAATATCCACGGCTTTAGCGTCAATCTCTTTCAGTCTCTGATCCTTGTATCCTTGAATCTCCAGCCTGGCCCGGGAAAATTCCTCGTCGATTTTTTGCCCCACCACCGTAGCCACCTCCCCCTGCAGATCAGCGGTAATCCCCACTAAAGCCTTCTTAAAATCCGTTATTTCTTTCTCTTCCGCCCTGTCCAATCTAACTTCTAGCTTCTCGCTTCTAGCTTCCGTATCTAGCCGCGCTCTTTCCAATATCTCCAAGGCCCTGTCCTGCGCCTGCCGAAGAACATTTCCAGCCTTGTCCTGAGCTTGCCGAAGGACTTTTCCCGCCTCTCCATCCACCTGCCCTTGCCTCCTCTTTAAATCCAAATATCCCACCACCACTCCCCCGATGGCGATTCCGGTGGCTATAAGTGAGATAAGTTGGTAATCAATCATAATTCTCATAGTACCAGTATTAAGTAGGCAATCACCAGCCCCGATCCCATAATCAAGGCTGTCAACAATAGGTTCAAAATTACACTAAATTGAATCATCCGTCCCGCCAGCGGGTTTCTCCCCACTGCCTCCACTCCGCTTTTGGCCACCCGGCCAAAATACCAGAATCCTAAAATAAACGCCGCCGAAGCAATTATTGCCGCCAATATATACCGCAGACTGGCTAGTGGGGTTAGAGTCGGTGACAAAATGGCATCCTTAATCGTCTCCAGCAAATTCCCGCCCTTGTTTTGCAGGGTCACAAATGCCTGCTTGGCCGCAATCATCACCAATATTTTACTTTCCGGCCCTTCGGCATCTTCCAAAGCCGTTCCCAGTACATACCCACTTTTGGTCGCCTTTTGCCCCATCCCCTCCTTAGCCGAACTGGTTACGTAATCTCCTTTCTTCACCTGTCCGCTAGCGTCGCTCACCCGCACATAAGCCTTGCCGGAAGTGGCCACGGTTTTAGCGTCCGTCAAGCTCAAATTCTCCAAGGCCAAAGCCGGTTCGGCCACATACACTCCATAAATATTGCCGTCATATGCCGTATTGCACCTCTTAATTTCCCCGGTATGGTTACACACCACATCCCCATCCACGACATCTCCCACCACCGACATAGCTACAGCTATTCCCTGCCCCACCGACTGCGCCCGCACAGGAGCAACTGTTACCAGAAAAAAAACGAGCAGGAAGAACATTAACTTTATTCTACATCTTTTCCAGCGCTTTTATCCCCAACATCTCCAGCCCCATTTTCAGTACTTGTCCCACGCCCCTGGTCAAGGCCAATCTAAACTCACTCTTTAAAATCGTATGCTTCGCATAAAAACTATTGAATCTCTGGGCTAGTTCGTATATAAAACTGCAGATTAAATTAGGGGCCAGCCTCTCCGCCGCTTCTTCCACCACCTCCGGCCACCTATAAATCCACCTCAAAACTCGAAGTTCCTTCTCGTTAAGACTTAATTGAACCTTGAACCCTGAACCTTGAGCCTTTTTCAGAACACTCTGTGTTCTCGCATAAGTATACTGCAAATACGGCCCCGAGCTGCCTTCAAAGCTCACCGACTTGTCCAGATCAAATTCAATATCCCTCCCTATTCCACTTCTCAACATGGCATACTTAACCGCCGCTACTCCCACAACGTCAGGATCTGTAGCGTCAGAAGCAATCTCCAGCACCTTCTTCTTGGCCTCGTCCAATAGCCATTCTGCCGTCAGGACATTCCCCTTCCGACTGGCCATTTTGGCCATTCCCGGCAGCTTCACTATTCCATGCCCTATGTGTTTGGTCCGTTTCGCCAAATCCGGGTAAAGTAGATCTAAACATTTCAAAAGCACTCTAAAGTAATCATTTATATCATTGCCGGTGATCACCACCGATAGATCATAAGGAAAATCCGCAAACTTAGTCGGCGCCAACCCCAGCTCTTTAGCTTCATAAGTAGGCAATCCTTGGGAATTTATGAACACCCTGGTGTGCAATCCATACATCTCCCCCTCAAAAACAACTGCTCCCTCGCTTTTTTTAAACACGCCCTTACTCAATCCTTCTTCTACAACTTTCAATCCTTTTTTACCCGCGTCCGATTCAAAATACATAAAATCAAACTTTGTTCCCAGTCTTTTGTATAAACTATCAAAGTATAACAAACTCCATCGTTTACCTAAGTTATATAATTTCATAATTTCCGCAGATTTAGCTTCATATAATTTTATATTCAGCTCTTTAATTTCCGCAGCCACCTTGGGATTGTCCTCAAACGCCGCCGCCCCCAAAGCATACGCTTCTCCCAATAACTTAGCGCTTAAATCTTTTTTGACTTTTAACTGTTGCATTCCCCAAATCGCCTTGGCAACATGCATTCCCACGTCCCCTTGATAACACGCCCTTTTTACGGTAGCTCCGGAAGCTTCAAACAGTCTGGAGATAGCCTCCCCGACCACATTGCTATACAAATGGCCGATGTGCAACTCCTTAAATGGATTGGGGTCCGTAAATTCAACCATTATTTTTTGGCCCTTTAGCTTCGGTTTTATTTTTGTCACCCTCTCTAACTGATCAACAAGATACCGAATTTCCAACTTGATATTGATAAATCCGCCAACCCGGGACACTTCTTTTACAAATTCCAGCTTTTCCAACTTTTCTATAACAGCGTCTGCTTCTTTTCCGGGTTTTAGAAATACCGCGTAATCTCCCCACTCCTCCCTCTCCGGGTGTTCCAGCTTCGAACCCAATACTTGTTCCAATTTGTCCCTAATCAGCATACTTTTATTGTATCACAAACAAAAAGTACTCAATTATCGACTAAATGACTATTGACACTTATATTAATATACACCATAAATGAGTAAGCTGATAAAACCTGATCAAACTTGATAATTCAGCCTCAATAAAATCTGCCCATGTTTAAAAATTACTCAATTAAGGACGCCGCGAAAATTTTAGGAGTCGCCGCCGTTACTCTCCGTCTCTGGGAACGTCAAGGTAAAATTACCTCCTCCCGAACTATTGGTGGCCAAAGAAGATATTCTCCAGAAGACATAACCTGCATCCGAAACTTAATAAATCAGCCTCGAGTTCAATCCCCCGCCACCCCGCCTGCCCCCCGGCCCAAGCTTCATCTCTCTTTCCCCCAGAAACACGTCTTGTACGGGATTCTAGTCGCCCTCATGATTTCTGCAGCCTCTTTCACCGCCGTTCGTTCCGGCCTCATTCCTTCTCCGGCTCCCCTAATTTCTAATCTCCAATCTCTGATCTCTACTCTCCGTCGTCCCTCCGCGGTCTCTACTATGAACTATGAACTATCAACTATCAACGGCGCCGCTGGCGCGGTGCTCGCTTCCCAAACCACCGTTGAAGATCTGCTTTTCAAAGTTAACATCCCGTCTGAATTCGTCAAAGATATCACCGCTCCCAACGTTCTCTATTCTCTCAAGGCCGGCGACAACATTACAGTTACCGGCGGGCAAAACCCCACCATTTCCGCCACCGACCAGACTACTGATCTTAAAATCTTTAAAAACATCAAAGTTGGATCCAATACCATTTCCGCAGGCTCCAAAACCGATACTTTAGAGCTGGCCGCCGGAGACAATGTCACCCTCTCTACTTCTGATAAAAAAGTTACCATCGCCGCCACCAAAACAGATGTCACTACCTCCGGCTGGACCGACGACGGCACTATCCTCCGTTTGACCACTGCCGGCGACATAGTTTCCATTGGCACAGCAACAGGTGCCGCTAAATTAGCTATCGACAGCGATACCAACCGCGACGTTTTTACCGCTTCTCAATCTGGTAATTTATTATTAAAACTTACCAATACTGGCCTATTCAACCTCGCCGCCACAGGATTTAGTGCCGGCTTAAAACTTCAAAATAATGCTACCTTCTTTTCCAGCACCGGAGTTCCCTCTGACGCCAACGGCGCCAATGGCGACTACTACTTTCGTTCTGACGCTGTAGCCGGAAGCTCCCTGTATGTCAAGGTCAGTGGTAGTTGGGCTACCTCGGGTTCCAACTGGCAACGCACTTCCGGAGTTCTTTCCCCCCTAAACATTGCCGACGATCTCATTTTGGGCGCCACGGCCACCTCCTCGGCCCTGTTTCAGGTCAAAGGCACGACGGGCGTTGTTAGCGCCGGAACTTGGCAAGGTACCAAAATTGGCGAAATTTATGGCGGCACCAACCAAACCTCTTACACCGCCGGCGATATTTTATACGCTTCGGCTGCCAATACCCTGGCCAAGCTTGGAGTTGGCACGGACGGTCAAACTCTAGTGGCCGTGAGCGGCGTACCCACTTGGGTTGGTGGAACTGGCAGTGGCACAGCCGGCTGGATCCAAAGAAATTCCGGGGTTTTGTCCCCTTCCAATATCACTGATGACTTGACCATTGGCGGCATTGCCACTAGTAGCGCTAAATTCCAAGTCTTTGGCGACACCGGCAATATCATCACTACGGGTACTGCCAACATTACCGGAGTTCTCACCGGCCAATCCTCTGCCACCATATCAGGAGCTCTCACTCTCTACACTACTCCCACTATTGCTTCCACTGGAATGCAAAGCCTCACTTTAGGTAATGCTAGCACCGGCAACATTGTTCTCGCCCCTGGGAATATTACTGCTCTAACCGCCATCGGCAACGACGTCACCATTGTCGACGGACTTACGGTGGGAGGTGATATCGCCGTTAATGGCGGCGACCTTACTTCGTCTGCTACTTCATTCAATTTACTCCAATCCACTGCCACCACCATCAATTTTGGTGGCGCCGCTACCACCCTTTCCATTGGAGCCGGCACCGGCACCGCCACTATCAACAATGCCAACACTGTCGTCTCTGGCGACCTGGCTGTCAATGGTGGGGATTTAACTACCAGCGCCACCACTTTCAATTTTGTCACCGGCGCCACCACTCTCAATATCGGCGCCACCACCGGCACAACCACGATTAATAATGATCTCACTATCGGTAACGCTATAACCGATGCCATTACTTTTACCGGCCGCGTGGCCGCCGATTCCGATCTCGTCCCCATCGACACCACCGGCACCAATGATCTAGGATCTAGCTCCCTCCCCTGGGATAATTTATATGTCACCAACGTCTTTCCCAACGGCACCTCCGGCACCATTGGCTGGTGGCAAAGAAACGCAGGAGTTCTTTCACCTCTAAATATCACTGACGATTTAACTATCGGAGCTACCGCCACCGCCAGTGCCAAATTTCAAGTCTTTGCTGACACCGGTTCTGCGACAACCGCCGGTAACCTAACTTTTGATTCTGCCGGAACCATTCAAACCACCAAAAATCAAACTCTGACTATTGGCGGTACTTCCACCGGCAATATTAATTTGCCAGGTCTAACAGCATCTAAAGTGGCCTTTACCGATGCTAATAAAAACCTTACCTCCAGCGGTACCGTCGCCGCTATCCAAGGCGGGACTGGTTTTTCTTCATATGTGGCGGGGCAACTGCTCTACGCTGACACCACCACCACCCTGGCCCAACGCACCGTCGGCAGCACCGGCCAAGTTTTGATAGTTTCCGGCGGACTCCCCACTTGGGGTAGTATCTCCGGAGGCTCTGGGTGTACCGACTGTGTCCTCACCGATCCCACCTCTACCCAAACCATTCTGCCCACCGGAGTCGCTACCACTGGCCTGCGCATTGCCCAAGCTTCCGGAGGTACGGCCGATGTCTTCTCGGTCACCAATTTTGGTTCCACTTCCAAATACCTTGCCATTCAATCCGATGGCACCGCCACCGCTGCCGGCTCCCTCACTCTGTTTACTACTCCCACGATTGCTGCTACAGCCATGAAATCTTTAACTCTCGGAGACACTAATACCGGCAATATTCAAATCGGCAGTACTAATACTTTGGTCACTCCGGCTTTCAAACTCACCACCACTCCCGGTTCCGGTTACGCTCTCATTTCCGACGCCAATGGTGTAGGCAGCTGGACCGACGTTACCACTACTGGAAATTTAGGACCCTGGACTTTATCCGGCTCCAGTCTCTTTCCCGATTCTGCCGCATATAATTTACTCATCGGCTCGGCCACTACAGCCGATGATATTGGTAAATTTACTGTCTCCGGCACCAAAACGGGCAAGGCTTTAGCTGTTTTCAACGATACCGGTACTGACCAAAACTTGCTTACCGCTTCAGCCTCCGGTGTAACTAAATTTACCGTTGACCACAATGGCCTAATCTCAACGGCCAGCGTCGACAGTACCTCCATCGTCAATGCTAGTATCGCTAATGCTGATTTGGCCAATTCCAGTGTCACCATTAATTCCGGTGGAATTTTAACCGGTGGTGGTGCTGTATCTCTGGGGGGAACCCTAACTTTGACGGCCACTGAAGCCGATACCCTAGCTTCCGTAACTGGCCGTGGCGCCACCACTTCCACTCTTACCACTTTCAGCGGAGGATTGACTTCATCGGGAGCTGTTACCGGAAAAGCCCTTAATATTTTTAACGAAACCGGCGACCAAAATATATTGGTAGCTTCGGCTTCGGGAACTACAGTCATGACTTTGGGACGCACGGGAAATCTATCTCTCACGGTTTCCAGTTCCAGTAACGCCGATGTTAATTTATCAAGTACCGGTGACTTCACTATTTCTGACGCCGGTACTCCCTATGCCACTTTCACCGACGCTGGTGTCTTTACTCTGGATTCCCTCAATTTTGACGGCACCACCATTGGCCTGACTACCGACACCGATTTATTATCCTTGGCCGCCAACGCCCTGACCGTCAATGGCGATCTCACCACCACCACCGATATTGCCATCAATGGCGGAGATCTGACTTCTACCGCCACTACTTTCAATCTCTTGAATGCTACTGTTACTACTCTTAACTTGGGTGGCGCTGCCACCACTGTCTCTTTGGGAGCCGGCACCGGCACTACTACTGTCAATAATGCTCTGACCACGACAGGCACTCTCACTGCCAACGGTACTCTGACCGTCAATTCCGATACCATCACTCTGGGTAATGCCATCACTGATGCCATGACCTTTACCGGCCGGGTGGCCCTCGACTCCGATCTCATTCCCATTGGCACCACCGGCACCAATGATTTAGGGGCCTCTGCCCTGCCCTGGGACAATTTATACGTTAACAACGTCATCACGGATTCAACTGCCACGGGCCAAAATGGCTACTGGACCCGCTCTGCCGGAGTCCTCTCTCCCGCCTTCACCAACGACGTTCTGGCAGCTACCACCTCGGCCACAGTAGCCATGACCATTACCCAAACCGGCGCCTTTAATGCCCTGCTGGTCGAAGACGCCGCCTCCGACACCACCCCCTTCGTCATCGACCAATCCGGCAACGTCGGCATCGGGACGACGGGGCCGAGTACAAAATTAGAAATTGGTGGAAACATTGTTCCTGCACTTTATTTTTCTGGAACAACCGCATACAACCGTCTGGTTGGAAATAATGGTGGTAATTATTACATGGGACTAAGTACTTACAATTCTGGTACAACCTCGAAAATGGGTTTGGGATATACAGCATCGCCTACCACCATTGTGACGGATGTGGTCACGATTCAAAGTGACGGCAACGTCGGCATCGGGACGACGGGGCCAGATGCCAAACTTGATTCTTTAGCAACCACCGAACAGTTAAGACTGACCTACACTGACGGGACTGTTTACTCCAGTTTCACAACAGATTCATCAGGAAACTTAACGATTGATAATACCGGAACAAAAACAGTGATTGCCGATGACTTGCAGATAAACGGGGGGGACATTTTAGACAGTGGTGGCAATGAATACTTGCGCTTTACCACTACCGCCAGCGCTGTTAATGAGCTGACTCTGACCAATGCCGCAGCCGCAGGCATAGTCACCCTTGCGGCTACCGGATCTGACACCGATATTGCCCTCTCCATTGATGCCAAAGGAAGTGACGCTTTAAATCTTAACAATACCGGAACTGGAGATATCTTAATCGGCGGTGGCTCCGGGTCCACCGGCTGTACCATCACCAACTCCACCGGTGCCCTGGTTTGTGCCGGAGCTGTTTCCGGCAGCAATCTCTCCGGCACCAACACCGGTGATCTGACTCTGTCCGCCATCGGTTCCACCCCCAACGCCAATGGCATGACTTTAGTCGGCCAAGCCCTTAATTTGCAACCAGCCGACGGAACTTACGGCGGAATAGTCAGCACCACCACCCAAACCTTTGCCGGCACCAAAACCCTGACCTCCCCCGCCGTTACCACCAGTCTGACTACTGGCTCCACTACCTTTGCTCTAGTCAATACCACTGCTACTACCGTCAACTTTGCCGGGGCTGCCACCGCTCTTAATATTGGCGCAACTACCGGCACCACCACCATCGCCAACGCCGCTTCGGTCTCCGGCGCTCTCACTCTCTACGGCACCCCAACAATTGCTTCAACAGCCATGCAAACACTCAATCTGGGTGGAACCACCACAGGAAATATCCAGCTGGCCGCTGGATCGGCAACGCCCGCCTTCGTCTTGACTACGGCCGGGCAGGTCGGCATCGGGACGACGGGACCGGACGCGGCTTTGGAAATTAATCATGCCACGGGGGATTCTTTGAGATTAACTTACAACGACTCAAATGGGTCAGCCACTAATTATACTGACTTTTCTCTTTCCGCCACTGGTGAATTAACCTTGACCGGATCTGCGGCTACATTGGGAGCATCGGCTACTGCCGAAAAGACATTTCTTACTCTGACTCCGGGAATTATTACTCTCACTGCCCCCACAGCCGTCACCTCACTCATGGAAACAGTCGTATTCACCGGAGCCACCATCGCCGCAGACGCAGCCACTACAGTCAACAAAGCCACTACCCTCTCACTGGTGGCCCCAATTGATTCCACCAATGCCACCATCACCGATGCCTCGGCTCTAAGAATACTTAATGTCACCTCCGGTGCCGGGGTCTTAACCAACCAATATGGCATCTACGTCGATAGTTTGACCGCCGGAGCCACGGCCAATTATGGCTTGTATGTGGCCGGAGGCGATATCGCCACTTTGGATAATCTGTGGGTGGGAGCCACTGCCGA
>CAYHNU010000010.1:0-15977 GCA_964358085.1 uncultured Gammaproteobacteria bacterium | reverse complement strand
TTTGATCTGTTGCCATACCTGCCCTCAATATACAGTCCAAAAATAAAAATGCAAGCCCTAAGTTGTATCACCCTCCTCTGTCCCCCCTCTTAATCCAAGAGGGGGGAGTATATTTAAGATATGCGACCACATTTCCCGTTAAATTCTCCATCAATGAAATTAAGACGAAAGGAACTAAGAAACAGTGCTACGGATGAAGAAAAATTACTATGGAAAAAGCTTCAAAGGAATCAATTGGGTATGAAGTTTATTAGACAATATAGTGTGGATGGATATGTTGTGGATTTTTATTGCCCTGTTAAGAGATTGGCCGTCGAAATTGACGGGGATCAACACAAGAAGAACAAGAAGTATGATGAATATCGAAATAGATATCTAAGCGCGTTTAATATTAAAGTTATCAGATTTTGGAACCAGGAAGTCATGAACGATGTGGAAGAAGTTGTAGAAAAAATTAGGAAGACGGTATCACCCTCTCCCTTCGGGTTTCCCCCTCTTAAGTCGAGTCTTCGACTCGCATCTTGCGATGTAAGAGGGGGATTAAGGAGGTGATACTAATCCTTTTTATGGGGTAGGTACCAGAGCCAGCCCACGGAGTAAAGAAGGAACAAACCGAGCTGAATAATGCTGGAAATCTGGGAGGTGGGAGAAAGAATGGAAATTGCGCCGACTAGGGTGGGGAGAACTGAAGCATAGAGAACGAGCTTGAAGGAATCCGCAAAATTAAGGTTGCGTTTGATGATGCGGGAAGCCAGCCAAATCAGGGGAGTGAAAATGGTCAATCCACCCAGTTTCCAAGCCCAAGTAAAACCGGTGATAAAGATAGCAAAAATAAGGATTGCTCCGGCACCTAATCCAAGAATAGTTGGCTGGTTATGCTTGACCCAATCTAAAATTATTGTCTTGGTAAAAGTGCCGTCCGGAAAATCTTTGAGAGGATATGTGCGGGTACTGCCGGAATCTTGTTTGGCTACAACTTTATCTGCAAGAATCAAAATGCCGGCGGGGTATTTATCCAGATCTTCCGGTTTGCCGGCCGTGTCCAGAATGAAAACAAATTTGTCGTCGCCGACGATAAAGGGTTGTTTTACGGTCGTTGAGGCAAGACCGCCTTTGAGAGTTAAATCTATGTCCGGAATTTGGTCTCCGAGTAACCTGGGCAGTTGAGGAGCGTAATAAGCGAGAGCGGCGATGGCCAAAATAACTCCGAGGGCGGTGATGAGTAATATATATTTAGTCCAATACCAAAGGGCCTGACGGACGGTTTTTTTGATAATGGTCTGGCCATATTTTAAATCCTTGAGACTGGCCAGAGTTTCTTTGAAAGTAGCAATCATATTTGAACCGAGCCAAAAACTTTCTTCTCTAATTTTTCAATTCTGTCTGAGTGGTTAGCTTGACGAAAAGAAGTGGTTTCTTGCTCTTCACCAAATTTCTTAAACTTTCCGGCGATATCTACCAAATGCTCCATCATGGTGTTGTATTTTTGATCCAGACTTTTGCTCAGGGTCTCGATTTTTGTACCAAGATCTTTATGAATCCAGTTGGCCACACCCCAAACATATTCCTCGGTGACGGCTTTCTTTTTGGGTTTGAGAGATTTGGGCATCTTCAATACTTTAATGGAGAATGGTAAAATCTGCAAGTGCGAAACTCGGGGCGGAGTTTGACGGTAGAATGCGCGCATGGGGTGCGTGTGGAGGCAGTTCAATTCTGCCCGCCCCGACTTATGAAAATTGACGAATATTCAATTTTTTTGGACTCGTGGTTTTTGGAGATTGAAAAGCTAGGAATTGATGTAAACAACCTTCCCCTCGATCATTTGGGCTACAGCGCTAGTTTAGCTGAAGAATACGACCAAATAAAACTAGAATTCTTGACTGCAGGAAAATTATTTCGCGAGGCGATGGTTTCTGGTCGAAGGGTGGGTATTTTCGAGCTATTTAAGCCTTTAAAATATAAAGATTATCTTATTACCGCTGTCGAACTCATAGAGCCGAAGACTGGAGAAATTTCAAAGTCTGGATTTGAACACGCGGAGTTCACGATTGATTTCCCTTTCGAAGATCTGGTCAAAAAATATCCTGACCTTTCCTGGGATATAAGCAATATTAATCGACCGGATTTCCCCAGATTGAAAATCGTATTGGGCAATGGAACAGAGTTGAAATTCAACCACTCACCTATCTTAAGTTCGTGAGTTCTTATTCTCTTTTGGTACCCATGGCGCAGGCGGAAGAGATGGTGAAACCGGCTTTTTGGGCTTGGGACGGAGTACAAAACCATTGGTCACCCTCAAATCTTCGGACTGTTACTAAAGAATAATATGGACAGTCCGGGGCGAGATACAAATACTCGTCCCGGTCTAAATCATGATTGCCTTTGATGGCGCATTTAGGATCTGGCGGAACTTCATCAGTGCAAGCAGATGAGTAAATACCAATCTTTTTTGACTTAGCTACTTCATGAGCGGCTTTCATGACTTCTTTGCCGCTGCCCGGTTCGCTGCGGTAGGCGGCGTAACCTTCCCTGATCATGGTTTCATTTATGAGCCGGCCATTAACGTATACCAAGGCCACGATCCGGCCGAATTTATCGACAAGGGGCTCTTTCAGTTGGATCTGTTTCTTTTTCAGAAGCTCACTTAACCGGGAATAACTTTCCGGTCCGTAGCAATTATCCATTTCCGGAGCGTCGATACCAAAAAGGCGGACGGCCTGTTTGTTATTTTCGAGGATAAAAGTGTCTCCGTCCGCGACCTTGTAAACCGTCTCGTAGGGATTAACGAAATTTTTAAAAAACATGCCCGTTCCCGCAATAGCAGCTGTCGTTAATACTGCCAAACCAATTCTTTTCATTACTACAATACTAGTCCTTTACTACAAAATTTTAAATCCCATTTGTACAAAATTCTGGTCAAAAGTGAAAGCCGTACCAATTTTTAACTCTTTCATCACCACATAACTGGTACAGTCGGTAAAGGACCACTCTTTGTCTTTGTTAAATCTTCTAAAAACTTCTTGGGCTCTGACAAACCTGCCCTCGTTCATTCTTTCAATATGCCAGCGTCCTTCACTCAGGGTCTTATCAAACTCCATGACTGAACCATAACCCGCTTTCTTGAGCAAGCCGGTGTAAGTTTCGTCGACCACATAGTCGGTGGTTACAAATACCGGACTCGATTTTCTTAGTCGTTTAAGTTTTTCCAGTGCTTCTTTCCAATAACTATCATTTTCGTCATGAACAGCTATTAAAGCTCCTGTATCTAAAAACACTACTTGCTTATATCTCATCTTTCCGCTTCCCGCCATACAGGTAGTGGTCGTGATTGAGGGCTAGATCGGTAGGACCATGCGATTGCTTAAGTTGCTTAGCGCGCTCGGCGGCTTTGATCAGTATATCTACAGGATTAAAATCTTTAGTCCCGACAATGGAATCATCCACTTTTAATCCTTGACCAACATAATTTCTCACAAGTTGTGAAATTGAAACGTTCTTGAGCCGGGACAAAAGGTTTAACTGCCTTAACTGGAGATCTTCTAATAAGACTTGACTACGCTGTAACATATACACAATACTATTACACAACTAGGCAGATGTCAAGTTTGGCGCAGAAATCCAAATCCCACCTGAAAGGTGGGAAATCTTATGCATTAAATTGACAAGTTTTGTGCGGTCGCATTATTGTCGTCAATTCGCGAAGCCATTCCACCCCAGGGGTGGAAACTTTCAAATCCCACTTGAAAGGTGGGAAATTTTGTTAACAACGGAGGTGGCAAAGCTGTTCCACCCCAGGGGTGGAAATTAGCGTTTGGGGGATTGGCGTTTGCGCCGGGATTTGCCACCCATGCCGATCATGCGGCGCTGGCGCTTGCGGGAATCGCGGGTCAGGAGACCCGCTTGACGCAGAGGGGATTTAAGCTTTTCACTGGCGGTGACTAAGGCCCTGGAGAGACCTAAAACCACGGCGTCCAGTTGGCCAAAAATGCCGCCTCCATGAGCCTTGGCGGTAGCTGTATATTTAGTAACACCGGCTGCGACAAAGGGCTGTGAATAACGGTTCTTGGCCACGGCACCAGGAAAATATTGGGAAATGGGTTTGCCGTTGACTGTCATTTCGGCGGTGCCCGAGAGCAGGCGCACCGAAGCGATGGACGTCTTGCGGCGGCCAATGGCGGAAGCAATAATTTTGTCTATCTTACGATTAGGCGAAGTGTTGGCCATAAGGATGAGTCGTATCGGCATAAATATGTAACCGTAAAAGTCTGGGGTCGTGTAATTTGTTTTTGGGAAGCATTCCGGCAACTGCGTGACGAATTGCCCCCTCGGGACCAAGCTTAGAAAACGGGGTGGTTTTTAACCCACCGGGCCAACCGGAATGCCGGTAGTAGATTTTGGCCTGGGCTTTATTGCCGGTAAGGACAATTTTGGCGGCGTTGACTATAACTACGCTATCCCCCATGTCTATGTGGCTGGCAAAAACCGGCTTATGCTTGCCGGAAAGCCAAATAGCGATTTGTGTAGCCAGCCGTCCCAGGGTTTGACCGGAAGCGTCTACGAGATGCCAATCGCGATGAATTTCGGAAGCTTTGGGAGAATATGTTTTCATTTCACAAACTCCATGCGCACTAGGGGAGCATTATCACCAGAACGGCGTCCGGTTTTGATGAGTCGGGTATAGCCACCGGGGCGGGATTTAAAACGAGGAGCGATATCGTGAACCAGTTTGTGAACCAGGTCTTTATCGGCCACTACTTTCTCAACCTGACGAATACTGGCCAGCGTTCCTTTACGGGCTTGGGTCACCAGCTGATCTATCAGTCCACGGACGGCTCTAGCCTTGGCCTCTGTGGTTTCGATGGCTTCGGAACGAATTATCGCCCCCACTAGACCTTTGAGTAAAGCTTGACGCTGATTTGTATCCCGAGACAACATATGTGTTTGAGGGCCGGATTATAGGGCAAATTCGAATCCCCGCTCACGCAGAGCGAGTTCGATAATTTTGACTGACTTGGCCCCAAGATTTTTAACTTTCGCCAGTTCTGATTTGGGGATGGCAATGAGAGAAGAGATAGTGTCAAGTCCGGCTTTCTGAAGAGCATTGGCAATCCGAGTGGGTAAATCCAATTCCTCGACAGAAACGTTTCCGCCGGGCAAGGTGGGTGAGGATTTAGCGGACGGGGTAGCCAAAGAGACTTGCGGATCGACTACGCCTTGGAAAAAGGTTACCAGGGTTTGGGCGGCGATCTTGAGAGCGGATTCGGAAGAAACGGTACCATCTGTGGTAATTTCCAAAATTAGCCGGTCAAAATTGGTGACTCGGCCAACGCGGGTGGCCTCCACACTGTAGTTGACCAAGGTGACGGGAGAAAAAGTGGCGTCGATGGGAATGACGCCGACGGTAGAAATTTGGCGCTCTTCGGCAGGAGAGTAGCCTTGGCCGGATTCGACGGTGGCAGAAATTTCTAGTTTAGTATTTTTGTCAGCCAGATTGGCTAAGACGAAATCCGGGTTGGCGATGGAAACGGTGGCGGGAAGTTTAAAATCCCCAGCCTTGACAACGCCTGGACCTTTGGCATCTAAAGTGATTTGAATTGGCTCCGCTCCAGCGTAAGACAGACGAACTTGTTTGAGGTTGAGGATTAGCTGGACCACGTCTTCACGGATACCAACGATCGTGGTAAATTGGTGGCGAACTCCGCCGAATTTTACTGACGTGATAGCGGCGCCGGGAATAGAAGTGTAAAGCACGCGGCGCAAAGCGTTGCCTAGAGTGTGACCGTAACCTTGAGGCAAAGGTTCGAAAATGAACTTGCGATCATTTTGGGTAAGGGTAAATTGCGGTATCATCGCGAATAATATTCTACTATAAGTTGGTCATTTATGCTAGTGTCAATATCCGCCCGCTCGGGCAGGCGCTCAACTTTTCCGACGAGGGCAAGGCGAGAGAGCCAGGAAGGCGGATTAGCTTCGATTTCCGGTAGAGGAAGTTTGATCTTGGGACCTACTGTAATAATGTCTCCGGGGCGGACTTGGTATGAAGGGATATTGACAGACTTAGAATTGACTAAGATGTGGTAGTGCCCCACTAATTGGCGGGCCATGGCCCTGGTCGGCACAAAACCCAGCCGGTAAACAGTGTTATCCAGGCGAGTTTCCAGAAGAGTCAGCATGGCAGATCCGGTATTTCCGGGGTTATGAGACGCTGTCTCATAATAACGGTGGAATTGTTTCTCCAGAAGACCGTAAAGACGTTTGGCTTTTTGTTTTTCCCGAAGCTGGGCTCCATAGTCCGAGAGCCGGCGGACGCCTTTGGGACCGTGTTGGCCGGGCGGGATTTGGGCGCGGCGAAGTTTGTTGCCTTTACCAAAAAGGTCTAGACCTTCTCTTCTGCTTAACCTATTTTTTGGTCCAGTATATCGAGCCATAAATTAGTTATTAGTTATTAGTTGATAGTTCATAGTAGACGACGTTACCAACGAAAGTGGGCGAAGGCTTTATTGGCCTCGGCCATTCTGTGCATATCTAACTTTTTCTTGATGGCGGCGCCGGTGTTGGCCAAGACATCAGTGATTTCGGCAGCTAGTTTGGCGGCAAAAGTGTGGTAAAGGCTACTGGGACGTTCCCGAGCAGCGGCAACCAGCCAGCGGATGGCCAGAGAATCTTTGCGAGGCCCCCGAACCGGGGAAGGAACTTGATAAGCGGCGCCACCAATGCGGCGGGCCCGAACTTCCATCTGGGGCCGGAGATTCTCCATAGCCTGCAGAAAGGCGGCCAGCGGATCGGGTTGGCTTTCAGTTTTGAGCAAAGCGAAAGCGGAGTAAACCTGCTTTTGGGCCACGGTTTTTTTGCCGTCGTGCATCAGGCCATTGATGAGCTGGGTGACCAGGACATGGGGATAGATTGGGTCAAGAGTCTTTGGTCTGGGGGTAGCGGGGCGTGATCTCATAAGTTTAGCTGGCAGCGGCAGCAACGGGGCCCGACGTAGCCTTGGTCCCATAGCGGGACCGGCCTTGATGGCGATTGTCTACTCCGGACGCGTCGTATTTGCCCCGCACGATGTGATATTTAACCCCAGATAAGTCTTTGACTCGGCCCCCGCGAACCAAAACGATGCCGTGTTCGGCTAGAGTGTGCCCGATACCGGGAATATAAGCCGTGACTTCGATTTTATTTGACAAGCGCACCCGGGCCACTTTTCTAATAGCCGAATTGGGTTTTCTGGGAGTCATGGTTTTGACAATAGTTACTACTCCCCGCTTGAAGGGACTGTGCGACTCAACGAAACGCCGATCCAAGGAATTAAAGGAACGACGCAAAGCCGTGGCCTTGACTTTTTTGGCGCGGGGCCTGCGACCGAAACGGATAAGTTGATTTATGGTTGGCATATAATTAGCTCTTAATTATACTATG
Organism: uncultured Gammaproteobacteria bacterium; assembly: GCA_964358085.1. Classification (GTDB taxonomy): domain Bacteria; phylum Patescibacteriota; class Microgenomatia; order CAZETR01; family Amesbacteraceae; genus GWC2-45-19. The sequence continues at coordinate 8,564 of CAYHNU010000010.1, read as the reverse complement.
GCCGCTCTTTCGGGGCTGGTAGGGATAAGGCGGCCAATAATAACGTTTTCTTTAAGTCCCAATAAAGGATCAATCCGACCTTCGATAGCCGCGTCAGACAATTGAGTTGTGGTTTCGATAAACGACGCGGCGGAAAGCCAGGAGCCGGTTTTGAGAGCGGAACGGGTGATGCCCAGAATAACCACTTGAGCAGTAGCGGGTTCCCCTCCGGCGGCCAAAACACGGGCGTTCTCGGTCTCGAAAGTGAAACGGTCGACGATGTCGCCGGGCAGAAGGGTAGTGTCTCCCGAAGTAAGAACCCGGACCCGGTCGCTCATCTTGCGGACAATTACTTCAAAATGTTTGTCATGAATAGGAATTCCTTGAGATTCGTAGACCAATTGAATTTCTTCGATGAGATATTCCTGGGCACCCCGGAGACCGCGGACTTCGAGCGCCTCTTTGATATCTAAAGATCCGGCGGCTAATTGGGTGCCGGTAGTAACTAAATCTCCGTCGGCGACTTTGAGTTCGGCGGTTAGAGGAATTAAATATTCTCGTTCTTCAATAGGCTTGACGGCGGTGTTTCTGATACGAATTTTGTAACCGGAGTCAGTCTCAACCAGCTCGACTTTGCCGGAAATTTCGGCCAAGGGCGAGACCAATTTTGGAGTCCGGGCTTCAAAAAGTTCTTCTACTCTAGGCAATCCCTGGGTAACATCTATTCCGCCGGCAGAAGTGGAACCACGCTTGCCGTGAAGAGTCATTTGGGTGCCGGGCTCACCGATGCTTTGGGCGGCAACGACTCCTACGGGGTCACCCATTTGGGCCATGGTCATACTGGCCAGATTTAGCCCGTAGCACTTGGCGCACAGTCCATACGGGGCGTTGCAGGTAAGGGTGGAGCGAATAGCCACCTGATCGATGTTTTTGGCTTCAATCGTGGCCAAGTGAGATTCGTCTAACAAGGTGCCGGCAGGGATGCCGGCTACATCTGCGGCCAAAATGCGACCGAAGAGCCGAACTGCGAAAGACTTGGACCGGCGGTCCTGGCGGTTAATGGTCAGACTGGAGGTGGTACCGCAATCTTCCAGACGGATGATGGCGTCGTGAGCCACGTCCACTAAGCGGCGGGTTAAATAGCCGGCGTCGGCGGTACGAATGGCGGTATCGGACAGTCCTTTGCGTTCACCACGGGCGGCGGAAATATATTCAAATGTGGAGAAACCCTGACGATAGTTGCTTTTAATAGGCAAGTCTACAATGTTGCCCAGAGGATCGACTACCAGTCCGCGCATGGCAGATAACTGCTTGACCTGCTCACGGGAAATACGACCGACTTGGGCGTCTACCATAAGATGAATGGGGTTGGACTTATCAATGAGCTGCCAAGTCATGTCCGCCAGCTTGTCGGTAGTTTCCAGCCAGACTTCTTGGGACAGGCGTTTCTTTTCTTCGACAGTAATCAGGCCTGAAGTAAAGTTTTGTTCGATTTCGGTCACAGATTCATTGGCCTCGGAGATGACCCGGTCGCGATCAGGGGAAAGAACACAATCGGTAATACTGACAGAGAGACCGGAGAGAGTACCTGCCCAGAAGCCCAAATTCTTGATATCATCCACCAGTTGAACTACTGTTTCACTGGAGTAAAGCTTAAAGGCTTTGGCAAAAAGGGAAACTACGGTAGAACGGCGGACTGGTTCGTTTAAGAAACGCAGAGCTTCCGGCAAAATGGCGTTGAAGAACAAGCGGCCCACAGTAGTTTCTACCACTGAAGTGGCATCGATACGAATTTGGGCCGGCTGACGCAGTTTGAGATAGCCCATATGATAAGCCCTAATGGCTTCTTCCCAGTTTAACGGGGATGGATAAGAAGAGAGAGTAGGGTCAATAGAAGTCAAGTAATAATTTCCCAGGGCCATCTCTTTGGTAGAAGGAACAGAGACGGGAGTACCGTCGGCCGGTTTTCTCAAGTTTTGCTCGGGCATCATTAGAGCTTTGGCTTCGGCTATGGCGGCGGCGCCGATGGGGACGTGGACCGCCATTTGGTCGCCGTCAAAATCGGCGTTAAAACCGGCACAGACGCAAGGATGAATACGAATGGCAGATCCCTCGATAAGAATGGGGTAAAAAGCCTGGATGGACAGTTTGTGCAGAGTGGGAGCCCGGTTAAGAATAACGGGGTGATTTTTGGTAATTTCTTCAAGAATGTCGAAAACCTCCGGAGGGCGGGTCTCAAGAATGTTTTTGGCAGATTTGACGTTGGGAGCCAGTCCCTGGACAATCATTTGGCGAAGTACAAAAGGCTTGAACATCTCCAGGGCCATATCCTTGGGCAAACCACATTGGGAAAGTTTTAATTCCGGCCCGACCACAATGACAGACCGACCGGAATAATCTACCCGCTTGCCCAGAAGATTTTGACGAAAACGTCCCTGCTTGCCGCGCAGCATGTCTGACAAAGATCGGGAGCGGGCAGCCGTCGGCCGGCGGGAAACAATTCGGGTGTGTTGGGCTGAATCAATGAGGGAATCCACGGCCTCTTGGAGCATGCGCTTCTCATTTCTTAAAATAATTTCCGGCGCCCCCAAATCTATTAAATGTTTGAGACGGTGGTTACGGTTGATGACCCGGCGGTATAAATCATTGAGGTCGGAAGTGGCAAAACGGCCGCCGGACAGCTGAACCATGGGGCGGAGGTCGGGAGGAATAACCGGCAGAACTTTAAGAATTGTCCAAGCTGGGGCGACCCCGGCTCGGCGCATGCCGTCTACTACCCGCAAGCGCTTAGTGGCCTTGATGTGCCGTTGGCCGGTGGTAGAAATAACTTCCTGGCGTAGTCCAGACGCTAGTTTATCCAGGTCAATCTGGGTAATAACCGCCAAAACAGCTTCGGCTCCCATTCCTACTTCCAAAAAGCCGGCGGCTTTGTGATCGTTGAGTTTAAAATATTCGTCTTCAGTGAGGATACTGGCCAATTTAAGATTTTTGACTATGTCTGATAAACGCTGGTAAAGAGCGAGTGTGGCTTGGTCTTCGGCCGCCTCGGCGTCGTGGAGGTTCTGGGTTTGTTGTTTGAGTTTTAACTGGAGCTGGTTTTCGGCTAAACCTTTAGCATCTTCGTTGAGTCCCGAAGAATGCAGAGACTTAAGATTGTGATCAAACTCAGTCTGGAGACTTGCGGCTTTGGCAGCCGTGTCGGATTTAATTTTGGCTCGATCTTCGGCGAACTGCTTTTGCAGCCGGTCGAGAACCAGGGCTTGCTCTTTAACATCGACCGAGGTGACAATAAACTGAGCAAAATACATAACCGATTCCAGGGCTTTGGGAGCCACGTCTAAGAGGAGAGACAGTTTGGAGGGGGCGCCCTTGAAATACCAGACGTGGGCTACCGGACAAGCCAGAGTAATGTGTCCCATCCGCTCACGGCGGACTCGAGACTGAGTGACTTCCACTCCACATTTATCGCAGATTATGCCTTTGTAGCGGATGCGCTTGTATTTACCACAGTAACATTCCCAATCCTTGACCGGACCAAAAATCCGTTCGTCAAACAAACCGTCTTTTTCGGGGCGAAGAGTGCGATAGTTAATGGTTTCCGGCTTGGTGACTTCACCGTGGGACCACATTTTGATAATCTCGGGAGAAGCCAGCTTGATTTGCAGACTGGTAAAGTCGAGAATATTTTTGAACGAGTCTTGATGGTCGATGGGTTTGGTGGTCATATTTGTACTGTGGCATCTTCCGCAACGGGAGCTACTTTAAGCTGAACTCCCTGGGGAATAACTTGCAGACCCAAACTTTGGAGTTCCTTGACTAAAACATTAAAGGACTCGGGAACGGACGCGCTGGGAATTTCCGTGCCCTTGACGATGGCTTCAAATGCTTTGGCCCGTCCGACGACATCGTCGGACTTGATGGTCAGCATTTCCTGCAGAGTGGCGGCCGCCTTGTGAGCCTCTAGGCCCCAAACTTCCATTTCTCCCAGGCGCTGGCCGCCCATCTGGGCTTTGCCTCCCAGCGGCTGCTGGGTGATCAAAGAATAGGGACCGGTGGAGCGGGCGTGAGTTTTGTCCTCCACCATGTGAGAAAGCTTAAGAATGTAGCCCACCCCCACTACCGTGGATTGTTCGTAAGGGATTCCAGTTCGTCCATCGACGAGGGTTGTCTTACCGGAAACCGGCAGACCCGCTTGGGTTAAACTCCGGGCAATTTGATCTTCGGAAATCTTTTCAAAGACGGGGACACCGACTTTTTGGCCCAACTTGGACATGGCCCAGCCTAAGCGGGCTTCCAAAAGCTGGCCTAAATTCATGCGGGCCAAAACGGACAAGGGAGAAATCATGATGTCGATGGGGGTGCCGTCTGCCAGGTGGGGCATGTCTCCAACGGGAACGATTTTGCTGATGACGCCTTTGTTTCCATGACGACCGGCGAGCTTGTCCCCGACGGTGATCTTCCTGATTTGGGCTACTTTGACAACTATCCGTTTATGAGTGCCGGGGGGCAGTTCGTCTCCAGCGTCCCGATCGAGAATTTGGACGTCAACTACAATACCCCGTTCACCGTGGGGCATGCGGAGCGAGGTGTCGCGAACGTCGCGGGCTTTTTCACCAAAAATGGCCCGCAGCAGCCGCTCTTCAGCCGAAAGCTCGGTTTCTCCCTTGGGGGCGATTTTACCAACTAAAATATCATTGGGGCGGACTTCGGAACCGACTGTGACTATGCCGCCTTCATCGAGGTTGGCCAGATAAACTTCGCCGACGTTGGGAATGTCCCGGGTGGGTTCTTCCGGTCCAAGCTTAGTATCTACTACGTCGGCTTCGTACCCCTCGATGTGGATAGAAGTTAGCAAGTCTTGAGTGACTAGTCTGTCAGAAATGACTACGGCGTCTTCATAGCCTAGACCGTCGAAGGAGGCATAGGCGATAACCAGGTTCTGACCCAGAGACAGCTCTCCCCCATCGGTGGCCGGACCGTCGGCTAACAGAGTGCCGGGAGTAACTTTTTGGCCGACGGTCACCGTCGGCCTTTGGTTGTAGCAAGTGCTGTGAGAAGTGCGTTTGAATTTGGTGAGATGGTAAGTCTGCAAGTCCCCTTTGAAAGAAATCGTCTCAGTGCCGGAGGTTTCGGCAGATTTTTTGGCTAGTTTAACGACAATCTTTTGGGCGTCGACGTACGTGATAGTGCCGGGAAGAGTGGCATAAATAGCCCAGCCCATGGCGGCGGCGATCTCTTTTTCCATACCGGTGCCTACTAATGGGGCGGAGGGCTGAAGCAGAGGCACAGCTTGGGCTTGCATGTTGGTCCCCATCAGAGCCCGATTGGCCGCATCGTTGGCCAGAAAAGGAATGAGAGAGGCTGAAGTGCCAACCACCTGCCGAGCTACCACATCTACAAAATCAACTTGAGAAGCCGGCCCTTCAGTAAAGAGGCTGGCGTGCCGGACCGGCAACCACTCGTCCAAAATATATCCCCTATTATCCGTCCGAATATCAGAATAAGAAATCCTGTACTGTTCTTCGTCGTCTGCAGACAGGTAAACAATTTCATCGGTCACGCGGCTTTTGACAACCCGGCGATATGGGGCTTCTAGAAATCCATATTCGTTGATGCGAGCATACAGAGATAAATAAGTAATCAGTCCGATATTCGGACCTTCCGGAGAACGGACCGGATCAATGCGACTATATTGGGAGGCATTGATATCGCGGATACTAAAAGAGGCGCGTTCCCGAGTAAGACCGCCTGGTCCAAAAACAGACAGACGGCGGAGGTGGTCTATTTCGGATAAGGGATTGGTCTGGTCCAAAATCTGGGATAGCTGGGAGCTTCTAAAAAACTGGTTGATGGTAGAAATGACCGGCCGAGCATTGACCAATTGGGTAGGAGTAACCAGCTCCTCGGTGGACACCAGGCTCATTTTTTCGCGGATGGCACGTTCCAGCCGCAAAAGGCCCTCGCGAAAGGCGGTGGTGGCCACCAGCTCACCCACCCGACGGACGCGGCGGTTAGCCAAGTGATCAATATCATCGGTTTTGCCGATTCCTTGAGAAAGGCCAATCAGATATTTGATAGTGGAAACCAGGTCGTCGCGAGTCAGAACCCGAGAGTCGGAAACAGTACCAAGGCGTTTATTGATCTTGTACCGGCCGACGGTGCCCAAATCGTAGCGGCGGGGATTAAAAAACAGGTCGTACAAAAGTTTTTGGGCGTTTTCCAGAACAATCGGTTCCCCGGGGCGCATCTTTTTGTAAACTTCGACTAACGCTTCTTCAGTTGTTTTGGTGGTTTCTTTGGCAATTGTGGCTTCTAAACCGGAAGGGAATTCCAACAGGCCCATGGCCCGAAGAATGGTGGTGGATAAAAATTTACGGCGGCGATCCACGCGGATAGAAATCACGTCGGTCTTCCCGACCTCGAACTCCAGCCAAGTGCCGCGAATAGGCCGCAATTCTGCGGTATTCAGAAGCTTACCGGTAGCGGCGTCTAATTCGGAGCCGAAGTAGACACCAGGAGAACGGACTATCTGGTTGACTACCGCTCGTTCGACGCCGTTAATAATGAAAGTGCCCTGGGGGGTCATCTGGGGAATATCCCCTAAAAAAACCTCGCTTGAGGTGTTTTTTTTGGTCTGTTTATTTGTAAGTTTAGTGTGAATGCGCAGAGCGGAAGAATAAGTCAGGCCTTTGCGTACGGCCTGAAGCGGGGAGAGAGCGGGTTTTTCAATGGAGTATTGATCAAATTCCAGCAGCCAGTTCTTGCCGGTAAAATCCTCGATAGGAGAAATTTCGGCGACGGCCTCTCTAATACCAATGCTGATAAACCACTGCCATGAATCGAGCTGAATCTGGGTCAAATTGAGGGGAGGAAGGTGGGCGGGCTCCTGTCCCCAGATATAGCGGCGAGATACTGGCATTTGCTTGCGGTAGCGCAAAAAGCCCCTCGGTATCTCTACCGTTCGGGGTTTCTAAGCTGCCTTGTTTATATCAGCGAGTAAGATATTTGTCAATATTCAAATTGTGTTCCTCGACAGTGGTGGCGTAATGGATAGTCCCGTCGGGAGCGTGTAGATAAAACCAATAAGGTGAATTTTGGGAACGACGGACGGCTTCGATCGAGGCTAATCCGGGGTTAGCGATGGGGGTGGGGGGCAGACCGATATGAATGTAAGTATTATAAATAGAGGGATAGCGGGTGTCGGTAACGGGAGACCAATCGCCGCGGGCGTATTGGATGGTGGCGTCCACTTGAAGAGGCCAACCGGCTTTAATGCGTTTGAGAAGAATCCCCGCTACGACGGGGCGATCGGCGGCTGCTCTGGTTTCTCGTTCGATTAAAGAAGCCAGGATCAGCGTGCCGGAATCAATGGGGCCAACTTTACGATTAAAGGTGGCTGTCATGGTGTCCGCTATATCCGCAGGAGTGGAGTAGGCGGGGATAAGATAGGTATCAGGAAAGAGACGACCTTCGAGAGTAGCGGTAAGGGATAAAAAACCGGTAGAGTCAAAATTGTCCAGATTGGAAGCAAGACGGGCAGCAATTTGTTCCCGGCGCCAGCCTTCAGGAAAAGTAACCCAGATATCCCGGGGACCGGATGTTAAGGATGTGAGAAGGTTTTTCAGATCGGTGGCGGGGGAAAGAAGGTAGGTACCTGCTTTGATTTTTTTATCCAGGCCGGAAAGCACAAAATATATCTTAGCCACCTGGACGGAGCGAATAAATTTTTGCTCAAAAAGAGCTTGGGAAACGGCCGAGGCTGACTGGGCAGGAGTAATAATAAAAGTGCGGGTTTGGTCAGAAGCGGGGTTTAGAGGTGAAAGTTGGCGAATCCACCAAGTAAAACTTAATAACGAGATCAAAGCGAGAGCGGCAAATATACTAGCTAGAAGTTTCACAGCCCTAGATTTCCTCAAATAAGGCTCGACGATACTTGTCGGATTGAAGATCTTTGATAAAAATACGACCGCATTTTTTACAAACGATTTTGGTGCCACTGGAGTGTTTGGTTGATTTACCCTGAACCAAGTCGGTACCACAACCCACACAGCGCCCCTGGGAGAGAAGCCAGGCTTGAACGGGGGCAATAACGTTTTTAAACATCTAGGTGACTTTAACTGTTTTATAGATTTGAGTCAAGCCAGTTTTGCAAGATGATGGCGGCGGAGACTGCATGTTCATTAACACGGCGTTTTTTTTGAGATGTGTGAAATAAGAATTGGCGGGCGTCGTGAGACGAAAGAGTTTCGTCGGCTTGATGCACGACCGCTAAATCTGACAACTTATCCAAAAAAAAATCGGGGCAATCCCCCACCACAATACTGTCTATATTATGTTTGCCGAGAAGCAATTTAATTGACTGAAGTGCTTTTTCGGTTTTAACTGTCGTCAACGGTTCGGCTAACGGCCCGGTGGCCAACGCCACTCCGGTCTTCACTGCCCCATAATCAATTCCCAAATAATTCACACGCAAATTATACCTTAGTTGACTAGTTCGGCGCGGGAGTTGACAGAATGATATAATGTTTGCGAAGCGAAAGGCTAGACCTTGACCGCGTTACGCATCTCGCTAAAGCGCAAGACGC
>CAYHNU010000009.1:0-17317 GCA_964358085.1 uncultured Gammaproteobacteria bacterium | reverse complement strand
AAGTCGAACATGATTGTAGAATAGATGAATTGTTCGAGGGATGCAAGTGTGGTGGATTGGTGAGCCTTCCCGCAGAATCGGACTGCGATCGACGGTTTACAAAACCGCTGCTCTACCATTGAGCTAGGAAGGCTTGCTACTGCGGGCAGGCAAAACAGCTGCCCTACCGCTGAGCTAAGGTGGCAATAGACTAATTTTAGCAGAAGCAGCACGGGATCGGCAGCCATCAGCACGAGATCAGCAAGATCGGAAACTGTCCCAATTATTTCGAAGACGATTGATTTGTTTGGAAACATGACGATATTCCTCTATTAACTTCAAACAATCGTCTTTGGGAATTGCATGTTCGGTTTCAGAAAGGATGGTTATTACTTGCAGATGAGTAATTGTTTCATCAGAGGACCCCATGGCTATTTCTAGCTATCTTTTGAATTCCTTATCTGATCTTCTTTTAGCGAATCCTTCTGCAATTTGTGGAGGAACTCCTTCCGCAGAACCCAGAATTTGTTTTCTTAGCCTGTCGTGGGAAAAGGGAATTGTGGATACAAGCTTATATATTGGCCGAAGTAAACTTAGAGATTGTTGGTAAACCCTTAGCTCAGATACATCCTGTATCACAAATCCAGTATATCATCGTCAATCGTGCTGATTTCGTGCTGATCGTAGCTGATTGTGCTGAAATAAAGATCCCGCCGATCAGGAAGTAAAGGTTTTTCCTCGAGTAAAAATTAAGTGGGCGAGCTTTCCCCAAACATATCTGTGAGGGAGATGTCTATTCAGGTACTTGGACCCAAACAGAGTTGTGCCCCGGCCCTTACTTTAGAGAAATTAGTCAAGAAAAATCTCCTTTGACTGTCCTTCTCGGCAGGACACTCTAATTATACACGGGTGTCAAGGGATGAGGAGACGGAGGATGAGGTTGGAAGCTGGGGAAATGATGAGGGAGGCCAGGGAGTGGCCGCCGAAGAGGGGGAAGATGAGTAAAAGTAACAACATGAGGGAATATTGATTCGATTGGTTTTTGAGAAATATTTTGGAACCATCCAGGGGAGCAATGGGAATGAGGTTAAATACGGCTAGATTGACGTTTAAAGAAATAAGAAAAAAGAGGATAGAGAAAAGGAACTGAGGGGGTGAAGCTAGACGGGCGATGAGGGAGAGGCAAAAAGCTAGAAGGAGATTGCTGGCTGGGCCGGCCAGGGCGATGAGAGCCGTATCACGTTGGGGATTACGCAGATTATAGGGGTCGAAAGGGGAAGGTTTGCCCCAACCGAAGGCGCCGGTGACTAAGATAACTAAGGTGCCCACAGGATCTAAGTGGACTAAGGGATTAAGAGACAGACGGCCGAGAGACCGGGGAGTGGGATCGCCCAGATAATCGGCCATGTAGCAGTGGGCTGCCTCATGGATGCCGATGGCGATAATTATGCCGCCAAAAATGACTACAAAACTTAAGGGGCTAGTAAAAAGTAAATCCAGCATGCTAAAATCATAGCACTTATGGCGTATATGTGTGACAATTGCGGCAAGGGAGTGCAGTATGGCGAGTCCCATACTCATCACCGGGGAGTGGCGGGGGGTCAGTGGAAAAAGCGGGCGCAGAGCACACGCAAGGTATTTAAGCCTAATTTGCACAAGTGGCACAAAATGAAGCTGTGCACGAAGTGTTTGAGAAAACTTAAAGGTAAAAATCCGAATGTCAAAACAGTGGCGGTGACTTCTTAATATGGAACTGAGAGATGGGAAGTTCGGAAGGGTTACGGCTGCGATTAGAAGTGATGAGGGAGATGCCAGCTCTCAGATTGGAAGGGTTGCTAAACAGACTGATGCTAGGAAATTATTTGTTGTGGGAGTGTTGGCGACCCTGGACAAATTTAGGAAAGCGAAATTACAAAAGTGGTGGAGAGATGCTCTTCGTGGGCAGGGAGAAACAGCAGAAGAAACAGCAGGGGTTCGAGAATATATAGATGTGGTTAGTTCTGAATAGGCCAGTGTTGTACAGTTTTGCCTTCGAGTTGGACTAATATTTCAGGCTTTATGGCTATTAATTTGAGACGCTGGCCGTTAGGAGTAGTGGTCCAAATTCCCGGCCAGTTATAAAAAGCGCGGAATTGGCGGTCGAGTTTTTCGGGCTGAAATTGTTCCCAGGGGACGAATCCGTCCTGGCGGGTGAGTTTTTTGGTGAATGAAGCGTCGGCTTCATTTTGAATATTCGGTGTTCGGTGTTTGGTATTCAGTAGATTTAAAAATAAGTTTGCGCCTTTTTCAAAAAGTCTGTTTCCTAGAGTTTCAGTAGTGTCGTCTGGTGAAATTTTGTCGTGGGCGACGGCTACTATTGGGCCGTGGTCCAGGAGGGCATCAAGTTGGATAATAGTGACGCCGGTTTCGACTATGCCATCTAAGACTTGCTCCTGGAGAGGAGAAGGGCCACGGTATTTTGGCAGTAGGGATGGGTGAATGTTGTATATTTGACCATTAAATTTATCCAATGTTTCTTGTTTTATGATCTGACCATAAGCTGCCACAAGGCCGATATCACCCCCGTCCTGCGGGCCACCCCCTCTTAAATTAAGAGGGGGAAGGGGGGTGATACTGTCATATACCGGAATATTATTTTTTTGTGCTAAAACCTTAACGGGGTTGGGAGTTATTTTTAGGCCGCGGCCGACAGGCTTATCTTCTGTGGTTATGACTCCTATAACCTGAAACCTAGAACCTAGAACCTTTTCTAGAACAATAGTTGAAAACGGCGATGAGCCGAAAAAGACGATTTGCTTTGACATGGCATAATTATAGTGGAAATATGAGCAGTCGTGCAGAAATGATTCAGATTGCAGGAAGACTAGTTGATGTGGAAGAGGCTTGGCGGGGGTTGGTGGCTGGCGGAGTGGGGATAGCTGTAGCGACAGATCAGGCGGTGGGAATGATATTGGGAATAGGGGCAGATTTGAGGCAGGGGTTGATAACAAGCCGAGCAGAAGTCAACTTTCGTCCGATGCGAGACAGAAAATGGTTGATAGTTTTGTCTCCCGGGGATATGTCTGCTTCGGCTGTGACAACATATAAATTTGTGTATGGACTGGCGGCAGCAGAACTAGCGGCGCAGCAAAGAGTAGACGATTTAGTAGATGATAAGTCATTGTTGATGGAATTATGGAATAATTTTTCGGCTAGACAACAAGATGCGTTGAGACAGGGTGGGTTTGCGCTAGAAATGTTGTCCAGGAATGACCCGGCTCTCTGATAAATAAAACCGGGATTTAGGTGACAGAGGGCGATGTTGACTATATAACCTATAGTGCTATAATTTAGCAATAGGTATGAATGAACAGAAGGGACATAGTCATATTTCGTGGGATTTTGTTGCGGCGGTCGTCTTTGGTCGTAAGTACCGGGAAGTCAGGGAAGGAGTTGAGGTTGCGAGAAGAACAGCCAAAGATGCTGCGGGGACAGTGGTTGGGGCAGTTCCTGTAGTAGCCGAGAGAGTTGAGCTTGAAGCGTCGGGTGTTGTTCGTGCATTGGGAGTCGGAGATGGGTTGGTAGCTGAAGGAATTACCGACCTGGGTAGGGGCCTTCCGGCGATGATGGGCTTAGTGGCTTCTGCAGTGGGTGGAGGAGAGGCGGCGGCTATTGTGGCAAGCCCACAAAGAGTGGGACTAGCGGTTCAATTTATACAGCAGTTTGTACGTCCAGATGGACACCCGGATTTTATGATGGGGGGGGTGATAGTCGGTGTTCCGGTTGCTGCAGTGGCTATGATTGGATGGATTCGTGGGTGGTCTGAGGTTGGGTGGAGAAATTTTAACGCGATGCAGATCACGGCGGCGATAGTAACTGTGGGAGCTTTGGGGATGAACAAGCTGGCTATGGAAACTGGTGGTTCTGGATCGTGGGAAATGCGTGTAGCCGAGGGGCTACTACTTGCTGTTGCCAGTGGTGCTGGATATGGGTTGCGTCGGGTCAGAGGTGAACGGTTGGAAAGGGAGGCAAGGGATCAACAAACCGAAGAAACAGATGCCGCTGTCGTTGCAGGGCGAATAGCAGAACAGAGACGGGCTGAGGATAATGAAACAGTTGGAAAAATCCTTATGCGTCAAATTAAGAATCGAAATAGGGGTCAATTAGGAGGAGATGGAATTGAATTAGCGCATACCATGGCAGGCATGTGCGTTGAGGCTGATTCGGGCGACGCTCGAGCGTGTTATGTGTTACGATCTTTGTACAGGACTGGACAGATGGAAATAGGAGGTAGGGATCGCTGGCCAAAGTTGGGTGTTAGATTTGAGCCTGAGGTTTTGAAACAGGTGGTAAGGTATGCCAATGAGGAATTTGATTTGGGCGTGAGGTCTCATGATTTGTGAAGCGATTATTAAATTCCCACTTCTTCCCATTCTTCCCCGTCTATTTTGTACAGTTTGGAGTTTTGTTCCAGACAGCGGTCGATGAATAAAATGCCGTTGAGATGGTCCATTTCGTGCTGAATAACGTGAGCAGCAAAACTGGTAAAAACTTCAGTTTTGCTTTCAAATTCTAAATCCGAAATTCTAAGATCCAAATAGTTTTGGTTTTTTAATTTAGAATTTATTTGATTATTATAATTTTGAATTCTGGATTTTAAAGTTTGATATTTGACTGTCACGCTGGTTGATCTTCTGATGGGAGCGTAATGGTCGGGAATGGACAAACAGCCTTCGTAGACGCCTTTTTTCCCGGTGGGTACATTTTGTCTCTGGGAGAACTTGACGATTTCAGGATTGATGAAAATAGTGATGGGACCGTTTTTGACGGGGCGGATGAAAAAGATACGCAAGGAGACGCCGATTTGGGAGGCGGCTAGACCAACTCCTTGGGGATTTTTGGCTGTTTTGAGGACCTTTTCCATGTTTATGAGTAAACTAAGAACTCTATTGTCTAATGCCAAAACTGGTTTGGCCGGTTTGCGGAGAACGTCTGAAGGAACAGTAACTATTTTTGACATGGGTTGATTTTAACATGCGGAAATGCTTAAATGGCAGGATGTCACAAACACTTGACATCGATCTAGAGAGGGCTGTTTTTCAAAAAAAAATGGATACTGGAAACCAGGCTTTGGCCGAAACGCTAGATATTACTGGTGAAGGTAAATCAACAACGGAATTATTGAAAGGCGGAACCCTTGTTGGGGGACTTAGCACAATGGATGGAAAAGAGGCAGTGAGAATTAGAGTGGGCGATACAGAAGTAGATGTAGTGGATAAAACCGGATCTGGAGGAATGTTGGCCGCAGCAATAGGAGCTGTCAGTGCGAAGAAGTAGCTTGGTCTAGCTGAGCTTGGGCATCTATGAAGTCGGGTTTGAGTTGGAGGGATTTTTGAAATTGCAGACGGGCGGAGTCGGTGGCGTTTAAATATTTGTAGATTATCCCTAGGTTGTAGGGCAGGCGGGGGTCGGTGGGAGAAATTTTTTCAGCGTCGGAGAGGACTTGGGCGGCGGCTGGCATGTCTGACAAGAGAATGTAGGCACGGGCGGCGGATTTATAGTAATTCGGATGATGGGGAGAAAGAGAGATGGAGAGTTGAGACAAAGATACCGATAGTTGGGCCAATTGGCCGGCAGCGGTGGCGTTGATTTGGGCCAGGGCAGTGGCGACGTAGGCTGCTGAAACGGCCGTTTCAGAAAGAATGGCCGGTTCATGGGGATTCATTTTGGAGGCAGACTGAAAAGCGTTGAAAGAAGTGACTAAATATTGCGGGTCTTGGGTTTTGACGAAAAACTGATAATTTTTTTGACCGTTGGCATAAAGTGTGTCCGCTACCCAGTAGCGGCCCGCAGCCCACAATGCCCAACCCGCAATGCTCAAAACGCAAATAATTCCGAATTTTTGGCTATTGGTCATGGAGAGTAATGGCTATAGCCGGGAAGAGAAATAAAAATAGCTGCATGATGACGACGGAGAAACCCCAGAAGTTGGTGATAGAGATGGTGAGCCAGCCGGCCAGTAACGCAATATTCAATGTTCGATATTCAATGTTCGGTGATTTTTTAATGAATACTGAAAACTGAATAATGAGTAATAATAAATACGAAAGTAGTCCCAGTAGACCAGTAGTGGCAAGGTAATTTAAAAACTCGTTGTGGGCTTTGTTGTAGAGGAGTTCCCATTCGGAAGTCTGATTGTGTTCGATAGGACGGAACTGATAATAACTTTCGGCAAAGGTTTCGGGGCCGGTACCGATTAAAAAGTTCTTGGGATTGGCCTGCCAAATACGCAGGGCGCCGGTCCAGACAATCTTGCGAATGCTGCCGGATTCGGTGCCGCCGGTTTCGAGAGCCGTTCCTTGACTGGCTGTTGGTCTTTGGTCTTTGGTCTTTAGAACTAAATCGCGGACGGGGTTGGGGATAGTAATAGTTAATAGTAATAGTAATAGGTTTATGGCCACAAAATTTCTAATTGACCTAATTTCTAATTGACCTAAACGAATAATGTTAAGTCCCCAAAAGACGGTCCAAGAAATGCCGAAAGCCAATAAACCCGACCTGGATTTTGTAAATAACAAAGTTGTAAAAAGAAGTATGAAAGTGCATAAATTCAGGATTTGGGATTTGGAAATTTGTTTAGAAATTAGAAATTTGAAATTAGAAATTGCGGCGCTGAGTGGTAGAAAAATCAGCGCTGTGATGTAGGCTGCCAGCCAGTTGGGCTGGCCGAGGGTGGCAAAGACCCGGTTTTGCACGTCTTGGACCCAGCAGGTCACATTGAAGGAGCCGGTGGTGAGGAGACAGGAGATAGATGCGCCAAAATGCTCCAAAGAAGCGTATATAGCGACAATGATGACACTGAATATTGAACACTGAATACTGAATATTGCACTTTTACGGTCCATGTTGCTGACAAAGGCCCAGTATAATAAGGAGTAGGAAATAAGAGATAGTAATCCGCCGTTCCAGCGAGAATAATAGCCGTACCAGGAAACGTGAGGGTCGATGGAGAACAAGAGACTAAGAGATTGAGAGATTAAGAAGATTAAGATGGGCCAGTCGAGGGGAGTGCGTTTGAAAATAAATTTTTTCTCAATAATGCAGCGGATGGCCCAGGTGCCGACGATGAAGGTGGTCAGAATATAAGTAAGAATGAGTTTGTTGAATTCAAAAAGTTCGGAAGTATTGGGAAGCCAGATGAGGGGGACGAAGATGAAAAGAAGGTAGAAAAAAACGGACATGAGGACTAGTTTAGCAGGTTTAAATCCGATTGAGCGTCCGGGCCATAGTGAGACCGATAAAGGCTCCAGCTATTGTAGCAACGGCAATGTTTTTGAAAGCTTCTTGCATTAAATTAAAAGTATGTGCCTCCGGTGAACCCGCGAAGAGGGATATCCATCCCAAAACAAATCCGGCAAATGCCCCGTAGGCCGTAGATCTAAGTGTATCGCGATCTATTTGAGTCATGCTGTGTATTGTACTACAGACTATAGGTTATGTCAAGTTTTGGGGGTCTATCCTTCTTTTCTGACTCTTTTGCAAGGTAGGAGACCGCGCCGGCTATGAGCCTCAGTGTCGTCAAACAGATTTTCAGCCTCTACTCCGTCATCGAGTTCCCTTTGGATGGCATACGTAGTTGCAGCTTCACCTTCGATTGAGACTCTACTCCCCTGGCTGTAAACGTCTGCCCGAGAAGGCTGTAGTTCTCTCCCAGGATGGAGTTGATCGAGGGTATCCTGAATTCTTTGTTCACGAAGGCCAGGGGTGGGAGTGACTCCACCGAGGAGGGCCTGAGAAATACGTTTGACGATTTTATTAAACATTGTCGAGATTGGCTTCGGCAGCCTCGGCGGTTGGATCTGGGCTGGTGGCGAGGTCGGCAGTATCGCCTTGGCCTGGCCAAACAGGGAGGCTGGCGGTCATTCCCTCACTAAATCTGACTACTGGAACACGTCTGCCGTTGTGGATTCTTGCCCGCTTGCCGGTTTGGTCAATGTTTGCCGGCATGCCTTCATCCGCAAGAAGTTCCTCCCAATGTTTCTTTAGTTCTGCAAGACCCATAGTTGGACATTTTACACTATTGCAGGGGAAAATACGGACAGGTTAGCTCATTGAGAGGGTAAGCAGGAGTATAATGAGGTTGGTGATTGGGAGTAAACATTCTTATATTTCTAGTACGATTTCCCGAGAAAATTTGGCTCATCTACTGACTGTGTGGGGGAGATATCGCGAGACGTTTGGCCTGGAGGGAGATTTATATTATGAAATGCTACAGAGACAGCTTTCCAGCGAGAAAATAGAGGAGGAGCTGAAGCGGAGACGGCTATTGGTAGACGGGCTGATAGGACAATTTCGTAAAGAGGCTGGAGGGTGATATAATTTATTTAATGGAAGTTCAGGGAACACCTATTTCAGTGGGGGGAAATGATCAGCATATTACTTGCACCAGTACCCCTTTGGAGAGCGAGCCGGGTTCACGGAGAGAGGCTATTGATAAAGGCCTGCTAGAC
The DNA here is from genome assembly GCA_964358085.1 of uncultured Gammaproteobacteria bacterium. Taxonomy (GTDB): domain Bacteria; phylum Patescibacteriota; class Microgenomatia; order CAZETR01; family Amesbacteraceae; genus GWC2-45-19. Next base: position 8,849 of record CAYHNU010000009.1, on the reverse strand, counting down.
AGGTTATACCAGAAATTTTTTGGACATGCGGTATCGGGTGATCAAGTGGTGCGAAATATTCAACATGAGCAAGCTATCAGGAGGCATAAGGGTTAGTGATAAAGTTGGAGGATGGGGGTGAGGGCGGAAGAGATGGAGACTGCTGCCGGAGATCATGTGAGACGAATGGCGGTGGAGCAAGAGTTACGGCATGTGGTGAAAATCACGTTTATGCGGTAGAATAGGTGTTCTTTGTATGGAAAGATTGCTTTCGCCTGAATTTTTGTCAATGTGGGCCAATTTGGAAACGGCGGGAACGTTGTTGGCGTTTGTTATTACGACAGCTGTGATTCGGAGAATGAGCTGTCGGGATAGGGCAAAAAGTCGAGAAAGGCACGATCTAAACGAGCCTGTGAAGAGCAGAAAATTTAAAGACGAACGTCACCATGGAAACGGGATACGGGGGCCGAGACATTGATAGCTGGATTTATCCCAAATACTCTATGTAGCCCAAATGTCTAGATTTTTGGAAGTAGTCGCGGTCGCATGTGACAAAAATTCCGTCCATGGAAATGGCTAAAAAATGATAGCTGGTGTCGTAGACTGTCGTATTATTTTCTTTGGCCATCTTGGTAATTTCTGAAAATCCTTTATCACTCACTCCGACAATTTTAATTGGTAAAGATAGTACGGCCATAATCTGTTTTGGTAGGTTTTCTTGCGAAGTGGGAGAATATCTGATCGCATTGGTAACTTCAAAACGAAATAAATCTGACGACAGAAGTTTCGTTTGTTTATCTTTAAGAGCTTTTAAAAGCCATACTCCAGCCGCCGAACCTTTATCGGTTAGATATTTCATAACCACAGAAGTGTCAATTACATACTGTTTCATTTGCGGCCCTTTCTGATCGCAGCCAATATTTGCTTGGTAGTCATGTGAGGTATGGAGTTTCCCAAAGACAAAAAGTATTCTATAGGATCGGTTTTTTTTGTTAATTTTTGGCTTACGATTTTATCTTCGGTGGCGGTAGACACAAATTTGCTGATTTGACCGGCAGGAACGGCGGCTACCAGCTGGGTATATAAATAATCGGGCATGCTGATAGTAATGCGCTGGGTGTTCGTACTCATAGTATGAACTATAGTAATACTTATTCTGGTGCTTGTCAAGAGCTGGCTTTGGCTCTATATTGCGGGTGATATGCTCGATTATCTTTTTGGACTGTTATCTTATGATGTGGGGATTGATTTGGGGACGGCGAACACTTTGGTGCATGTGAAGGGCAAAGGGATTGTCATCCGGGAGCCGTCTGTCGTGGCTATGCATAAAAAAACCAAACGGGTGCTGGCCATCGGTGAGGAGGCTAAAAGAATGCTGGGGCGAAATCCGGCGACCATCGAGGTCATCCGGCCGTTAAAAGACGGAGTAATTGCGGATTTTGATGCTACAGAAGTGATGCTGAAGCACTATATCCAGCAAGTACACGAATCGGGAAGGATTATTCCCCGGATACCTAAGCCGCGGGTGGTAATCGGTATCCCCTCGGGGGTGACCGAAGTGGAGCGGCGGGCGGTGCAGGAAGCGGCGCTCTCCGCAGGGGCCAGGCAGTGCTGGTTGATCGAGGAGCCGATGGCGGCGGCAATCGGGGCGGGGTTGCCGATTACTGATCCGGGGGGACTATTAATAGTGGATATTGGCGGGGGGACCAGCGAAATCGCGATTATTTCTCTGGGGGGAATAGTTGTAAATAAATCATTGCGGGTGGCGGGAGACGAAATGGACGAAGCCATTATTCACTTCATGCGTTTGAAATATAATGTACTGCTGGGGGAAAGAACGGCCGAGGAAATTAAGATGACTTTGGGGAATGCTCACGCCAGTACGACCGAAAAGGTAATGGTTATTCGGGGGCGGGATCTGGAGAGCGGGTTGCCGCGGTCGATCAAAATTACGGCCAGCGAAGTGAGAGAAGCATTGATGCCGGTTTTGCGGGAAATCACCAGGGCGGTGGCGGACTTAATCGAGGAGACTCCGCCGGAGCTCGTGAGCGATGTATTGGAGCGGGGAATAGTGATGTGCGGGGGAGGAGCGTTGATTTCGGGGATGGATAAATTGATGAGCGAAGAAACTCGGATGCCGGTGTATATTACAGACGATCCGCTGACGGCGGTGGTACGGGGGTGCGGAAAAGTATTAGATGACATGAAGCTTCTGAATAAAGTTCGCGTTGTGGGAGGACTAAGGTAGAATACTATATGAAAGGAAACCTACCACTCGTTTACACTTGTGGATCCTTTCATATATCTCGTCCTGCGTGGTGGGACTCGCTATGAAACGATTTAAGCCCGGTGTGAGTTTTGGTGATTTTGTAGTGACAGACGTGAAGGAGACGCCGGGGAGGATAAAAAAGGAGAGAGAAATTGATTACCGCCGGGGTTGGGCGGTGTGGCTGGTGATACTGGCGGCCATGGGGGGAATACTGGTGCGGCTGGGAGTGCTGCAGATACTTTCTGGCGGAAAGTATCGAATATTGGCAGACGAGAACCGCATTAAAAAAATCAGGCTGGTGGCAGAGCGGGGGAAAATCCTGGACAAGAACGGGCAGGATTTGAGAGCAATGAGGGCAGCAGCCGCGCATGTGGTGGGATATGTGGGAGAGGTGAATGAAGAAGAAGTGGGATTGTTGCGGGATGCAGGACAAAAATACGAACTGGGAAGCCAAATTGGACGGACTGGAATAGAAGAGCAATATGAAGAGCGGTTGCGGGGCCGGGATGGGGGAAGGTTGGTAGAGGTTAACTCACAGCAGGAGGTCGTCCGGGAGTTGGGACGGCAGGAAGCAGAAGCCGGATCGGATTTGACGTTGACGTTAGACGCCGGACTGCAGCAGGCAGCATGGGAAGCCCTTCGACAACGCTTGGGGTTGACAAAAGGTGCGGTAATTGCCAGTGATCCCCAAACAGGGGGAATCCTGGCACTCGTGAGTTCGCCGGCCTTTGATCCCCGGTCAGTGACGGCGACGTCGGAGTTTTTCAATCGGGCCATTGGGGGGGTATACCCTCCCGGGTCAGTATTTAAGATGGTGACGGCGGTAGCGGCAATGGAGTCTGGGAAGGCGAACCGAGATTTTACGTACACCGACACGGGGTCAGTTAGTGTGGGCCGGTTTGCTTATACTAATTGGTATTTTACTCAATATGGCCGGACGGAGGGAGTGGTGGGATGGGAGAAAGCTTTAGCTCGGTCGGTGGACACTTTTTTTTATAAAGTGGGAGAGCTGACTGGGCCGGAGACATTGGCAACATGGGCCGAGAAATTTGGGATGGGCACAAAAACAGGAATTGATTTACCTGGGGAGGTGGCAGGATTGATCCCTACGCCGGATTGGAAGTGGAAGACGAAAAAGGAAAGGTGGTTTTTGGGGAATACGTATCATATGGCCATTGGCCAAGGGGATGTGCTGGTGACTCCGTTGCAAATTAATTTGATGACTAATGTAATTGCCGCGGGAGGGAAAAAATGTGTACCGCACCTGAATAAAATATTCAATATTCAATGTTCGATGATCAATATTGGTGACGAAATATTAACTGTAGTGAAGGCTGGCATGATTGGGGCGTGCAGCGAGGGGGGAACGGCATATCCATTCTTTGACTGGAATGGTAGTAGCGTGGCCCACTCCGCTGAAGCTTCGCGGGCCGAATCGCTCCCTACGGTCGCTTGCAAGACGGGAACGGCGGAGTATGTGCAAGCTAATGGAAAAACAGGGTCACATGCCTGGTTTACGGTGTTTGCACCAGCTGAAGATCCGACGATTTCTGTGACAGTGTTGGTGGAGGGAGGGGGGGAGGGATCGCGAGCGGCGGCCCCCATCGCCCGCAAAATATTGGTCAAATATTTTGGGGTTGAAGATAAATTTGATTATGGGTTGGTTAAGGGAATAGGCGAGTAAATAGAGAAGGATTATTTGTCAGAATAGAGCGGCCGCTTGAATTTGACAAATTGGTGGTGTGAGAAGATGATGAGATAATGGGAAGAAAGATAACAGCGGATGGAATATTGAAATTTTTGGAAGATGAACTGGAGGTGTGGTTTCCACTGACAAAGGCGGCGGCGTACAAAAGATTATGGAATCCGAAAATAATTAATTGGGAGGATTATTTTCCGTCGGAGATGAAAAGGGTGACCAATAGGCTACAGAGGCGGGGAGTGGTGAAGATAGAGGAGAAAGATGGGCGGTGGGTAGTGAAGATTACAGATAAGGGCCGGAAAGAAATTTTGAAATATAAATGGGCTGATTTCAAGCCGAAATCTGGAAAATGGGATGGAAAATGGAGAATAGTGTTTTTTGACGTGCCAGAGAAAGAAAAGAAGAGGAGGGATGAGCTGAGGGGATTTTTGAAAATGCTGGGAATGCAGCAAATGCAGGAGAGTGTATTTGTCAGTCCGTATGATGTAAGCGGGGAAGTAAAGTACCTGCGGGAGATCTTGGATGTGCCGCATGCAGTAAAAATAGGAGTTTTGGAGACGATAGAAAATGAGGAAGAGTTAAAGGAAATATTCGGGGTGGGTTGATTTGTCGGATTTAAGTGGTCGCTGTAATATGACAAATGGGCGGAGGGAAGGCTGATAGTTGACTTTGTAGAGAGAGAGTTACTATCCACGTCATGGCTGAAGACAGAAGATATGTATTAACCACTCCTGGACACGGTTGGGAAAATTTATCTGTAAATTTAAATACATTAGGGTTAGACGAATTAAAAGCGACTAGTGTGGATGATGCGTTAGATCAATTAACTAGATTAAGGACATATCTAGTAGCATTGGCTATTCCGAGTTTAGCTAATGTGGATATTTATGAGCATCCCCTAAAAGTTGAATCTTTAATTGATAATACAGTGGCAAGTAGAATTGCTAGAGTGGGCGTAGTTTCAAAGTTGGCCAACAATTATTTTGGGTGGCGATATAAATCTAACTCTGACACTATTGTTAGGATTGTTATGGGAGACGATAGCGATAGTTTTTTTGTAGCATACGCGAGGTTTTTGGCAAGGCTAAGAGAAGATCTGTGATAATATAGAAAAATGAATTTGGTGATTGTGGAGAGCCCGACCCCGGTAAAAATCTCGCCGTTCCCGAGGTCTGCGTCCTCGCGTCACGGCGTCGATTTTACGGAGCAGGCGAAGGCCAATACACTATGAACTTAGTTATAGTAGAAAGTCCAACAAAAGCTCGTACTCTTGCCCGGTTTTTGGGTCCTTCGACAAGCTCAGGATATAAAATTGAGGCCAGTTACGGCCACATTAGGGACCTTCCCCAGAAAAGATTGGGGGTTAAAATTGATAAGAATTTCGAACCGGAGTATGTGCAGACGGCAAAACAGAAACAAAAAACCGAAGAGATTAAGAGATTAAGTGATGAAGCGACGAAGATTTATCTGGCGACAGATCCAGACCGGGAAGGAGAAGCCATCGCATTTCATGTCCGTGAAATGCTCAAAGATTCAAGGTCCAAGGTTCAAGATTCAAAGTTTAAACGGATTTCGTTTCATGAGATTACCAAACACGCGATTGATGAGGCATTAAAAACGCCTAAAAGTATTGATATGCCGTTGGTGGAGGCCCAACAGGCCAGAAGAATCTTGGACAGATTGGTAGGGTATAAATTGTCTCCATTGTTGTGGAAAAAGATCAGACGGGGGCTGTCGGCCGGTAGGGTGCAATCGGTGGCCGTAAGATTGGTTGTGGAACGGGAGCGGGAGATTGAGGCATTTAAACCGGAAGAGTATTGGGAGATAGATGTTAGGTTGAAAAATATTCAATATTCAATATTCAGTGTTCGGTTTGTTGGAGAAATTAAAAATCAAGCAGATGCAGAAAGAATTGAGAAAGAGTTAGTTGGTTCACGGTTCATGGTTCATAGTATTGAAAAAAAGGATTTCAGGAGAACGCCGCCGGCGCCGTTTACGACTTCCACATTGCAGCAAGCCGCGGCCAATAGATTAGGATGGAGCGCCAAACGGACAATGCAGGTGGCCCAGGGATTGTATGAAGAGGGATATATTACTTATCACCGGACGGATTCGACGAATATTGCGGCTGAGGCCGCAATTATGAGTCGAGAGTTCATAGTTAATAGTTACGGAAATGAGTATGCGTTGGAGAAGCCGAGGTTTTATAAGACAAAGAGTAAAGTTGCACAGGAGGCGCATGAAGCTATCAGGCCAACTGCACTTGATAATAAAAATACTTTTTCAAATCACGATCAGCAAAAGTTGTATGAGATGATTTGGATGAGGTTTGTGGCTTGCCAGATGGCGGAAGTTTTGGGAGAGACGACCAAGATCATCGTCAAAGCCGGAGAATATAGTTTGGAGGCAAAAGGCGAGATTATTAAGTTTGATGGGTGGTACAAAGTTGTCAATGGCGACAAGGCTCAAGATTCAATGCTCAATGCTCAATTGCCAGAAATAAAAGAGGGGGAGAGATTGGATTTTGTGAGCTTGGAAAAAATGCAGAAGTTCACCCAACCATCGGCCAGATACAACGACGCATCGCTGATTAAGGTTTTGGAAGAAATGGGGATTGGGAGACCCAGCACATATGCCCCTACGTTGTCGACGATCCAGGACCGGCAGTATGTGGAAAAGGTAGACAAAAGATTTAAACCGACGAGTCTGGGGCTGGCGGTGAATGATTTCCTGGTGGCCAATTTTCCCAATATCGTGGACTATGAATTTACGGCCAATATGGAATACGGGTTGGACGAGGTGGCTGCGGGCGAAAAAAAATGGCAGCCGCTGCTGGCTGACTTTTATACTCCTTTTGCAAAACAATTGGAGGGAGTGACTCAAACTGCAGAGAGAGTGAAGATTGAGGTGGAAAATACGGGAGAAAAGTGCCCTAAATGCGGGCAGGGGGAAGCGATTATCCGCTTGGGGAAATTTGGCAAGTTTTTGGCCTGCAGTCGATATCCGGAATGCGATTACAAAGCTAATTATCAGAATAAAACCGGACAGAAATGCGCTAAATGCGGAGACGGGGATGTGATTATCCGGAAAACCCGCTCCGGCCGGTCCTTCTACGGCTGCGGCAATTACCCAAAATGCGATTTTGCCAGTTGGACCAAGCCGAGGTAATTTTACGTATGAAAGTAAAAGGAATATACATAGCTTTTGAGGGGGTGGTGGGGTGCGGAAAGACCACTCAGAGCAAAATTTTGGCCGAGAAATTGGGGGCGGTGTGGACCAAAGAGCCAGGAGGAGATGAAATATCTAATGAGATAAGACGGGTGGTGCAGGGGATGAAATTTGAAACCGAAATGGATGCGGTGTGCGAGCAATATTTATATGCGGCCAGCCGGGCGCAAACTCTGCGCAAAGTAATAAAACCTGTGTTGGATGCGGGCGGAATCGTGGTGGCCGACAGATCAGTATTTACCAGCATGGCGTATCAGGGATTTGGCCGGAATTTGGGAATAGACAGAGTATTAAAGATTAATAAAGAAGCTGTGGAAGGAATTTGGCCGGATTTGGTAATTTGGCTGGATACGGACTTGGATACGGCTCTTTCTAGGACCAGAGATGCCAGTGGGGACAAATTTGAAAGTATGGATAAAAAATTCTTTCAAAAGGTGCGTAAAGGATATCTAAAAGAAATGAAGAAATATCCCAAGCTGGTAAAGAAAGTGGATGGAAACGGAACGATTGATGTAGTTGAAAAGAGGGTGTGGAAAGTGGTACAACAAAGAAGTGCCTGAGCGGAAAATTATTCCAGATGCGGAAATATTAGGAAAAGCGGGAAACGGTAAAGCGAGAGAGATTTTGTTTGGAGACGAAAAACGATGGAATGTATGGCCATATTTATTTTGGGTTATCGTGGCAGTGGGAGTGATATATAGAATTAGTGAAATGTTGAATACGCGTTAAGGTATAATCGCGGCATGGATAGACAGGTGGAGAAACTGATGAAGTTAGAGGAAAAGAGGCAGGCGGAGACGTTGATGCTGATTCCCAGCGAAAACTATGCCAGCTACGCAGTAAAAAGTGCTCAGTGTTCAGTGCTCAATAACAAATATTCCGAAGGATATCCCGGGAAAAGATATTATCAGGGAAATAAGCATATTGATGAGATTGAAAATATAGCTATTGAGAGGGCCAAGAAGATATTCAATGTTCAATATGCCAATGTTCAGTGTTATTCAGGCTCTCCGGCGAATGCCGCGGCAATTATGGCTTTGGTTTCACCCGGAGAAAAAATAATGGGGTTAAAACTTTCCGGAGGAGGACATTTGACTCACGGCCATCCCAAAATTACTTTTTCGGGAAAGTTTTTTGAGAGCGTGCAGTACGATGTTAACGAGGACGGCATGATTGATTACGATGAAGTAGAGAGGTTGGCGCTGATCGAGAAACCAAAACTGATGGTGATCGGGACGACTGCGTATCCGAGGATTTTAGATTTCAAAAGATTTTCGGAAATTGCCAAGAAGACAGGCGCTTTGGTTTTGGCGGATATCTCACATATTGCAGGCCTGGTGGTCGGAGGAGTTCACCCCAGTCCGGTGGGTTATGCCGATGTGATTATGACTACAACCCATAAAACCTTAAGGGGTCCGAGAGGGGCCATACTGATGACTAATAATCCGGAACTGGCAAAGAAAATTGACCGGGCGGTTTTCCCCGGGTTACAAGGCGGACCGCATAATGGCACGACTGCTGCAATTGCCATTGCTCTACAAGAAGCTTCTACTCCGGCGTTTAAAAAATACGCCCAACAAATAGTCAAAAATGCTAAAGTTTTGTCGGAAGAATTAATGAAATTAGGTTTTAAACTGACTACAGGAGGAACAGACAATCATTTAATGGTCA
>CAYHNU010000008.1:0-17420 GCA_964358085.1 uncultured Gammaproteobacteria bacterium | reverse complement strand
AACAGGATCAGGAAAAAATGGGGATGGCTTTGAATAAACTGTCTGACGAAGACCCAACTTTCCGAATTAAGTCTAATTTGGAAACCGGGCAGACGATTATTTCCGGAATGGGAGAATTGCATCTGGAAATTATCGTGGACCGAATGAAACGGGAATTTGGAGTGGAAGCGGCCACGGGAGCGCCGCAGGTGGCATACAAAGAAACTATCAGGAAATCCGCAGAGGCGGAGGGAAAGTATATCCGCCAGTCCGGCGGACGTGGGCAGTATGGTCATTGTTGGATCAAGCTAGAACCATTACCACGAGGGGCGGGTTTTGAGTTTGAAGATGCCATTAAAGGTGGGGCCATCCCTTCTGAATTTATTGCGCCTATTGAAAAAGGAATCAAGGAAGCCATGGAAAATGGGGTGCTGGCGGGTTTTCCGGGAGTGGATATGAAAATTATTTTATTCGACGGAACTTATCACGACGTGGACTCTTCGGAAATGGCGTTTAAAATTGCCGGATCGATGGCATTTCAACACGGAGTGAAGTTGGCCGATCCGTGTTTGTTGGAGCCGATCATGAAAGTGGAAGTGTCTACTCCGGAGGAGTATATGGGGGATGTAATCGGAGATTTGTCCAGTAAACGGGCGCAGATTTTGGGAACTGATAAACGCGGGCATCTGACGATTATTAATGCCTACGTGCCGCTGGCCGAACTTTCGGGCTACTCGACCAATCTGCGGTCCATGTCTCAAGGCCGGGCTACCTATTATATGGAGCCGTCCCACTATGAAGAAGTGCCTAAAAACATCGCCGAAAACATTATTGCTAAATCTGGTAAAGTAACGGCTAATGGCTAAGAGTTTATCGTTAATTATAGGAATATTAGTATTAGTGGGGATTGGGTGGTGGATGGTGAGCGGGGCAGGAAATTTACCGGGGGAGGCGGTGGTTGATCAGGGACGGGAGCATTGGGACCACACTAAACTTGATGAATTCAAATACAACTCTAATCCCCCAACCTCTGGGCCGCATGATCCGGATTCGATCCGGCCGGGAATTTACGGCGAGGCACAGGATAAATATAAATTGATTCATTCTCTCGAGCATGGGTACGTGGTCGTACACTATAACTGTGCACTCCCAATTTCCAATTTCCAATTTTCAATTTCCAAAGTGAGCGCGCATGAGGATAATGAGGTAGCAACGGACAGCGGAACGATTAAAACAGACTGCGCGTTGGCGCAAACTCTGGTGGATTGGGCTAAAAAGATGGAATTGAAAAAACTCATTGTGCAACCTAATTCCACGATTGATAAATCAATTGTTTTGGTGGCGTGGGATAGAATGTTAAAAATGGATACATTCGACGAAAAGTTGGCAGAAAAATTTGTAAAGGCTTTCCGCAATAAAGGCCCGGAGGCAACAATGGAATAATGAAGAACGCGCTGATACTTCACGGGTGGCCAGAGTGGGAATTTCGTTGGGAGGATTGGTACTGCCCCACGTGGCTTTGGAATACCCGGAGGCCAAATTACTGTTTATGTCTACCGGGCCTTATCTGAAAACCGATTCACTTTTTTCCAATTTTATCTTGAGGCTGTTTAGAAACATTTGGGTTCTGAAGATGATGAGCTGGGTTCTGAAATTGCCGACTCCGTTGCTGGCTGTATTTTATAAATTGGGGAGTCCTTTCAACGGAACCACCGATGAGCAGAAAGAATACGATCGAGCATTTTAATGTATTTGGCGAAAAAGATTTGCCGAGGGTAACCCAATTTTTGGGACTTGCATAGGGGATTTTTTTCAATTAGAATTAGAGCAAGTTTTGCTATGGCTACTTTTGTCAGAAATAAACCACACGTCAATATCGGAACCATCGGTCACGTGGATCACGGGAAGACGACTTTGACTTCCGCCATCACTGTGGTGCTGGCCAAGAAGGGAATGGCCACCGCCAAGAGATATGATGAAATTGATTCGGCTCCGGAAGAAAAAGCCCGCGGAGTAACTATTAACCTCTCACACCAGGAATACGAAACCGAGAAAAGGCACTACGCCCACATTGACGCTCCGGGGCATGCTGACTACATTAAGAACATGATTACAGGCGCAGCCCAGATGGATGGAGCTATTCTGGTAGTCTCCGCCCCAGACGGACCTATGCCCCAGACTAGAGAACACATCCTCTTAGCTAAGCAGGTGAACGTACCTGCCGTTGTGGTTTTTTTGAACAAGTGCGATATGGTAGATGACGCGGAACTTCTGGATCTGGTGGAAATGGAAGTCCGGGAACTCTTGACTAAATACGGTTTCCCCGGAGACAAAACGCCTATCATCCGCGGATCAGCTCTAAAGGCTACCGAGGGAGATGCTAAGTACGAAGAGAAGATTTTGGAGTTGATGAAAGCGGTAGATGAGTTTATTCCAGATCCTGTACGGGAGCTGGACAAGCCGTTTTTGATGCCGGTGGAGGACGTCTTTTCTATCAAGGGCCGGGGGACGGTGGTGACGGGCAGAATTGAACGCGGAAAGGTGAAAATTAACGAAACGATCGAGATTGTAGGAATCAAGGCCACTCAGACTACGGTGGTTACGGGTGTGGAAATGTTTAGAAAACAACTGGACGAGGGGTTGGCCGGAGACAATGTAGGCGTACTGCTACGGGGAATTGAAAAGGACCAAGTGGAAAGAGGCCAGGTATTGGCCAAGCCAGGATCGATTACTCCCCACACAGAGTTTGAAGCCGAAGTATATGTCTTAACCAAAGAAGAGGGCGGACGGCACACGTCTTTCTTCTCGGGATACCGACCCCAGTTCTATATCCGGACAACCGATGTGACCGGCGAGGTGACGCTGGCAGATGGAGTAGAAATGGTCATGCCGGGAGATAACGCAAAAGTGAAAGTAAAGCTGATTGCTCCAGTAGCTTTGGAAGAAGGACTGCGGTTTGCTATCCGTGAAGGCGGCAAGACCGTGGGAGCAGGTGCGGTGACAAAGATCATCGCATAAAACTCATTAGCACTTTAATATGGCAAAAGGAAGACTACGTGTCCGCTTAAAGTCTTTTGATCACAGGGTCATCGACGAAACAGCGGCCAAAATATTAGAAACGGCTTTGGCTACAGGAGCCAGGGTATCGGGTCCTATTCCTTTGCCTACTGACCGGAAATTGATAGTGGTGACTTCTTCACCCCATGTAGATAAAAATGCCCGGGAACATTTTGAAATGCTGGTACACAAACGGTTGATAGATATCCTGGATCCTACCCCTAAAACAATTGAGTCTCTCTCCAATCTGGAATTGCCCGCGGGAGTGGATATTGAGATTAAGATGTAAATTTAGAATTATTCAATTTCTTCTGGTATTACTCTTTTTGCCCAACTAGTGACATGAGGATTAAGGACTAATCGGTTACCATCTTTTCCCTCAATTAGAAAGGCAAAACCATTCTTACAGGTAAAATCGACTATATTGTCTAACATTCTTCTCTCTTCTGGGGATAATTCTGTCTTGCTAAAATTTGGCATAGTTTCCATCACATAACTAACCACCGTGTGGAAGAAGTTATCTAAAGAAGTGGTAGCAGGTGAAGGAGCTTCAGCACCTAGAGCTTGAAAGAACAAAATAAGCTTTCTTTGAGGTCTGTCGGCCCCGAAGGTTCTTGTTAAGTTAACATTAGGAAAGATGGAGGCCAAATCTTCATAATTTTCAATCCGCAGTAGTTCTAGTTTACCAATTTCTTCACTCCAAGGAAGATCTTCGCCTGATATATGAATTGCGTCTAGTGCTTTCATTAGAGGCAGGTTCTTCCAATCTACCCCCTCTAATATAAAATCATTTTTAGGTTCGATTAAGGCCAAGGCTCTCCGTACCGCACTAACTTGTTCCTTAGATAATTTTTCTCCCTCAAGACCCTCAATTTTATTTAGTCCGCTCGATGTAAATATTGGAGATTGTTCCAGCTCTCCTTCGCTATTTTGATATTGTAGTCTGAAGGCCACTCCTTTTTTTGGGGTAGTAACACTGGGTTTTTCTACCGCTCCAAATTCTACAAAACCTCCCGTTTTAAGGTTGAAACGCCACGGGAAGGGAACGATACCTGAGGCAATGTTTTCCATTCCAAACCACTTACTTCTAACTTTATCCCAAATCATTCTGTCTGATTCACGAAGTACGGATCCGATAAATTGTTCTTTCGGAGATCCTGGATAAACACTCATATTTGAGGCGATTATACATCAAAAGTCTAATCTCGGGAGCAAGCCTGAATTTTAGCGCGAAGTGCACTACTTAAGATTGTGAAATTACTTTTTTGGAACTGCCTGCGGGGGTGGATATTGAGATTAAGATGTAAATTTGGTATACTGCCCGCACTGTGATTCTACAGTACGCATACTGCGGTTAACGTAAGTGCGGACGGCGAGCTTTGGAAAAGTGCCTTCCGGCGCTTTTTTTGTGCATATGTTGAATACTATTTTTGCTAAAAAAAAGGAAATGACCATGAGGTATACCTCTGACGGGAGGCAGGCCGGAGTGACGGTGCTGTCTATACTGCCAACTGCCGAGGTCGGCTCCCGTACCAAGGAAAAACATGGATATGAAGCTAAGATACTCAAGATTCAAACCACAGGCCACAAATCCCAAACAAAAGAAGTCCGCAACAGTCAAGAAGCGGACTTTTTAGTCGGAGACATCGTTACAGTGCAAGGAGTATCCAAGGGTAAAGGTTTTGCGGGGGTGGTAAAGAGGCACGGATTTGCAGGCGGACCCAGGACTCACGGCCAGTCTGATCGAGAGAGAGCGCCTGGTTCTATCGGACAAACAACCACTCCGGGACGGGTGTATCGAGGAAAAAAGATGGCTGGGAGAATGGGAGGGGAAACCGTGACTACAAAAGGACTTAAGATTTTGGAAATTAATGAGAAGGAAATAGCAATTATTGGAGCGATACCGGGACACCGAGGGTCGCTGGTAACTATCAGAAAGCTATGATTTCTGCTATGACTTACAATCTGAAGGGGGAAAAAGTGGAATCCACGACTCTACCCAAAAACGTTTTTGAGGTCAAGGTTAAACCTCAACTTCTAGCCCAAGCTGTCCGGGTATGGCTGTCTAATCAAAGAAAATCCCCTGCTAAAACTAAAACCAGGGCTGAAGTAGCTAAGACCACGGCCAAAATGTATAAACAAAAAGGTACGGGAAGAGCCAGACACGGAAGTTACGCAGCCCCAATATTTGTGGGCGGAGGAATTGCTCATGGACCAAGCGGGGAACAAAACTACAAAATGAGCTTGCCTGCTAAAATGCGGCGACTAGCTTTATTGGGAGCTCTGTCAGCAAAAGCGGAAGCCAAGCAAGTTTGGGTGATTATGGGGGCAGAAAATGCCAGCGGAAAAACTAAACAGGTCAGTTGGTTGGCGGATGGACGAAGCCTGGTGGTTACAGCCAGCGGCCAAGATAAATTTAAACAAGCGACACGGAATTTAAATGCCGCTCAGTTAATCGGCGTGAGCAGCTTATCTGCCTACACAGTGCTGGCTAATAAACGGTTGATATTAACTAAGGAAACGTTAGCTGAAATTAAAAAAACATATGCTGCTTAAAGCTGTCGTCACTGAAAAATCTATGAAGGAAGCCCAAAACAAAAGATATACTTTTGCGGTAACTCTGGCGGCGACCAAGCCGAGAATAAAAAGGGCAGTGGAGGAGATATTTGGAGTAAAGGTGTTAAAAGTGCACACTTTGCGGTTAGATGACGTAAAAAAGGCGATTGTGCAAATCGACCCTAAGCAAAGCATTGACTTATGGAAAAAAGACTGACTTGGACCTTACCTAAAAAATCGGGCCGAAATGCCACAGGGGTGGTAACCACCCGGCATCAGGGGGCTCGCGAAAAAAGGCGTTATCGGGAAATTGACTGGAAACGAGACAAGCGAGATATCCCGGCTCGGGTGGTAAATCTCGAGTATGACCCAAACCGAACGGCCGATCTGGCCTTGATTCAATATGCAGATGGGGAAAGACGGTACATTCTGGCACCGGAAGGAATGGCCGTAGGACAGCGGGTAATGAGTGGAGAAATGGCGCCATTGACTGTGGGTAACGCTTTGCCACTAAAGGCAATTCCGGCGGGAACTTTGATTTGCTGTTTGGAACTGACGGCTGGCCGGGGAGCAAAATTGGTCCGCGGAGCTGGAGGAGCGGCAGTGATTCGAGGTTTCGAGGGAGAGATTGTTCTGGTAAAATTGCCATCGGGTGAAATCCGGCGCATCGGGGCCGGCGCGTACGCAACTATCGGACAGGTCGGTCGCTCGGATTGGAAAAACGTAAACTTGGGTAAGGCGGGAAGAAAGAGACACATGGGAATCAGGCCGACTGTCCGGGGAACGGCCCAAAATCCCAGGTCTCATCCGCACGGCGGCGGAGAGGGACGGTCTGGCGAAGGAATGCACCCTAAGACTCCATGGGGTAAGTCCGCCCGGGGAAACAGAACCAGAAACAAGTCTAAATATTCGCACAAAATGATTGTGCAACGACGCAAATGAGAACACCATACATAGATCAAAAATTAATGGCCAAAGTGGGCAAAAAAATTAATCCCATTAAGACATGGGCTAGAAATAGCCAGATACCTCCAGAGTTTGTGGGGACGACTTTTCAGGTCCATAACGGCCACAAATTCGTGGATGTATTTATCAACGAGTCGATGGTAGGGCACCGTTTGGGAGAATTTGCTCCCACCCGGACATTTCGTGGCCATGGAGCGATAGTTAAGAGAACCATGGAAAAAACCTGATGATTATTAAGGCTAAAGCCAGTTTTATAATGTCCAGCCCACGCAAATTGCGGTTGGTGGCGAACGCGGTTCGGAGCCTGTCTCCAAAGGCGGCGATTGATCAACTGAAAATACTCCCTAAAAGAGCATCGGGGGTATTGCTGTCTGTTTTCGAGCAAGCGATGGGTAATGCCAAAAATAACTTCAAACTGTCTCCGGAAAACCTGAGGATTAAGTCACTGTCAATTAATGACGGCCCGCGAGGACCAAAGCGAATGGACCGGTCTCATGGGGCCAGGTTCGACAGAGGGGTTAAACGACGCAAATATGCACATATTAGTTTGGAATTGGTGGAGGAAACATATGGGAAATAAAGTCAATCCGGTGGGATATCGATTGCCATTGTCACCAACTGCGACTTGGAAATCCAGGTGGTTTACCACTAACCCCAGGAAATACCGGGAATACCTGGCAACAGACGTAAAACTAAGACAGACGCTGATGGAAAAACTCAGAGTGGCGGGAGTGACCAGAGTAAATATTGAAAGGAGCTTAAAGAGCCTAAAAGTAACCATCTACGTCACCCGACCTGGAGTAGTGATCGGACGAGGCGGGGCGGGAATCGACGAACTGAAAAAATTTATCGCTAAAAATTTGGGCCGCCAAGATCTGAAAGTAGATCAGCCCCAAATTGAGGAGGTAAAAATCCCAGACTTGAATGCGCACCTGGTAGCGTCTAAAATTGCCGAGCAAATCGAGCGCAGGTTACCAGCCCGCCGGGTGGCCAAGAAGTCGATGGAGAGAACTATGCAAGCCGGGGCGAAGGGGATAAAAATATTAATCGCCGGCAGAATCAATGGGGCGGAAATATCCCGACGGGAGCTATATCACGAAGGATCTGTGCCTTTGCAAACCTTGAGAGCGGATATTGATTACGCGCAAGTGCCAGCACTCACCCGCTCCGGATATGTGGGCGTCAAAGTGTGGGTCAACCGAGGAGAAATGAACTATGCTACAACCTAAAAAACAAAAATACCGAAAACAATTCCGGGGCCACATGGGAGGAACGGCTAGCCGGGGCAACGCCCTAAATTTCGGAGAATTCGGCTTGAAAGCCATAAGCAGGGGGTGGTTGTCTGCAAAACAGATTGAAGCCGCCAGGAAGGCCATTACTCATTATTCCCAAAGAGGCGGCAAGGTGTGGATTCGAGTTTTTCCGGACAAGCCAATTACTAAGAAAGCTCTGGGGACAAGAATGGGGTCGGGCAAGGGAGATATCTTTGATTATGTGGCGGTAATCACTCCGGGCAGGATTATTTTTGAAATAGCCGGAGTGAGTGAAGAAGTAGCCCGAACAGCGTTTCATAGGGCAATAGCTAAGTTGCCGTTTAAATTCAGGATAATTTCCAAAAATGATTAGATTTAAATCCCAAGTTAAAATTATGACCCCGGAAGAACTGGCGGTTAAGGCCAGAGAGTTGGTGACCGTCATCGCCCGGGCCAGGGTCGAGAAAAAACCAACCCACAAATTGCTTAAGCAGTTAGCTATCGTCAAAACATATGCGAATAGTCACAGGTAAAATCGTGTCCGATAAAATGGCCAAAACCGTGGTGGTGGACGTAGGGCGGTTGGTTGTTCACCCCAAATACCACAAGCGAATAAAGAGGACGCGAAAATTTCACGCCCATAACGAACTTGGAGCCAAGACGGGAGACTCTGTAAAAATTGCTGAAGTTAAACCCCTATCCAGAACTAAATCCTGGAAGGTAATAGAAATTATAGAAAAAATATGATACAGCTACGTACAGTATTACAATCTGCGGACAATAGCGGCGCTAAAAAGCTGAAGGTCATCCAGATTATGGGAGGCTCGAAACGCAAATGGGGATCTTTAGGAGACGTGGCGACGGCGGTGGTGGACGGAGCGGACTCTAACGGCATAGTCAAAGATTCAGAGATAGTCAAAGTGGTTATTGTGCGAATCCGTAAGGAACGGCGACGTAAGGACGGCAGTTATATCCGTTTTGACGACAATGCCGGGGTGGTTATAGACCTCAAAACGGGCGAGCCAAGAGGGAGCCGGATCTTTGGACCGGTGGCCAGGGAAGTAAAAGATGCAGGTTTTAATAAAATCGCGTCGCTGGCGGCGGAGGTAATATGAAATTACGCAAAGGCGACAAAGTTCTCGTCACTGCCGGAAAAGACCGGGGCCGGGAGGGTGTGGTGGAAAGGGTGTGGGCAGATAAATCGCGAGTGCTGGTTCCTGGGGTGAATCAATATAAGAAACACCGTAAGGCCCAGGGAGA
Organism: uncultured Gammaproteobacteria bacterium; assembly: GCA_964358085.1. GTDB lineage: Bacteria > Patescibacteriota > Microgenomatia > CAZETR01 > Amesbacteraceae > GWC2-45-19. The sequence goes on along the minus strand of CAYHNU010000008.1, from coordinate 8,349 downwards.
AAAACAGCCGGGCGAAATCTTGACCTTGAGCCGGCCATTACCGGTTGGTAGCGTAGCTGTGGTCTGTCCAAAATGCAAACAGCCGACCCGGATAGGGTACCGGATAGTCGGCGACAAAAAAACAAGAATTTGCCGCAAGTGTGATATGGAAATTGATGAAAAACCAAAGTTAAAAGCTAAACTCAAAAAATAGATATGTGGGAACCTAAAATCACTAAGGTTGTCCTGAACATTGGACTTAAAGAGGCCGTGACGGACAAGGGAGTGCTGGCCAAAGCTTCCGAACAGCTGGCAGCTATTGCCGGACAAAAACCCAAGGTTACCCGGGTTAAGACGTCTATTGCCAATTTTAAGGTGAGAGCCGGCGACCCGGTGGGGCTGACGGTAACTCTGCGAGGCAGGAGAATGCAGGATTTTGTAACCAAACTGATAACCATCGTGCTCCCCAGGGTGCGGGATTTCCACGGTGTGCCGACCACGTCGTTTGATAAAAAAGGCAACTATACATTGGGGTTGACTGAACAGATAGTTTTTCCGGAAATAGACTATGCAAAAATTGATAAAATCAGAGGCTTGGAGATTACCCTGGTGAACAATGCCGGCACTCCTGAGCTCGCTAAAAAGTTATTAGAGTCGTTAGGTATGCCCTTTAAGAAAGGATAACCGTGGCTAAAACATCTAAAGTTGTCAAACAAGAAAAAGGTTATTTAAAGTACCCGACACAATATCGTAATCGGTGCCACCGGTGTGGCCGGCCGCGGGGTTACATGCGGATGTTTGGCCTGTGCCGGCTGTGTTTTAGAGAGCTGGTACACCGCGGAGAATTGCCGGGGGTAAAGAAAGCATCATGGTAAACGATCCTCTATCAGATTTGATTTCCCGAATTAAGAATGGTTATCGGGCGGGCAAGACTAACGTGCGTCTGCCGTGGAGCCGGGTAAAAGAAGACGTGGTGCGGGTGCTTGTGGGACAAAAACTAGTGGAGAAATGCGAAAAGCAAAAAGAAGAGTTGGTGGTGAGCTTACGATACGACGGGAAAACTCCAGCGCTCACAGATATTCGTCGGGTAAGCAAGCCGGGAGTGCGGATTTATTCCGGAGTGAAAAAATTGCCGCGGGTCCTGGGAGGATTGGGGATTAACATTCTGTCTACACCCCAGGGGGTTATGGCGGACAAGCAGGCTAAAAAGTTACATGTGGGGGGCGAAATTATCGCCCAAGCCTGGTAAAAATATGTCCAGAATAGGTAAATTACCGATTCCCATCCCAGGAACAGTAACTGTGGCCATAAACGGCAGTAAAGTGGGGGTAACTGGGCCCAAGGGGTCGCTGGAATGGATAATGCCTGGTGGAGTAGAGGCAAAAAATGAAGAGGGGAAAATTGTGGTGACCGCAAAACAATCAAATTTGCATGGACTATCCAGATCTCTGATTGCGAACATGGTCAAAGGGGTAAGTGAAGGGTGGAGCAAAACTTTGGAGTTGTCTGGAACAGGGTACCGGGCCAGCACCAACGGGGTAGAGTTAAATTTATCTTTAGGATTTTCGCATCCAGTAGTGGTCAAAGCTCCGGAGGGGATGAGCTTTGAAGTGGTGGAAAACAAAATTAAGGTCTTAGGAATAGACAAGGTGAAAGTAGGAGAAGTAGCTAGTAAAATTAGGTCCTGGCGGCCGGCTGACCCTTATAAAGCCAAGGGGCTAAAATACGAGGGCGAGGTTATCAGACGGAAGGCCGGCAAAGCGGCCAAGGCCGGAGCGACCGGTTCCGCAGCTGGGGGGCAAGGAAAATAATATGAGACTAACTATTTTTAGATCCAATAAATATATTTACGCTCAAGCGGTTGACGATGCTAGAGGTGTAACTCTCGCAGAGGCGCATGGAAAGAATCCCCAAGAGGTGGGTAAGTTGATAGCCCAAAGGGCGGTAAAAGCGGGAGTGAAAAAAATTGCTTTTGACCGAGGAAGATATCGATATCATGGCCAGGTCAAGATTTTGGCAGAGGCCGCCAGAGAAGGGGGGTTAGCGTTTTGAGACCATTTGTAAGAACGGGACAATTTAGCGCTGAGCCGCGGGAGTTTGACGAAAAAACGGTGCAGGTGAACCGGGTGTCCAAAAAAACCAAAGGCGGGAATCGCGCCAGCTTTTCGGTGCTAGTAGTGGTGGGGAATAAAAAAGGCCAGGTGGGGGTGGGCCTCGGAAAAGCGGCAGATGTGACTTCGGCTATGCGTAAAGCCAGCTCGTACGCCCAAAAACACCTGATTACCGTTCCCTTGAAAGGCCGGACCATTCCCCATGAAGTCCGAGTTAAAGTAGGAGCGGCCCAGGTGATTATGAAGCCAGCTCCGGACGGAACTGGAGTAATCGCTGGCGGGCCGGTGCGGGCAGTAGTGGAAGCGGCGGGAATCCGGGATATTGTGAGTAAAATCCTAGGAACAAATAACAAGGCGTCTAATGTATACGCGGCATTTGAGGCCTTAAAGCGGTTGAAACCGCTAAATTAATCTAATTTCTAATTGATCTAATTATGGATATAAATAAATTACCAAAAATAATTACTAGGCCCAAAAAGAGAGTGGGGCGGGGTATGGGATCTGGCAAAGGCAGCCATACAGCAGGGCGAGGCACGAAGGGGCAAAAAGCCAGAGGAAAAGTGCCGATTTTATACGAGGGAACCAAAACTAAAAAATCTTTAGTGAAGCGTATTCCGATGCTACGCGGTAAAGGCAAATTTAAAGCCAAAACGGGACAGGTTATTTTGCACCTGGGAGACTTGGCTGATCTGCCAGCCAAGTTCGAAGTGACCCTGGAGAGCTTGATTAAAAAGGGGCTATTGAAGAAAGGGACGAAACGAGTCAAGATTCTCAGCGGGGGTGAAGCTAAGCAAGCTCTGGTCATCAAAGTACCAGCTTCGGCGAGAGTGGTAAAATTAAAGGCGAATGGATAAACTACTGACTAGCCTGCGGCAAATTTGGGGAACGCCGGAGATACGCCGGAAACTGCTGTTTACGGCAGCGATACTACTTATCTATCGACTGCTGGCCCACATTCCAGTGGCAGGAATTGACCGGCAAGCGCTGGCCAATTTGTTTTCCGGATCGCAGCTATTAGGACTATTGGATATTTTTTCCGGAGGGACGCTGGCGAACTTTTCGCTAATTGCCTTGGGATTGGGCCCTTACATCAATGCTTCGATTATTTTGCAGCTATTGACTATGGTCTTTCCCAAGCTGGAAGAGCTGTCCAAGGAGGGAGAATACGGACGGGAGATGATTAACCAATATACCCGGTGGCTGACGGTGCCGATCGCGATTTTGCAAGGATTTGGGATGTATTCGCTACTGCGGGGGCAAAATGTAATTGGGCAGTTGAACTTAGGATCACTCTTAGCGTTGATTGTGACCATGACAGCCGGGACGGTGCTGGCGGTGTGGCTGGGAGAGTTAATTTCTGAATATGGAGTGGGTAACGGCGTATCCCTGCTGATTTTTGCCGGAATCGTGGGCCGGCTGCCGGTGACCCTAGGTCAGACGGCCGTGACTTTGGAAACGTTATCTTTGGGGAACTTAGGAGTGTTTGGGGTAGTGGGATTGGTGCTGGTGGCGGCGGTGGTGTTTATGAATGAGGCCTCGCGCAAGATTCCAATCCAGTATGCCAGGCGCATCCGGGCGGGTAAGGTATATGGAGGACAATCCACGCATTTGCCGCTGCGGGTAAATCAGGCGGGGGTGATTCCGATTATTTTTGCCGTTTCACTGGTGCTACTCCCCTCTTTGGTGGGACAATTTTTACAAAATGTAAATAACGCCCAGGTGGCCCTGGCGGCCAGATCAGTATTGGCCTTTATGCAGCCTAACGGATGGGCGTACAACTTAATTTATTTTGCCCTGGTCGTGGGGTTTACCTATTTTTACACAGCGGTGGTGTTTAATCCGGTGAAAATTGCGGACGAAATCAAAAAATACGGGGGGTTCGTACCGGGAATCAGGCCCGGAGAAGCTACGGCCAATTATTTAAACGGGATTATGAACCGGGTAACCTTGGCCGGGGCGGTATTTTTGGGGGCCATTGCTATTATGCCGGCCATTGTTCAGGTGGCCTTCAAAATTCCTACTTTGTCTTTGGGGGGGACCGGAATTTTGATTGTGGTCTCGGTCGTTCTGGAAACTGTGAAATCTATGCAATCCCAATTGTCTGTTAGAAATTACGATAGTTTTTTGCTGTGAATATAATCTTGTTGGGACCACAGGGATCGGGAAAGGGAACGCAGGCGGAGTTGCTGATTAAGAAATTCGGATTGCAGCATTTTGAAGCGGGAAAAATTTTACGGAGCATTGCCAATTCGGATAATCAACACTCTAAGGAGGTAAAAGTGGCTCTAAATAGCGGTAATTTAGCGCCAGACGAATTAGTGCGGTTAATCGTTTGGGATTTTATTAACAAACACAAAGAGCAAGGATCTGTTTTTGACGGATATCCCAGGTCGGTAGCTCAATATGTACAACTAAAGGATATGTTGGCCAGGTTTGGGCAAAAAATCGACCACGCGATTGATATAGAAATCTCTGAATCCGAGTCCGTCAAGCGGTTGTCCGCAAGAAGACAATGTGCGGTCTGTGGAGAAGTCTATAATTTAATAACTGAACCGCCTACCTGCGATCATAATCAGTTAATCCAGCGGGAGGACGACAAGCCGGAGGCGATTAAGAAACGGCTGGAAATTTACCGGGCCCAAACTCATCCGGTGTTTGAAAAAGCTAAAGATGAAGGAATAGGAATAGAAATAGATGGAGAAAGGTCCGTTGAGATTATTCACAAAGATATTCTGTCCCGACTTAAATGACTAAATTGACAATTAAAACCGAAAAAGAGATTGCCATTATGGCAGAAGGAGGAGCGAAGTTGGCTGAGATAAGAGACAAAGTGGCCAGAGCCGTAAAACCAGGAGTGAGCGCGATAGAACTGGATAAATTGGCAGATAAATTGATCGCCCAAGCCGGGGGCAAACCATCATTTAAGATGGTCCCCGGTTACAGGTGGGCGACATGTATCAATATTAACGACGTGGTAGTACATGGAATTCCTGACAGTTATAGAATTAAGGCAGGGGATAAAGTGGGGATAGACGTGGGTATATTTTATAAAGGGTGGCACACCGATACTTCGATAACAGTGGGGGGGCCAGAAAAATTCTTAGAGGTGGGTCGAATGGGACTGAAGAGGGCTATCGCCCAAGCCAGAATGGGTAAACGAGTGGCGGATATTTCTGCCGCCATGCAAAAAACGGTGGAGATGGCGAAGTACAATGTGGTACGAGCATTGACGGGGCATGGGGTAGGGAGAAAGTTACACGAAGAGCCGGCTATCCCCTGCTTTGTAATAGATAAATATGAACACAGCCCAAAGCTTCTTGAGGGAATGATAATTGCCATCGAAATCATGTATAACGCCGGTTCCGCAGAGGTAGTGTACAAAAACAATGATGGTTGGACAATAGTCACGGCTGATGGTAAAATATCAGGGCTGTTTGAAGAGACCGTGGCTATAACCAGTCACGGTCCGATCGTTTTAACATGCCAAACTCATTAACTTTCGAGGTAGAAGGAGAAGTTGTAGAAAATCTACCCAATACCTCTTTCCGGGTCAAATTAGCGGCTTCGGAAAAAATCGTCTTGTGCCACCTGGCCGGCAAAATGCGAATCCATTGGATTCGCCTGCTACCGGGGGACAAAGTAAGAGTAGCGATGGCAGGGCCAAACGAAACTCTGGGAAGAATTATTTATAAATTAAAATAAAAAGCATGAAAGTACAAGCCAGTATTAAGGCCAGGTGTAGAAACTGCAAAATTGTAAAGCGGAAAGGGGTTCTATTTGTAATTTGCATTAACCCCAAGCATAAACAACGCCAAGGATAAATATGCCCAGAATTGCCGGACGAGATATACCTGAAAACAAAAAAATAGAGTTTTCCTTGCGGTATATTTACGGCATCGGACCGACAAACGCCGCAGAAATCTTGGCTAAAGCGAAATTGGACGGAAATATAAGAACCAAGGATTTAACAGCAGAAGAGTTGGCAAGACTGCAAAAGTGCATAGACGAAGTGAAAGTGGAGGGTGATTTGAGAAAAACTATTCAGCAGAATATATCCAGGTTAAAAGAGATTGGGTCGTACCGAGGTCATCGGCACGTTAAGGGATTGCCGGTCCGAGGTCAGCGAACTCGGACCAACGCCCGAACTAAGAGGGGCAAGAGAATGACCATCGGGGCGCTAAAGAAAGAGACTTTGGCTACCAAGGAGGAAAAGAAATGACAGGCAAAGCCTTTATTACGGCCACCTTTAACAACACTTTAGTGACGATAACGGATATGGCGGGGAACACTATTGCCTGGGGATCGGCGGGAGCGGCGGGATTTAAGGGCGCCCGGAGGGCTACTCCCTACGCGGCTACGACAGCAGTAGAGGCAGCGGCCAGAAAGGCAATCGTTGCCGGAATTAAGGAAGTGGAGGTTTATTTGAAAGGCCCCGGATCCGGACGAGATGCGGCCCTAAGGGCTCTAAAAGCAGCGGGGCTGAAAATGAATCTGATCGCCGACGTAACTCCGGTCCCGCATAACGGAGTCCGGCCCAGCAAGAAACGCAGAGTATGATCCTCGTCCCCGCGGATTGGCAGGATTATGAATTGATTGATACGGGTGAAGGAGAAAAATTAGAAAGATGGGGGCAGTATGTAATGGTCCGGCCGGATCCGAGGATAATTTGGGGAAAAGGCAATCAAGGATTATGGACTAAGGCAGACGCGGTATTTAGAAACGACAAATGGGAGTTTAAAACCAAGCCTCCGGAGAAGTGGCAGGTAACTTATGGTCAATTGCGGTTTGCTCTGCGGCCTACTGACTTCAAACATACCGGGGTGTTTCCGGAACAGGCGGTCAACTGGAGCTGGATTGGCGAAGTACTCAGAGAAAAGTGCTCAGTACTTAATCTATTCGCATATACGGGTGGGGCGACGATGGCGGCGGCACTGGCCGGGGCCCAGGCGACCCACGTAGACAGCTCCAAACCGGCTATGAGCTGGGCGGCGCAAAACGCCAGTCTAACCGGAATACCTAAAGATAAAATCCGCTGGATTTGCGATGACGCGCTGAAATTTGTGCAAAGGGAAATAAAACGGGGAGCAAAGTACGACGGAATAATTATGGATCCGCCCAGATTTGGCCGGGGGACGTCGGGAGAAGTATGGAAATTGGAAGAGCATTTGCCAAAATTAGTGCGGGCATGCAAAGAGTTGCTCTCCCCCGCCCCAATTTTTTTCCTGATCAACGCTTATACGGCGGATTTATCCAGCGTAGCCCTTGGAAATTTACTAGCTGATGTTTTGGGGAAAGAAGTGGAGCAGGGAGAACTGGGGGTGAAAGAGTCCTCTAGGGGTCGCATCTTGCCAGCCGGCATCTTTGCTAGGTGGAAAAATTAAGCGGGAGCAAACGTTGTAAATTTTATCTTTCCCGATGAAAGATTTGGGACAACTTTGCTCGCATCTAAAATTTCGATGCCGATAACCTTCTTTTCCAACCGTAGGGGGATTTAAGTATGTTCCACCTAAGAGGTGGAACAACTCATCTCACTCCATATGCGGCTACGACGGCGGTGGAGGCGGCAGCCCGGAAAGCTGTGGCGGCCGGAATTAAGGAAGTGGAAGTGTATTTGAAGGGCCCCGGATCCGGACGGGACGCTGCTTTGCGGGCCTTGAAAGCTGCCGGTTTAAAAATAAACCTGATCGCGGATGTAACTCCGGTTCCACACAATGGAACTAGACCAAGTAAAAAGAGGAGAGTGTAGTTTATCTAGATAGGTTTTGGATCGACTTGGCCTCGTAATTATTTTGGCCCTTCATAACATTACTTTCAATCATAATCTTATCTCCAGCAAAAAAGTTGTTTACAGAAAGAGGAAGGTTTTGTTTTCCCAAAGAAATGACGTTCTCGTCATAAATAATGGTAACAATAAGGTTGTTGTTTTGTTGGTCTCGGGTGGATAATGAAAATTTTAATTGATTGGGGGATCCTATCAAAACTCCTATAATTCGAACGTAAGGTGCTCCGTCTTTTGTAAAATTAGTGATTCCGTTTTTGGAATAGTCGATTGAAGGAGTTGGGATAGGGGTGGGGATGGAAACGGGGGTTGGATAGGAAAGAACTTTGTCTATTACGGAGTATTCAAAACAATATCTGCCTTTTTTATAATTGGAGTATTTTTGATTGTAACCATTATAGTCTGAGGGTGAAAAATTCTTTTTGGGAGCGTCAGATAAAAAATTTGCGCAAAGGCTATAAGAAAAATCTCCATTTTTTA
>CAYHNU010000007.1:0-20563 GCA_964358085.1 uncultured Gammaproteobacteria bacterium | reverse complement strand
CGCGGCGTCGCTGCGTCAGACTTTCGTCCATTGCGCAATATTCCTAGTTGCTGCCGACCGTAGTCGTATGTTCCGTCATTGTGTTTACCCCGATTACTCGGGGGATCAGACTATATCTTCATCCCGATACCCATATCAGGCGTCAACATATAATGGAAGTTTATAGGTGCCGCAAAAAGCGGCAGATATATGAAAACCGCTAGGCTTTCATATTTTCCAGATTATCTGGTACCTTCCATATGAGTCGTTACGGGGCTACTATCAATTTAGAAGGGCTATTCAGCCTTCTAATTTCCATCGCTGCTTTCATTGCTCGCTTAAAAGAAATCGGGTTTTTAACCTTATCTTTTAAGCTTAAAATTTCTAGAGCTAAATCTAACTGCTTCTTTTTAACCACTACAAAAGGACGCAAATTAGACAACAATCTGAAATTGAATTTCCTATCTTGGATTACATATTCAGATAAATGTTTACTGGGTGAATCATAATCAGAAATAGATCCTACTTTTAGTTTGTTTTTTATCCAAACCAAAACCCGCCTATCTCTAATATGTTGAGTAAAACTCACGATTACTCGAAAGTAATACCCAAACTTAGCGTAGTTACGCTTTGTTATCGTCACCTTGATACATCCATCCCCATCTAGAAATCCTGCAATATAAGCTAGCACTGTTGGGTTTACTCTGATAGAGCTTCCCACGGTATTGTCCCACGTATACATGATTTTATTTTAAACCGAATATTTACCGAAAATCAAGTGGGATTCCACCGTTATTAGTTGAATTTGTTCCCGACGTTACCATCGGGAGAGACCTATACTTTGATCTCAGTAACATTGTGGCTGACCGACCTCTCAGTCCAGCTACCCGTCGTCGCCTTGGTAGGCCTTTACCCCACCAACTAGCTGATAGGACATAGGCTCATCTTTCAGCGGGCAGTTACGCCCTTTCATCTTGCGATATTATGCGGTATTAATTGGCCTTTCGGCCAGCTATTCCACACTAAAAGGTAGATTCCTATGTATTACTCACCCGTCTGCAACTTGTCCGAAGTCGTCTTGCGACTCATCGGACCCGTTCTACTTGCATGCCTAAGGCACGCCGCCAGCGTTCATCCTGAGCCAGGATCAAACTCTCAAAAAAATTCCTACCACTTTTCAAAAGACAATCTACATGTCAAAGTGCTACTGCTCATACAGTCCCCATATTCTACACTCGATCCAATATCTTGTAAAGCACCACCGCCGCGCTGACATGCACATTCAAACTCTTATTTATCCCAAACATCGGAATCTCCACTATCACATCCGCCATTTCCAATACTTCTTTACTCACCCCTTCCGTCTCATGCCCCACCACAATCGCCATCGGACTTCCCTCTCCTGAAGTAAGAAGAGGGACGGAGGGTGAGGTCAGCGGCATGCTGCGCAGATCTTGTTCCACCGCAATTATCTTTACTCCTTCGTCTCTTAATCTCTTAATCTCTTCGCTTGCTTTTGGCGCATAGCGCCACGGCACCCACTCTTCCGTCCCCACAGCTGCCTTATGTATCCGCGAGCTAGGCGGTGTCTCCGATCCCCCACACAAAATTACTTCTTTAGCCGCCACCGCATCTGCCAATCTGAAAATCGACCCTATATTATATGTGTCCAGGACATTATCCAATACTACATATATAGGCTTCCTCTCAATTTTCGCCAGTTCCTCATCAGATGGTTTCGTTATCCGCAGCTGTTTCGCATTAAGTTTCATCGTAATACCCCTCTCTTAGATTAAGAGAGGGGTTAGGGGTGAGTTACTTCAAGGCCGACTGCATGTCATTCCAGCTGTATGCCCCGGCAAATTTGGTTTCGTTCACAAAAAATCCCGGCGTCCCGGACACGCCCAAAGACCCCGCCAACTGTGTATCTTCCCCCAGCCTGGCATCATACTTGCCGCTATCCAGGCACTCCTTAAGTGCTGGCATTCCCAGAAAATCCACCAACTCCTGCGATTTTGTCTTGTCATTCTTTATTGTGTCATTTATCAAACTATATCCTTTGTTGGTCATCAGCTTGTCATGCGCTTCCCAAAACTTGCCTTGATCAAATGCGCAATACAGCGCCTTTGTCCCCATCTCCCCATTGCCATGCCCCGGAGTATAAATCCACACAAAAGCCGCTTTCCCCGAATCAACTAGTTTTTTCATTTCCAAAACCGGCGCCACATAAGTCCCCCCATCAGCCACCAGCTTAAATTGTGGCCCTATCTGGCCACTTAATTCCGGATTCAATCCTGCCGCCGCGTGGCAATATGGACAAGACGGATCTGCAATCTCTACCAGCAAATTCTTCTTGTTGGCGTCACCAAACTTAATCACATTTTTATCCCACAACCCCTTTATGGTGTTAATGTCCACTTTCGGCTGCGCCGGCTTTGCTTGCGTTGCCTGATCTGCCTGTTTTGCTTGTGATGCCTGTCCTATCGTCTGTAATTTGCTCCACATCGCCCCCATCCCAAATGCCATCACTACTACTACCAGCACCAAAATCATTACTAATTTATCAGTGTACTTTGACATTATGTTCAGTTATTCTCCGATAACCACCGCTCCGCGTCAAGTGCCGCTTCACATCCATACCCCGCTGCGGTGATTGCCTGCCGATAGTGATAGTCGTGCACATCTCCCGCCACAAATACTCCTTCTACGTTAGACATGGTTTGATACTTCTCTCCTTGCCTCTTTATATAGTCCTTTTCATCCAAATCAACTTTCCCTTCAAAAATCTTGCTGGCCGGTTTATGCCCAACGGCCACAAAAACTCCATCACATGGAAATACCTCACCCCTTTCCTTCCCCTCTCCAAAATTTTGGAGAGGGGACGCGAGAGGTGAGGTGACTAATCTCACTGATTCAACTTTATCTTTCCCTATCACTTCAGTTATTTGTGTATTCCACATTATTTTAATTTTTGGATTATTCTTCACCCTCTCCTGCATAATCTGGCTGGCCCGGAACTCGCCCCGCCTGTGTACTATCGTCACCTCGTCGGCAAATTTAGTCAGCACCAGTGCTTCTTCCATCGCTGCATCTCCCCCCCCCACCACAATCACTTTTTTTCCTTTAAAAAATGGCGCATCACACGACGCGCAGCTCGATACTCCCCGGCCAATCAACTCCTGCTCCCCCGACACGTTCAGCCATTGCGTCGCCGCCCCCGTCGCCACAATTATAGACTTCCCCTCATAGCCATCTACTTTAAACGGTCTTTTTTCAAAATCCACTCCCGTTACATCTTCATCCTTAATCTCCACTCCAAACCTCTCCATTTGCTTGCGCATGTCAGTCATCAGGTCTGGTCCTTGGATTCCCTCGGGAAACCCGGGGAAGTTTTCCACGTCAGTAGTTAACATCAATTGTCCTCCCCACTTCGACCCGGCAATCATCAGCGTTTTCAAGTTCGCCCTGCTCGTATAAATCCCCGCCGTCAACCCCGCAGGCCCTGAACCTATAATTATTACGTCATAAACCGTATCACTCATTGAACAAACATGTACAAAAATTTGAACAAAGGTATAATAATCAAACTTATCAGTACCGATAGCCCAACCACTTTGAATTTTTCATTTTTAGACAAGTTAAACGGTGTGAGAAGTAAGAATAATAAACCAGATGATACTAGGGGTATAACAAATATACCGATGTATAATATTGCATATCCAATCAGACCTCCCAATAGGATATATAAAATAAAGTTTAATACAATTGCAATCATGGCTCCCCCAATTGCCCATGGTACTAAATTTTTTGTTTTCATAATTAAATCCCCACTTTTTTCAAAAGATCCAAATATCCCTGCTTCCCGGCAAACCCAACCTGCCGGCCGATTTCCACTCCATCTTTAAACAAAATCACCGTAGGTATGCTCATCACTCCGAATTTTTGCGCCAGCTCTCCTTCGGCATCCACATCAATCTTTCCCACCAACACTTTGCCTGCATATTCATCAGACAGTTGGTCAATTACCGGCGCCGCCATTTTACACGGCCCGCACCACTCCGCCCAAAAATCAATCATCACCACCCCGGTTTTAATCTTTTCGTCAAAATCCGCCTTAGTTAAATGCAAAGCTGGCATTGCCCAACCACTATACTACCCTTCCAGTATCTTAATCAATCCCCACACAACCGCAATTCCCACTCCAAAAATTGCCAATTGCCAAAGACTGTCTGCCTTCCGCTCCGAATGTCCATGATGTAGCTCCGGAATCAAATCAGAGCAAGCTAAGTAAATAAACATTCCTCCGGAAAAAGACAATAGTGCCGGCAACGTACCTTCTATTTTGCTTCCCAAATAATACATTAATGTCGCCCCCACCAGCGACACTCCCGCCGACGCCAGATTAATCATGATTACCTTTTTTCTTCCCCAACCCTTACTCAAAAGTACCCCAAAATCCGCCATTTCGTGCGGTATTTCGTGCGCCGCTACAGCCAATGCCGTCACAATCCCCGTAGCCGGAGCCACCATAAACGTTCCCGCTATCACCACCCCGTCAATAAAATTGTGAACAGTGTCCCCCACCGTAATTAAAACTGGAGTTCTCCTATGTCCCTCATGTTCTTCATCGTGATGGTGATACCACAAAAATTTTTCTAAGAGAAACAAAAATATTATTCCCGCCAGTACCCCCGCTAAAGACAGGTCCGCCCCCGCTTCTGGTAACAAATCAAAAAACGCCGTGGACAGCAGCACTCCCGCCGCAAATGAAATCAGTAGCAGCGATTGTTCATGACTAAATGCTTTCTTGCGTAGTGCCAGGAGTATTCCTCCTATCAAACTGGCCACGCTTCCAATGAACGACCAAAATAGTATTTGCCCAATCATCGCACCAATCCTACCAGAGAAATTACCAGTAACAACGCCCAGACCAGCCCGACTACCCTGATCTCCCTGATATCAAACTCTCGGGCAAATATCCAAAACCAGTTTTTCTTGTCTCCTGCCAAAAATTCTGTAAACAGCCGCACTCCCAACCCCACTACTACCCCAGAGGCTAAAACACTTCCCGCGCTGCTCACCACCCACACTCCCAAAACCGCCACCACCACTGCCGTCAATACATTATGTATCGGCAATCTCGTTCTCTCGGCCACCGTCGATTTCAGTATTCCCCAAGCATTCCTCCACTCTTTTTTCTCTATCTCCGATCTCACTCGCTGACACGTCAGCTCCTGCGGATTACATACCGCTACATAAAACAAATGATCCGCTTCCGCCAGCGCCATTCCGATTAACCATCCCACCGTCAGCAACGCACTCCCCACCCAATCCTGTCTAAACAGCAACCTCACTCCTACCACAGCCACCACTACCAATATTCTTACAATCCACATTAATTCCAGTATATCAGACCTTCACCCCTCCCGGCTTTTTCCAAAGAACCGGAAGCTTTTTAAAATCCTCGTCGTAAGACACTATCGTCCATTTTTTATTGACAATTTCCGGAATTGACGCTATCAGGCAGTCTATATATTTGATATTAAACAGTTCATAAAATCGTGTTGCCAACCTGTAATCGTAATTATCTACAATTTTTAATTTTCCGATGCCCAAAACCGCTCTTATTACATTAGAAATTGACTGACGCGATTCGTGATAATACGACCCCAATACCCAGACAATTTCTGATAGTACTACTCCAGAAGTAACACATTTGATAGTACCATCGGTTGATTTTTGTATTATCTTAAGAACTTCTGAATGAAATTTTTTGTTATCTTTTATGTAATAACGCAAAAATATATTTGTATCAAGAAAGAAATTCATTAAAACCTTTTGTAATGTTTCTCCATATATTCCCTGGCTTTCATAATCGGTCTGTTTTTTATAGGTTTAATAGAACCAGCCATCTTCAGTATATCCTCCACTGGAGAGATTTTTATGTATCCATCTCCCGCTTGAACCTGCACACGGCTATATGCATCCAAGTCAAATTTACTCCTTAACCAAGCAGGAATTGTAACCTGTCCCTTTTGCGTCACCGTGGTAATACCATTCATAAAAGTAATACTATTCTAATATGTATTACTTGTCAAGGGGCCGTAATTGCTTCAGCTTCCACATAAACAGCGCCCCCATATTATCTGCGTTACTATCTATTACAAACCTTTTGCATTGTTCCAAAATCGACCTGTCTATAGTTTTAGCCAGCTTCATATATAGCGATTTGTGAGACAGGTCCCCTAGTTCCGCCGCCAGCCGGTATCCATAATCCTGAAACTCCCGGCTTACAAATTTATTTTTGTCTACCGGATTCTTGGTTTGTATTAACTGCTTTAACGATTGCATCCAAAGTATTCTCCAATATTATTTTTTCTTCTGGAGTGAATTTTTGCAACACATATGTCTCACCATCAACAGGGGTCGTCCTATTATCAATTCCAATCCTTATTCTCCAAAACTCTTTGGTTTTAAGTGCGTTTTCCACCGACTCCACTCCATTGTGGTCCTTAGGACCCTTTCCAAACTGAATTTTGTACTCTCCCAATTTCAAATCCAAATCATCGTGGGCAACGTATATATTGGATATTGAATATTGAATATTGAATATTAATTTCCCCGATTCATTCATAAATATATCTTTCGTCTTCACCAACACCAAATTCGAAGTTTTATACACTAGCGCATCATAATGCTTCCTCCACCCATACCCACCGAGTACCGAATATTGAATACTGAATATTTTATCTACAAACACAACCCCCGCATTATGTCTCGTCCCCACGTAATCTATTCCCGGATTCCCCAGTCCTAAAATTACTTTCATGCCCCAATTATACCTTCTTTATTATCTTGTCCGTCCATGTCCCCAACCACGGAAGCCTAACCATTTCCCCCTGGTAGGCCTTAACCGCCAGTACCAAGGAGATGATTAGCGCCGCCACATTTACCAGCGGAATCGCCAGCGCCAAAATCAAGGTCATCACCAACGCTGCGTCCACCACCACGACCGTCAGACCCAGCAGTAACGACTGCGCCGCATTCCACCGCACCGTAGAATTTTTCTCGATGATCAGAAGCACCACAGCTGCTACAAACCCCACAATGGGCACATAGCACAAAGCAGAAGCCGTGTTTGGAGACAAATTAGTAGAAGTTACATTTTTAACTGCCATCAATAATCACCTACCTTCTTGTTGTAATTTAAACATTTTTTCGACCTCCGCGCTAGTGGTTACATCCTCCGGCTTCTTTTCTCGGAAAGTTACCAGCCTCGGAAACCTCAATGCATAACCACTGCTATGCATCGGAGATTTAGTAATCTCATCGGCCAAAATCTCCACCACAATCTTGGGACTCACCCAATGGTCACACTCCATCTGTTTGCTCACTTCATAATTTTCCGGCTTTTTCTTGAATCTTGAATCTTGAATCTTGATTCTTAATTGCCTCCACTCTTCGTCCGTTAAACCAGTACCAACCTTCGCTATTGTCACAAATCTATCTAAGTCAGGCTCATATACCCCAATCAAAAAATCCCCTATCCCGAAACTCGCCCGTTTCCCCTGTCCCACATCATATCCCATTACCACCGCGTCAATGGTGTCAGAGAGAGCCGATTGAGTATAACTTTTTTTATATTTAATCCAGTTAAAATCCCGGGCTCCTGCCTGATACGGCCCATCCAATTTCTTGGCAATTATCCCCTCTGTTCCCGCAGTCAACGCTTTTTGGAAATATTTTTCTATCTCCAACCCCGTTTCTATCTCTATCCTGGGCATAAGTTTTGCTGTTTCACCAGGGTTCACCAGTTTTTCTAATGCTTCTCGTCTTTTAGAATTTGTTTCGTGCATCACATCTTTTCCATCTATTACCAATACGTCAAACAAAAATATTTTTAAGGGAACCTTCTTAGCCATCTCCACGATGTCATATTTTCGCTTTCTTTGCACCGTTTCCTGAAACGGCAAAAATCTCCCGTCTTTCCCTACTGCAATCATCTCCCCCTCCACGATACAATTATTCTTGAGTTGTTTTTTCAGTCCTTCACAAATATCGGGGTACATATGGGTAACGTCCTCCATCCCTCGGGAAAAAAGTGTCACAATCCCACCTGAAAGGTGGGATTGAATTCTCAACCCATCTAGTTTGTATTCAAGGGCACATTTCCCATTTCTGGTCCAAATTTCCGCCGGGTTTTTCGCCCTCTCCGCCCTGGCCATAAGTATCGGCGTCCCTATTTCTGGCTCTATTTTTCTTGGATGCTTGTACTTCACTAATTCCCCGGCTATTTCCCCCAAGTCTGCGCGCACGTTGTACATTTTTTCTATCTCCCCTCTCTTACTCTTGTCTCCCCCAATCATCCACGACAAGCTGTCCATTACAGTCATATCCGAAAACCCTGTCCGCAATTTTCCCAAGATAATTTTTACCGCGTATTTCGCGCTCACCGCATCCAGCTCGTTCAATAATTTTCTAATCAGTTCCTGTTTTCTTTCCTGGCTCCCGGTTCCGCCGTCCCCGGCAATTTCCAATAATTTCTTGTGCACTTCCACAATCGACAAACTTCCCTTTCCCTGATTCAATTCTTGAGCAACTAATCCCAAATCTCCTTTTTGCTTAAACAGTTTTTCAGCTTCTGGTCCCAACGCTTTTACCATCATTTTATCCGCCACTCCCGTGTCAGGAGAGTTATATGCCGGCCCCAATCTCCCGGCAGATAAATATGCAACCAGTCTGGCATCCTCCGGACTGGCCTTCTTAAACAACTCCGCCAAAATCTTCGTCATCTCATTCCGACTGCTCGTCCCCTCCAGCTTCTCCAAATACTTAGCCAATTCAGCAAACTTCATAACCCAGATTATATTTCTTCTTATCGGGGAAAGCCATCCACTGCCAATCTCTTATTCTTATATCTTTTGTCTTCTGTCACATCTTTGCCAAACCATGCTGGAACAACATATCCCTTTGCTTCTGAAGACGAAGTAAATTCAACCTCCGCCACTACAAGTCCTAGCAAGGAACTTGCGTAAACATCCAACTCTATTTTTTTATCTCCATCATGAATTCTATATCTAGTTTTTTCTAATACTCTTCCCTCAGTTCTGCCCCAATCTCTTTCAAATTCTTCCTCAGTTATTACAACAGGAACCTCTTTTCTAACCATATCTCCACCCGATTTTATTGTCCGAGTAAACTCAATCGTGCCATCAGAATAAACTTCTTTCCTTAACCTCTCTTCTGTGCCATCACTTTCAATTCGCACATAACCCTGAAAAATACGACTGGATGGACAGTAGGCAACCATAGCCGGAACCCCATCTATCAAAAACTTCCTCTCTATTTCTTCGCCTGCAGCCATAATAGGCATCATACCCCAAAGAAACCATCTGTCAACTTATATACCCCCTCAACAGGAAATATCCAAATGCCACGACCGCCAGAAACAGCGTCCCTAAAGATAGGCTCACCCATCCTGATTCGCACCGCGACACTTTGTACACCCCCTCCCCCACCAAAGTCAGCCCAAACAAAGTAGGCAGTGCCAACATTGTATAAAACATTTGCGCGTCAGGACTCATTCTATTTTTGCAGCACGTATCTGGCAGATTTCGTACTACCCCGCTTTATAATAACCCCTTTGTCAATCAAATCCTTCAAATCCCGCAGAATTGTGTCTTCAGACACCATCGACAACACCCCCTTGGATTCACGCATATTCATTTCTCCATTGCTGTGTAAATACTCCATCAACTTCATTTGCCGCTCACTCAAACTTATCTGCTTGCCCATCTTTTGCTTGATTTTAATATCCACCGACAGCTCCCGCACTTGCTCTTTAATTCTGGTTAATTCCATCGCCAGCGCAGAAGTAAACACCTCCAGCCAGGGTGTCAAATCCCGGTCTTCCAACATTGGTGATTGGTTCGAAACCTGCATCAGACTTCCAAAATACTCCTCCGCATGTTTATCAAAATATTCTTCCAGGGCGAAAAATCGCTTAATGTCATACTCTTCGTTAAACAGCACCAATGTAGCCAGCGCTCTGGCTGTCCGCCCATTTCCTTCAATAAACGGGTGCACCGCCGCCAGCACGTAATGCGTCACTCCCGCCCGCAGTACCGGATGCTCCTTTTTTCCAAATTCGCCATTCAGCCAGCGCAACAGCTCATCCACCAAAAACGGCACATCCACAGCCTGTGGGGGCCTAAATCCTATCTCCCCCGTCACTGAATTTTTCAACACTACTTGGCTGGTTCTGTACTGTCCTGTTTGTTCGGGCGGCACAATCTTTTCCACCACCAGCCCATGCAATTGCAACAACAAGTCCTTGGTATAGTTATTTACATCCTTCAATCCTTCTATAAAGTCCAGCACGCTCCGGTAATTAATGACCTCCTGCACATCTCTCTCCCTAGCCACCACTTCATCTTCCCGCCCTTCCATTACAGCCCGGGCTTCGTTAAAAGTCAGGTCATTGCCTTCCAACGCCGTTCCGTAATGCGCCGCTTTCAACCTGGCTTCGCCCCTGAATTTAGCCTCCCAGGCCGGCACCAAAGGCGCATTCTCAATTACCTCCTTAGCCGCCTCAACGAGGCCAATATTCTTCAAAATTTGCGTGGTTATAGAATACTTGGGAATATACACTACGGAGATTCTACGGAAAATATGCGGGAATTACAATACTTTCAGCCAAATCGTCAGCGTTATACCCGTACCCTTTCTTCAAAAACAGCTTCTCTGCCGCCTTTTTCAAAACATATATCCCCGCCGCAGCCGCCAGAAGTGGAGGATTTTTCGCCGCCAGACCCGTGATTACTCCCGCCAGTACATCCCCCGTTCCCCCTTTCGTCAGCCCCGCATTCCCTCCCCCAATTTCATACAATATCTCCCCATCCGTCACATACGCCACCGGTCCCTTATAAACAATGACGCAATTATATTTTTTTGCAATCTTTTTCGTATTGAACACTGAACCTTGAACCTTGAACATTAGTTCAAACTCTTTCTTGTTAGGCGTCAAAATAGCATTTTGCGGAACCCAACTCGGATGCATAACCTGCAAACTTCCTCCGTCAATCACCCATTGCTTATCAGGAAATTTATCCAAAAACCTCTCCGTTATCTCTTTGCTTTTCCGACATTCTTCATCGCAAGCTAATCGCCTTTCCTCACTGGCCGTTTTTTCACTTCTAAACCTCATAAAGCCTGGGCCAATCAATACCGCATCCGATTTGGCCACGTAGTCTTCCACCTCCTCCCACGGCACCCAAATAAACGAATTTAGCTTGGCTACTTTTTCCAAATCCCGCTCGGGCGATCCAAAAAACACCATATCCACAAGCCTCGACGCCGCCTTGACCGCCAAAATCGGCGCTCCATGAAACAACCTCGATCCCCCAATTATCGTCACTTGCCCATTGTCTTCACCGCTACTGTCTTCCCTCGGCTTCCACAATCTTTTCAAGTCTTTCTCTGTAAATTTCATAGCTCAATGATTGTATCCTCACCACCCACCGGCAGCAAATGCCGATCAGTAGTCGTCATAATTACCTGTCCTTCATAATTCTCCACCATTTTTTGTACTTCCTCCCGATGTTTATGATCTAATTCCGAAAAAATATCATCAAGTAGCAACAATGGTTGCTCCTTAGTATCTTCATTACTTAATCTCTTAATCTCTGCTATTTTAAGTCCCAATACCGCCATCCTTTGTTCTCCCCTGCTTCCATATTTACTTACATCCCTGCTGTTTAAATTAATGATGAAGTCGTCTCGATGCGGTCCAACCAAAGTCGCCGCCGCCGCCACTTCCTCCATTTCATATTGCTTCAACCGGCTTTCTGAAATAATACTTTTATCATAAAATGCCTGATATGCCTGATTTGCTTGTAATGCCTGTAGATATTCCCCCCGTTTAAGAGTGATATATTCTCCATTTTTAATTAAAAGCTTATCCCAAAAATACAATTGACTTCTTTGTGCTAAATCTTCCCGGATCATTTCCAATAATTTATTTCTCTGCCGCAATCCTTTTTCATAACTAATCAAGCATCTTCTGTATTCCCTGTCCGTTTGCGAAATCACAAAATCCAGATATCTTCTCCGTCCTCCCGGGCTTCCGGTTACCAGTTCCATATCCTGCGGACAAAACAGCACCGCCCGCAAATTCCCCACAAAATCAATTTGTCTTCTGGAAACTCCGTTTATCTCAAATTTTTTCCGTCCTTCATTCATCGTCACCCCGACTTCCCCGACTTCCCCAACTTCCCCAACCACCCTAAAAAAATCTTTTTGGTACGAAACCATTTCGGATTCATAATCGGCCCGAAAGCTTTTCCCCGTCGCCAACAAATAAATCGCTTCCATAATGTTTGATTTTCCCGCCCCATTCTCCCCCACAATCAGAGTTTTGGAGCCGCGCCCCTCCGAAGTCCCGCCGAGACGGGACAAAGTGAGGGCAAACTCAAACGTTCTCTTCTCATAATTCCTAAAATTCTGCAAACTTATTTTTATTAAACCTGGCATGCTGGACAATAATACGTTCCTCTTCCTCCCAATACAAATTTTTCTATTTTAGTTTTACATCTCAAACATGGTAAGCCTTCGCGGTTATATGTTCTAAAGTGCTCTTGATAATGTCCCCCCAACCCGTGCAAATCGATATATTTCGCGTCCGACGCCGTCGCCCCACCGTACTTTATTCCCTCCCTAAGTACTAATTTAATTTTCCCCAATAAACTGGATAACTGATCAACTGACAACTGATTAACTGGAGTGCGCGGATCTATCCGCGCCTCCCAAAGCGCATCATTAGCATAAATATTTCCTACTCCGGAAATAATTTCCTGATCCATAATCACTAGCTTTATCGGCTTTCTTAATCTACTTAATCTCTTAGTAAACTCCGTCTCACTTATTTCAAGCGCCTCCGGCCCCAGCTTATCTACAAATTCCGGATTCAGCATTATCCACCCAAACATTCGCTGATCATTAAAATACAAAGTCCCTTTGTCAAAAGTAAATATTGCTCTCGTATGTTTACTGGGCATAGTATTCCAGAAATCCTCCGTCGGATGCCCACCCACCACTCTCTTTTTTCCATCGTCATAAACCAATTGTCCCGTCATTTTAAAATGAAACCCCAAATCCAATCTCTCGCCAAAATTTATCAATAAAACTTTCCCCTTTCTCTCCACCCGTTGAACCTTCCGGCCGATTATTTCGTCTATTTTTCCCTTAATCACTTTATCGCTTAGTTTCTTAATCTCTTTACACGACTGTCCCACCAGCACTTTTTCCAGTTGTAATTTGACCGTTTCTATTTCAGGTAATTCCGGCATATAAATTAAATTTTACCATTTCCCCTCTCCTTACCAAGGAGAGGGGCCAGGGGTGAGGTGTTGTTCGATTATTTCTAAAACCGACTTTATGTCGCTTCTTACCTGGCTTCCCCAGAATCTAATCGTTTTTATTCCCAACAAATCCATAGATTTTTTACGAAATTCATCATATTTAATCCTGTTCTTATGAATTGATCCATCCACTTCAATCGCCAATTTATATTTCGAGCAGTAAAAATCGGTCACGTATCCTAATACACTATATTGTCTCCTAAACTTGACTCCAAGTTTGTTATTTCTCAACTCCTCCCACAACATCTCTTCTTCGATAGT
Organism: uncultured Gammaproteobacteria bacterium; assembly: GCA_964358085.1. Lineage (GTDB taxonomy): Bacteria > Patescibacteriota > Microgenomatia > CAZETR01 > Amesbacteraceae > GWC2-45-19. The sequence continues at coordinate 6,905 of CAYHNU010000007.1, read as the reverse complement.
CTGGCGATGCCGCAATTCTTTCCTACGGTATTTTAAACGGGAGATATTGTAAACACTAGGTCTACTTTTAATCATCAGTAATACGTTGAACCAAATCCCTTATCTGTTTTTTAAAATTCTCCTCAGAGAATTTCTGCGCGTGTTTTCGCAGCGCCGCCGTGCTCCACTTTATTTTTTCAAACTTTTGCAAAGCCGTCCACAGGGATTCAGTCGTCAACTCATCAAAAAACACCCCTGTTTTCCCCTCCACTACCGTTTCCAAATATCCCCCTGCCCGGAAAGCAATCACCGGCGTTCCGTGTACCATTGGTTCCACCGTCGTCATCCCAAAATCAGGCTCACTTTCCAGCGCCAAAAATCCTTTTGCTTCCGCCAATAATTTCTTTCTATCTTCTTCACTCACTTCCCCCAAATACTCGACGGTTCTCCCTTTTATCAGTTTCACGATCTCTTTTCCGCTCGACCCTATTGGTCGCCCCGCTACTTTTAGTCTAAATTCATATTTATTTGCCGCTTCCACGGCCAATTCAATATTTTTACTGCCCACTATTCGAGAAACAATCAAATAGTAGTCCCTTTTTCTTGAATCTTGAATCTTGAATCTTGAACCTTGAACCTCAATCGGGGGATATATGACTTCCGCCTCTCTTCTGTAGAACTTCCGTATTCTATTGGCTATGTTTTTTGAATTGGCCACAAATACCGTTGGCCTTTGGGCCCACTTGAAATCCACCATCCGCAAGACATGATTCACTACCTCCGAAATCGGCCGCAAATACCATTTATGTCTTTCATTTCTGGCCGTCGGATAGCCGTACAAAAAACGCGGAGGTGTATGGCAATACGTAATCAGTTTGGTTTTCTCTCCCACTTTTACTCCATTGGGAAAATACCCGCCTGTTTGAGAGATTATCACCACGTCATATCCAGATAAATCCAGCGTCGAGAAAAATAACGGTGACGGAATAGTGTAGTAACTTAACAGTCGATCAGGTAGCGGCAAATACTTCGCCCAAGTTTCCCGGATGTCCCATCCATCCAATAAGTCTTTGTATTGTCCCCAATACTTGGGAAATTTATACGCTGTATACACCGGCGCCTCCGGCCACATTTCCTTCAGAGCCATCAGCACTTTCTCCGCCCCTCCAATTTCTTTCAAATAATCGTGAACAATTGCAACTTTCACAAAAGTTTAATCAAACAAACCAACTTGATTAACATCATTTACCTTAGTTTTATCTACTCTTTTTGTCAAACTTCGGTATCCCAACTCCTGCAACACCTCCGTCATCTTCTGGGCATTGGGTATTGTGCATTGAGCATTGTCGTATGTAACCGGCGCATCGGTCCTGATCGTCGCCAGTCTTTTCGACAATTCTCCCCCTTCATAACCAGCAACCACCTTAGGATTCCCTGATTTCTTTACAACGTTTTCAAATGTTCCATATTCAGTCAATAAATGAATTGCTGTTTTTGGTCCTATTCCAGCCACCCCCGGATAATTATCACTACTATCCCCCACTAGCGCTTTGTAATCAATTATTTGATTCGGGTGCACGCCCATTCTCTCCATCACCTTGTCTTCATCAACGATCACTGTATCACTCAATCCCTTAATTGGCATATATAGTTTTATTTTCTTATCTACCAGCTGCATTAAATCTCTATCACCTGTAATAATGATTACATCACATTTCGCCTGCTTGGCTATTGTTCCAATTAAATCGTCGGCTTCGAATCCACTTAACTGATAAACTGGTAAACCGAGCAACTGAAAAACTTTCTTGAGTTTCTCAATTTGCCCCCAAATATCTTCTGATACTTGTCTCTCTTTCTCTCTGTTTGTCTGATACCCCACATACATCGTATGTCTAAAAGTTGGAGACGGATGATCAAATACCACTGCTAAATGCGTTGGTTTCAATTCTTCAATAGCTTTCAGCATCATGCTCAAAAATCCATACACCCCCGCCGTCGCCTCCCCTGATCTATTCCTCCAATCCGGCAGCGCATAATACGCCCGATGCAAAACACTATTTCCATCCAAGATTAACAGCTTATCCACCCCGTAATTTTACCACCTCACCTCTTTTATTCCCCTCTCCATAATTATGGAGAGGGGCTAGGGGTGAGGTTGACTGGGTAATCAATGCGTCATCAGACGCATAAACTCATCCCCATCCATCGTCTCCACTTTCATCAAACTTTCAACCACTACGTCCATTTTCTTGCGGTATTTTTTCAAAATCACTTGGGCTTTTTTATAAGCTTCGTCAATAATCTTTTTTACTTCCGCGTCGATTTTAGCCTGCACATCGGGAGAAATTTGCGTCGGTTCCATATATCCCCTGCCCCAATCTATCACGTCCTGGGCCGGCCCGTAATTAATCGGTCCCAGATCGCTCATCCCGTATTCCATCACCATGTCCCGAGCCACCGATGACGCCTTGTCAATATCATTGCTGGCCCCGGTCGTAAATTCACTAAATACCAGATCCTCTGCCGCCCGCCCGCCCAACATCATGGCAATCTGGGACAGTAATCTGGACTTTGTTTCATGCACCCGGTCGGCTGCCGGCGGAACTAGAGTGTGTCCCAAGCTCATTCCCCGGGAAACTATAGAAATCCTATGCACCGGATCCAATCCTTTTTGGGCCCAATTCACCACCGCGTGCCCCGCTTCATGATACGCCGTCATTTTCCGGTCATCTTCAGTCTGCAGTCTCTTTTTCTGCGGCCCCAGTTTTACTTTAGTCGCCGCCTCTTCAATATTCTCCATGGTTATTTCTTTTTTTGCTTCTCTGGCCGCCCCAATTGCCGCTTCGTTGAGCATGTTTTCCAAATCCGCTCCAGAAAATCCCACCGTCCGCTTGGCCACCGCTTCCCAATTTACCGACTTTACAAATGGCTTGTTTCTGGCATAAATTCCCAAAATAGCCTTGCGTCCCTCAATATCCGGCATATCCACCATTACCCGCCGGTCAAATCTTCCTGGCCGCACCAGAGCCGGGTCGAGAAGTTCCGGGCGATTGGTTGCTGCCAGCACTACCACGTTCTCATTTGCCGCAAAACCGTCCATTTCTACCAAAATCTGGTTTAAGGTCTGTTCTCTCTCGTCGTGCCCCCCCATCAACCCGTGTCCCCTTTGCCGTCCAATAGCGTCGATCTCATCGATAAAGATAATCGCCGGCGCGTTCTTTTTAGCTGTGGCAAACAAATCCCGCACCCGCGCACTGCCCACTCCCACCAGCATTTCCATAAATTCACTTCCCGCCATAGAATAAAAAGGCACCCCTGCTTCCCCAGCTATCGCCCTGGCCAATAAAGTCTTACCCACTCCCGACGGACCAATGAGTAGCGCCCCCTTGGGAGTTCTGGCCCCCAGCGCTTTATACTTCCCCGGATTTTTCAAAAAGTCCACTACCTCTTCTACTTCCTTTTTGGCCTCATCCACTCCCGCCACGTCCGCAAATTTCACCGACTGCTTGCCTTTATCAAATAATTTGGCCCGGGACTGGCCAAAGGAAAATATACTGTCCTGCTGTCCCCTGGCCTGGCGCATCATATACAAAAGGACCAACAGCACAAATCCTGTTCCGATTACGCTGGGTAACACCGCCGTCATTACCTGCCCGAATGTCTGGTCTTTGATTTCGTATTTCACTGCGTCCGGTTTGATCTGCGCCCGGTCCAATATTTCTGTAAAACTTACATTCCCTTCTTTACGGGAAGTCATCGGCTCATCCTTATTGTCTTTATAAAACAGAGCCAACCGGTCAGCGTACACCTCCACTTTTTCGATCTTTCCCGCCCGGATATCCTCCAGCGCCTGTGACAATTGCACCTCTTTTTGCACTTTGGATCCGGACATCCACAGCCCCGCCAGAGAGAATATCATCAGCCCCACCACCGCCCACCAGGCCAATCTCTGCAAATCAAACTGCATCTGGATCATCACCCCCCGCACCGGTTTACCCCGAGCGGAGTCGAGGGGCTTCTTCCCGTTTCCATTTCTAACCGGAGGTTTAGTCTGGCCTTTATCTTCTTTTGTATTCATAACGCGCTTTATTCTACCTCAAATCTTTCTCACTTACCACCTTCCCGCATTTCCTTGATATTGACATTCCTCCTTGAATGTAATATACTTTCCTTGATATGACATATATGGCCACCCTAACCGGCAAACAACAGCTTACTGTCCCCGCTGAGCTGTTTCGTGATCTAAACTGGAAAATTGGCCAAAAGGTTATGATTTCAAAAACTGGTAACTCACTTTCTATTACCTCCGCTCTGGATCTGATTAATCAATTGGCTGGATCTGTAAAATTGGCTAAAAAATTTGAAGGTTTGTCAATTGACAAGATAATAGATAAATCAATAACAGAGAGCTATAAACAAAAATGATTTTTGTTGATACAAATTATTTTTTACGATTCATTATCGATGATGTTAAAGAACAGCATCAAAAAGCAATAAGTTTATTCACACAAGCTGCACAGGGAAAAATCAACCTGTTTACTTCATCGATAGTAGTATTTGAGATATATTGGGTACTATTTTCAAACTATCAAAAGAATAAAGAACAAATAATAAAGATATTAGATAAGATATTAGACATGAGCTTTATTGATTTTGAACATCACTCATTATTGAAACAATCTCTTATTCTTTATAAAAATTCTCCTCTCGGTTTAGTCGATACTTTTAATCTTCTCTATTCCAAATCACAAGGAGCCAAAGATTTTAAAACCTTCGATATCAAACTTTCCAAGAAATTTATCTCGCTTTAGCCCCAACGGGAAATCTTCCTGCCGCAACAAATACAGGCTTAGAAACTTGCTCTGAGCTTGCCGAAGAGTCAACGGCCAATATCATTCCTTGTGATTCCTCATCCATAATTTTCTTATATTCCAGATTGGTCACAAACAAAAACTTTTTATTCAAAAAATCTTCCGGTGTATAGCCATAAGTTCGCACTGCTGTAAAAATAGTTCTGGTTTCTGTTCCAAAATCCACCGTCAATCTAATCAATTTCTCGCTCCCCTCTTTATTCACCGCCTCTGTCACCAATCCCACCTTTATCTCAATCTTGGCAAAATCATCGATGGTGATCATATCAATAAACCCATTTTTATTTTCACCTCTTTTACCACTTCAGCTGCTACCCTTCTTGCTCTTTCTGCACCATTTCTAATTACTTCATCCATATACTCATCTGTTAATTTATTGCGCTTGTCCTGCATTGGTTTCAGTTCTTCATGGACCGCCATCGCCAATTCTTCTTTCAATTCCGAGTATCGCAATTTGCCCTGCTCATATAAAGATGCGTAATATTCCAACCTTTGCGGTTTAAACAATTCCACAAATTTGAATAAATTCGCCACTGGTCCGTCTTTAGGCAGTTTTCCCGGGCCCCCTGCGTCAGTCGGCGCTTTTGCCAATTTACCTCTAATTTCATCTAATCCGTCAGTCAGAAGAATATAACTGCCTTCCACCGACTTACTCATCTTCCCCTCGCCGGAAAGTGACGGAACATATTCGCCCTTAGTGGCAAACCGTTTTGGCTCCGGGAAATCCGTTCCAAAATCCGCATTCATCCGCCGGGCAATTTCCCGAGCCGCCTCCAAATGCGGCTCCTGGTCAATTCCTACCGGCACCAATCCCGCTTTGTACGCCAAAATATCTGCCGCCATCAAGACCGGATAGTTCACCAAGGCCATCGTCACATGATCCGGAAACTGTTTCACCTTTTCTTTGTACGTCGGCAGGTGCGTCATCTTGGCCAATGTCGTGACTGTGGAAAAATAATATGCTAGCTCCACATGTTCTGAAACTTGAGATTGCACAAACAAAACCGACTTCTCCGGATCTAGACCAGCGGCTAAATAATCTTTAATCACACTTTTGGTTTCTTGGGCAAATTTCTCTTTATCATATGGAGTCGTCAAAGCATGTAAATCTGCCACCATATAATAGGTTTCGTAAGCTGGATCATTTTGCAAAGCCAGCATCCCTTTAACTGCACCCAAGTAGTTGCCTATATGCAATCTTCCGCTGGATCTAATCCCTGATAATATTCTAGTTTTGCTCATTCCCCTATTCTACCTCAATCTCTCCTCATATTTCAGCTCACCCCGGTCTTTGTATACTTCTATTTTTGCCAAACCCGCTTTTATCAATTCCTCCTGTACCAGTTTTCCTTTCTTACATCCTTCAGGATTATCGGTTAATCCCGGACGGGATTGGTTATTAGATAAATGCATATAATCCGCTGGTAAAAAGATGGGGGTTTTTTCGCACCCCACCCACACCCAGGCCAACAACCGTACGTGTTTTTCGTCCAGATATCTATCATATTCTAACCATACGGTCTTTCCTTTAATTAATTTCGCTAGCCCCATTTTTGCTTCTTCGTACCCCTTCTCTCCCCTGTCTGGGGCATTAACTCCCACTAGTCTCACCGACAAACCCCATCTTATGCCAAAAGTATCCCCGTCCTTTATATCGTTCACATATCCCCGATCAGGAAAAATAACCTTACTTTCCCTAAAATTGTCTTTCAGATTTTTCAGGGCCACTCCGCCGGTCAAAAGGCCTGCCAAAATAATCGCCCCCGTCCATCCCGTCGGCACCCCAATTTTCCGCAACACTTCAGCCGTTACTCTCTTTCCTTTCACTTCTTAAGTGTAGCAAATTTTGTTGTGTGACAAAAATCCCACCTTCCAGGTGGGATAGTTTCAAAATGATATAATAGCCTTGTTCTTTCAAAAGACATGCGGGGTAGTGTAAAGCCGCACGGAAGGCTAGTAGTATGGGCCCTCTCAGCAGTAATTTGGAGTAGCAAATTTGGCTGTATCGGTGGACAACCTGAGCTTGTCGAAGGTCAATACCGAGGCAATCCTAGA
>CAYHNU010000006.1:14276-20803 GCA_964358085.1 uncultured Gammaproteobacteria bacterium | reverse complement strand
GGGTGACGGCGCAGAATTTGGCAAATTTGGCCCAGACATATTCGGAGGTGAATAAAGAGAAGCGGGATTTTTTGGGAGCGGTGGGAGCGGCGCTGTGGGAGAGGACCAAGGGAGCGAAGTTAACTGAAGAGATTAAGATACTAAGACTAGTTTACGACCAGTTGCAGAAAGGGCAGATACTTGTGTGGATGCGGGATAAGGACGTGGAGAAAGAGATTTTAGAAAAAGGATGGGGAGGGGGATTGGGAAATTATGGAGGGGACTACCTGTATATTGTGGAATCGAATCTGGGGGCAAATAAGGCTAATTGTTGTGTCGAGCGCATGATTACACAAGATTTACAACTCGATGAGCACATGATTCGGGAGAAGGTGACAATCCAATGGAAGAACTCGGGCCAGTTTGAGAATCCCAAGCCTCCGGTTTTTTGGGGGGGTAATTATATAAATTATGTACGGGTGGTGCTGCCGGCGGCGGCGCAGATTAAGGATGCAGAAAAATATGATATTGAGACAAGAGGGCGATTTAAGATTGTAGGGTTTTGGGTAACGGTTCCCGCGGGAGGCTCTGCTGTAGCAGAGCTAAGTTATGAAGAGATTAAGATACTAAGAGATGAAGGCTATCAGATATTGGTCAGACGCCAGCCGGGGATAGAGAGTTTTCCGTATAAATTAGTGGTGAATGGAAAAGTGGTGGTATCTGATACAATTGACCGCGATAAAGAATTTAAAATTTCTAATTGACCTAATTAATCTAATTGATCTAAACCGAGAGATAAAGAGACAATGGGTACGCTAAATTTACCACCTGACTTGCAACTACTTAGAGAGGGTATGGGCAGATCGTTAAGGATATATCAAGAAAATCACGATAGAAAGAGAATCCCTATTTTGGAAGAAACTTACGACAGGAGGAGGGTGGAGTATATGCGGGGGTATTTGGATTGGGTTGGGGGTGATCCAATAGAAAAAATAAAGATGGGACAATTGTGTAAGGACATTGAACAGTATTGGGGGTGGGGGGAAGGGGGAGAGGCAGAAACAAAGGGATAGGTTTAGGTGTGGTAACATCAGGGCAAATGGACCAAGTCGAAGAAATAAAAGGCAAAGTTGATATTGTGGAGCTGGTGGCCGAATATGTGCCGCTGAAGCGGGCGGGGAGGAATTTCAAGGGCTTGTGTCCGTTTCATGGGGAAAAGACACCCTCTTTCATGGTTAACCCGGAATTGCAGATTTTTAAATGTTTTGGGTGTGGCCTTGGAGGCGATTGTTATACTTTTCTGCAAAAAATTGAGGGGATGGAATTTGGGGAAGCTTTGCAGCATTTGGCTGACCGGACGGGAATAAAACTAATCAGTTATAAACCCACCCAGGGGGAACAACTGAAGGAAAGACTGGTGGGGATAAATGCGCTAACGGGGCAGGTATATCATTGGTTACTGACACAAAAAATTGGCAAGGAGGCACTGGAATATTTAAAACAAAGAGGACTAAGTGATGAAGTGATTAAGAAGTTTAATCTGGGCTTTGCGCCGAACAACTGGGATTTCCTGCTCAAGTTTTTGATAGGGAAAAAGAAATACACCTTGGATGATCTAACCAGAGCTGGGCTGGCGGTAAAGAATTATGACCGGTTTAGAAACAGGATTATGTTTCCCCTCGGCAATGCTCGGGGCCAGATAGTGGGATTTGCGGGTCGGGTAATGCCTGGAGCTGATGAAAAGGCCGGAGGAAAATATGTAAATACGCCGGAGACGGAGATTTACCACAAAAGTGAACTGTTGTATGGGCTGGATATAACCAGAAGTGAAATTAAAAACGCCGGGTGGGCGGTGGTGGTGGAAGGGGAGATTGATGCCATTGCCAGCTGGCAGGCGGGAGTAAAAAATGTAGTAGCTGTTAAGGGGTCGGCTTTAACAGAAAAACAGGTGGAGTTGCTGCGTAGATTGTGTGACACAATTGTTTTGGCGTTGGATGCAGACGTTGCCGGCGATGCAGCAGCCAGAAGGGGAATTGAAATAGCTGACAAAAATGGCTTGATGGTCAAGGTAGTAAGGTTCAAGGTTCAAGATTCAAAGTTCAAGGACCCGGGGGAATTTGCCATAGCAGACCAGGAGGGATGGAAAAGGGCGGTGGCGGAGGCAATTCCGGTTTATGATTTTTACTTACAATCCGCAGTGGAGAGATATGGATTGGATGTAGCAGGAAAGAAAAAGATTGGGCAGGAATTGCTGCCGATTTGGGCCAGTATTTCTGACGAAATAGTTAAGGCTCACTACATTAAGTTGCTGGCCAAGACGCTGGGAGTGGGAGAGGAAGATATTCGCCAGCAAATGGCGAAAATATCCAATGTCCAATATCCAATGTCTAATAAATCCCCAGAAGCAATGAGAGTGCCAAGAAGGGAAATTTTGGAGGAATACGTGGTTGAGCTGGGGCTCAAAGGCGGCAAGACGAGCGAACTGCCGGAGATGAAGACGGATTTTTGGGCGAGAGTGGCGGAGGAGCTGGCCAAGAACGGCGATCCCAGGAAATTGCCGGAGGAGCTAAGAGAGAGGACGCAAACACTAATACTTAAGGAGGGTGAATTTGAAGAAAAGGAATGGGAAACCGCCTTGCGGGAGCTGGAGGAATTAGATATAAGAGAGAAGATTCAAGATTCAAGGTTCAAGATTGCCGAAGTGAGAGAGCTGACTAAAAGACTGGGAGAGTTGACTAAGAACAAATAGCAGGTTATACTTCGGCTTACCGCACTTGACACGGCCTTTTTTTGTATGGTGAAACAAGCGCCAGAAGTAAAAAACTTAATTGATTTAGGGAAACACCAGGGGTTTTTGACATTGGACGATATTCTGAAGGTTTTTATTAACGCTGAGAACAGAGTGGGGGAGTTGGACGCACTGTACCAAAAACTATTAGAGAGCAAGGTGGATGTGTTTGAGACGGTGACGGAAGAAGAGATTAAATCAGACGAGAAAGCGGTGGTGGAGCTGGAGCGCGAAATTGAGTCGTTGACTAAGACGGAGGGGGGGATTACCACCGATCCGGTAAGAATGTATTTGCGGGAGATCGGGCGGATTCCGCTTTTAAAGTCGGCGGAGGAGGTAGATCTGGCACAAAAAATTGAGAAAGGTGATCGAAAGTCTAAGCGGAAATTGACGGAATCCAACTTGAGATTGGTTGTATCTATAGCCAAGAAATACGTAATGCGGGGGCTATCTTTACTCGACCTGATCCAGGAGGGAAACCAGGGACTAATTAGGGCGGTAGAAAAGTACGATTGGAGAAAGGGATACAAGTTTTCAACATACGCCACCTGGTGGATCCGGCAGGCAATTACCCGGGCTATTGCCGACCAGGCCAGGACGATCCGCATTCCGGTGCATATGGTAGAAACAATTAACAAGCTGGTGCGGACGCAGAGACGGTTGATGCAGGAATTGGGACGGGAACCGACGGCAGAAGAAATTGCGACAACTATGACGGAGGGAATGACGCCAAACCGGGTACGGGAAATATTAAAAATAGCCCAGGAAACTACCAGTCTGGAAACGCCGGTGGGGGATGAAGATGATTCAATGCTGGGCGATTTCATCGCGGACAAGTCTCAACCCAGCCCGATTGAAGCGGCTTCACGGGAACTGCTGAAGGAAAATTTGGAAGAGGTATTGTCTACACTTACCGATAGGGAATCCAGAGTTTTGAAAATGCGGTTTGGGTTGGAGGGGAAAAACCCCATGACTTTAGAAGAGGTGGGGCGGGAATTTGGCGTTACTAGGGAACGTATTCGCCAGATTGAGGCCAAGGCTTTGAGAAAACTCAAGCACCCATCGCGGAGGAAGAAATTACAAGACTATCTGGATTGAGGAACTTGTCAAGAGAACGGTTTGAGCTTGGTACAGCCGTAATCCCCTTTATAATAAATATATAAATATGGGGATATATAATTCGGCCCGATGCACACTTTTGAGGTATTTATCAGGGGAAATCGGGTCGAGGCCAAAGATTGGCAGGGGCTGACACGGCGGCTGGCAAATTCGGGGAAAAAACTTGAGTTTGAAGTGGTATTTAAGGGGCGGAGAGTGGAATTTTGGATAAAAACGGAAGAGGCCATATCTGTAAGAGAGGAAGGCCCGTTTATTCTGGAATCGAGGGAGAACGAGGTTGAGGAGGAAGTAGCGGCCAGAACAGTCTGGTATTGGATTCCGGCGAGGTTGACGCTGACTGAAGCAAAAAAGCGGGAGGAACAAAATAAGGGGAGGACGATTACTAAAGTAAGAGCGATTTGCGGGAGAATTTGGCGGGTGAAGGTGTACATGAAAGATGAAAGGGGGCGGGAGTATGTGGCCACATATCTGACGCTGGTTAACCCGCTGTGGCAGTGGGGAATGGGGTTTGGAGAGGGAAACGAATGGGAGAAGAAGGCAGTCCCGGTTCGGCCGGAGTTGGCAGAGGCGGAAGAACTGCTGGACAAGCTGGGAGGGAAAAGCGGGGGAATGCTGACGGTGGGGAAAAAATATTTAAAACTGGATGGGTTTGATGCGGAGAAACATACACTGATCGTAGGTCAGACGGGAGTAGGCAAGACTAAATTATTAGAGCTATTGGTGCGGCTGCTGGCGGGCCGGGGGTACGGAGTGATTGTGGTGGATCCGCACGCGGCCATGAGCCTAAACGGGGGAGAAAGACAGGTGACACTGGATTTTGTAAAGAGTGGGTGCGCCTTGTTTCCCGGAGGAAGTGACCCTTTTATGACTACAGAGATGACAGTACTGCTGTTTAAGACCTTGATTGGAGAACAATATACGCCCAAGCTGGAGAGGGTGCTGAAATACGCGGTGTATAGCTTGCTGACGGCGAAGGCGATGACATTACCAAATCTGCGGCGCTTTTTGAGCGAAATGGAATTTCGGGGAGGGGTACTGGCTAAAACAGGGGACGATGACCGGCTGCGGCATTTCTTTGAGACTGAATTTGGGGAACTGGAAACGAAGTTTTATGAAACGGCAGTGATGCCGATTTTGGCACTGGTGGATGAGCTGGTGTTTACCCCGGTGTTTTCCAACAAAGGGGAAATGTGGGACTTGCGGCAGCTGCTCTCGGAAAAAGCGATTATAAATTTATCGCTGAACAGGGTGGCTTTGGGGGATAGAGCGACGCGGATGATTGCGGGGCTGGTAATCCAGCAGGTATTTTTATTGGCCATGGCAGGAGGAGTGGGGAAGAAATTGGTGCTGGTGGTGGATGAGGTGGCGACAGTGGAGAACGAAGGGCTGGCAGGAATTTTGGCTCAAGCGAGAAAGTTTGGGCTAGCCGTGTATTTATCCGGACAGTATTTGGATCAGATGTCCGAAGGGTTGTTAGCGGCAATTTTAGCTAACATCTATAACTATTTCGTATTTAAAGTGTCCGATGAGGACGGAAAAATCTTAGGAAAGAATATGGAGATGATTTTTGGAGAAGGGATATTGTCGGAAGCTAAAAGAAAAGGAGTCGGTGGAGAAGAGCTGAAGCGGGAAGTGTTGGCCAGATTGGATCCGCGGCAGTGTGTGGCGAGGTTGTTTAAAGATGGCAAATTTTATCCGAGTTTTGTGGGAAGAACGGTGGATGTATGAAAAAGGCAGACATCTGGGAATATGTATGGCAAGAGACGTGGGGAGGGGATGCTCCAATATCTTGGAAAGGAAAATGGTACTGCCCGCAAAAGCGGGGAACGGTGTGGGTGGCGGATGAGCAAGAAGGGGAGAAATTTATAAATCAAGAAGAGGTGGCCGAAGGGTATAAAAAAGATGGCTGGATGCGGTCTTACATAAAATTGGAATCAATACAGGAAGTCTTAAAAAAATGGACGGAAATAAATTATGTCGTCGCCAGCCGGCAGATAAATTCGACAGAAGTTGAGGAGTCGGATGGGGTTTATAATAGCCGCGGGATTTATGCCAGTAGCTCGATATTTGACAGCAAAAACATTGTGGGATCGCGGAAATTGTTTGATTGCCAATATCTGGTGGGGTGTCGTGATGATACGGCATGTTTGGTTGGAGCAGGAGTGAGGGAGTCAATTTATTGCTCTAAGTGTTGGGAAGTGTCCTGGTCGAATAAAGTTTCCCGGTCGGCGTTTGTGCACGATTGCTATGACGTAAGCGAATGTTTGTTTTGCTCGCATTTGAGGTCGAAAAAATACTGTGTGGCCAATATCCAGCTGGAAAAGGATGAATACCTGAAGATCAAAGAAATGGTGAAGGAATGGATGCGGCGAGATTATTTGGACTGATACTGTTTTACTTGAGGGTCGTTGGTGAGAAGCGTGAGTTTTTCGGATTTGGCTTGGGCGATCAGCATACGGTCGAAGGGATCCTTATGAATGAGGGGAAGTCCTTGGAGAGACGTGATATGTTCCATTTTTATGGGGAGGATATCAATTCTTGATTGGCTAAACAATTTTGATAATGGGGTTTTTAAACGAAGTTTTTTGAGCGACAACTTGATGCCCATTTCCCAGGCGCTGGCAATGCTCACATAGATATC
>CAYHNU010000006.1:0-14266 GCA_964358085.1 uncultured Gammaproteobacteria bacterium | reverse complement strand
TCGTTTTTGGGATCAGAAATAAGAGCTTTTGTTTCCTTGTTTAGCCGGGGATTGTTTTCTGACCACCAAATGAAGAGATGGGTATCTAAAATATATTTCATGGTTCAATAGCCCCGCCGTAGAACATCTCGTTGATCTCGGCCGATTCGGCATCAAAATCATCTGCAACCCAAATTTTTCCCTTAAATTTCCCAGGGATTCGAGGCTGTTTTGAGGCTTTGTGTGGGACAAGTTTGACGGTGGGTTTGCCTGCGCGGGCAATGATGATGTCCTCGCCAGCCAGGGCCATAGTTATTAATTGAGAAAGCTGGCTTTTGGCCTGATGGGTGTTAAATATTTGCATACCCGTATGTTAGCTAACTTAGCTAAGTATGTCAAGAGGGAAACATCACAAACTTAACGAGGCTCTTTTTGTTTGGTATCATCAGGAGGTGGAGCCAAAAAGTAGTCAGGTATTCGTTGATGATTCCAGAATTTCCTATTGGACAGCCGGTAATCCAAAGAGCCCGCCGCTAATTTTTTTCCACGGTTGGCCCGGCATAAAACTTTTGGAGAGCGGTGTAGTTCAAGAGTTTTCCAAATACTTCTTCGTAATCGCGCCTCAACATCCAGGACTAGCGTCTTCTGACCCACTATCGAGTTACACCAATATCTTTGAGCAAAATGCTAAAGTCGGATTTAAGATTCTTAAGAGAGAGAAAATGCTGGGCAAAAAAGTTATCGTTGTTGGGCAATCTTTCGGAGGAGCAGTGGCTAGCGCTTTTTCTTATACATATCCGCAAAATACAAAGCAGTTGGTGTTAGTTGATTCTATTCTGGGCGTAGAAAAATGGAATCCGTGGATTAATTTTTGGTTTCTCGTTGGACCAAAGTTAGTAAAGCTTCTCCCATACTTCCCCAATCCCTTAAAGATGTTCGCCTTGAAACAAGCCTTTGCCGCTACTCCCAACGAACATTTATCCTGGACTCGTCTTGTAAATTCAATCCCGAGACGTATTGAGATGGTGCAAAATTATGCTGAAATTATTGGACGGTCTCGTCAATCGGGAATCGCAGTAATCGACAAGAAATATGCAGATTTCCCGATTTTAGTAGTGTGGGGAGATAAAGATGGTAAAGAATTTAACTTTCACGGGTCCATTCCTGTCGATGATGCTAAAAAGGTGATAGAGTCTCTAAAGAAGAAAGACAACAAAGTAACTTTTGTTACTGTAAGTGGCGGACACACGGTTCTTTATAAAAAACCTGAATACGTAATCGGGGAAATCAGGAAACACTTTCAGATTTAAGGATTGCGCCGAGATGATAAAAACAAGATTGAAGAAGGGCCGAACAAGAGATTGAGAAGCGTGGAGTTAGTTTTCCGGGGGAAGAAATTCTTCACCACCAGATTCGTGTTTGTAATTACTATTTAGCCACTGAATATAATCACAACCGGTGGCTTTTTTGGTTTCTTTGTCCCAACCGGAAGTGGAACATTTCTTCATTTTCTTGCTGGCGCTTGTAGTGAACAGAACTAATGGCTCTCCGCACTTGGGACACTTTTCGTCCAAGGGCTCACTGGAGCTGCCAATCCACTCGACGTAATCGCAACCGGTGGCGGTTTTGGTGGTTTTGTCCCAGCCGCCCTTGCTGCATTTTTTGAGTTTTTTGCCAAAGCGGGTGACTTGTAAGACCAGGGGGTTTCCGCACTTGGGACACTTTTCGTCCAAGGTGACGGGCTCTACTGCCAGCCATTTGACGTAATCGCAGCCGGTTGGCTTGGATTTAGGATCCCAAGGACCAGCGGTACTACATCTTTGCAACTTCTTGCCTGATTGGGTTTCAATGACTTCACCCAGCGGGGCTCCGCATTTGGGACACTTTTCATCTTGGGCCATAGGAAGAGAATAACATATTTTAAGAATATTTTATTCACTCTTTTGCTTGTGTATCACCCCGGTCCGGTGTAACACCGGACCACCCCTCTTAATCTAAGAGGGGAAATGTTTCTCGATATGAGGTAAAATTGTGAGCACAATCCGCAGTGGTCCGCCAGCTGGCGGACGGCTCCCTGTTAAGATAAGATTGATGGGTTTTTTCGTATATGCGATATACAGTTTAAGTGTAGACAAGCTTTACGTTGGCCAGACAAGTGATTTGGAGAGAAGGTTAAGGGAACATAACCTAAAGCGGGGAAGACATTTTACGGCGAGGTTTCTTGGATCATGGAAACTCGTTTATAGTGAAGAGGTACGAGATAGGGTTGAGGCTATTATTAAGGAGAAACAGCTGAAGAGCTTCCAGGGAAGAAAGTTTCTGCGGGATAGGTTAAAATTGTGAGCACGATCCGCAGTGGCGCAACGGTAGCGCGGCTTCCTGTTAAGAAGAAGGTTGTAGGTTCGAATCCTACCTGCGGAGCACTTCGGCAAGCTCAGTGCAAGCACTATATGCCAAACTGGTTTGTATATTTACTTTTTTGCGATCAGAAAACTTTTTACGTGGGAATAACTCCAGATTTGAAATCTAGGTTGCTGGAACACAGAAATAAGCAGTCATTCTTTACCAAAAAGTTTTCTGATGTAAGGATTGTTTATTGTGAGAAATATCCAAACAAATTTGAAGCCGCGAGGAGGGAACGACAGCTCAAAGGTTGGTCTGTCGCAAAGAAAAAGTTGTTAATTGACGGAAAGTTTGGTATAAATCGATGTACTGAGCTTCTCGGCTAGCTCGAAGTAAACTGGTCGAAGTTCTCGGAGGATGAGAACCTATATAGTTTACCCTGAGTTTACCGAAGGGAATCCTACCTGCGGAGCCAGTTGTGACTTAATATACCCAATGGACTGAGATTTATAGGTAAAGGGAGAGAAGGAATAGTAGTTGACCTTTGAGGGTTGGCTGTGCATAATTTAAATATGCTTAAGAGTATTGAAATAATCTTCGTGCTAGCTCTGTTTGCTTTAGCTGTATTTATTGTTTTTCCAACAACTACTAAATTTACTAATTGCTTTGCTGTTGCTTCTGGCCAAATAAAAGAATTACCAATTGTTCCTCAAGTTACAAAAGATATATTTTGCCAAGATGGTCAACGAGTAATCTTGTCATTAAATTCATGTGTGAGTGAAGTAAAATCCTCGAATATCGTTGCTCCGCTACTATTCCGTTTAGCGATGCAATTTCCACAAGCAAGAAATATTTCTAGCACACTTGTTAAACATAATCAGGTTTGCCCTAGCTATCCTGTTCCTAGTTCATTCTAATAAACCAACTTTCTCGATCTCTTCCTTGACCTGTGCGACAAACTTAAAATCTGAGAAAACATCGATAATACAAGCTAACTCATTGGTTATATTAGTGTTACGATTCTCGGGCAGATATTTTTAGCTTCACATTTTGACTTAAAACTGGTAACTTGAGAAACTGATTTTATGGACCCAAATCAACAAGCTCAACCTAATTCATTATCCCAACCAATTACTCAACAGCAACCGCCCATTATCCCTCCAACTGATCCTCCTTCAAAATCAAAACTAATAATTTTTATTTCAATCTTTGTGGTAGCTATTTCACTGATTAGTATTTACGGGTATATCTTAACAAAAAACTTAACTACAATCCCAACACCGACTCCCACCCCTACGACGACACCTATTCGAGGTGTGCCCAAAACGAGTGCATCCGCCATCACTTCACCGCCACCCAGTATGGAAGGCATTAATACCCATACGGAGCTTTACGGCACAGGAGCTGACCCTGACATAATTACACTGGGCCCAAAGGTTGGTGGTCATCCAGGCTGGAAATCCTACCAGCATAAGCCTGGCATGAGCTTTGAAGCCTATAAAGGCGGTTCGCCGGTACTCGCACCGTTCGATATGGTGCTCGTTGGCTTTCGAGATACCAGTACTCAGATTGTGTCGGGAAAAACATCTGCCCATTCCGATGATGTAAAATTATTCTTCGAGTCTGCAAGCCCTGATTGGCCAGGAGTGTATTTGACCGTATATCATTTATTAACCTCACCCCTATTGACCGGACACACTCAAAGGACAAGCAACGACCTTATGGCGCCGCCAGCCCAGGGATACCAATTATTTTGGGATGGGAACTATACGGTTTCACCCACGAGCAATGCAGCTTCATACGGTGCTCTAATCGGATACAAGGTAAAACGTGGGGAACTTATTGGATTCGCTGGCACTGTTCCGGCTGGTGTTGGTACTCACTCTTTTGCTGACTTCTACTTCGACGTACCCGATACTTCAATAAATCCAAACATTAAAAATGGAAACAAAAATCTTCATCTTGTTCAACCCGGCTCGTTCTTCTATTGGCAAAGTTATAGTCCTGATGCAATATTCCCCAGCGGCGTGCTTGCGTACCCCTTTGAAATTGACGGTTATCAGCTTCCTGCCGAGCAACGTGATGTGAATTTCAAGTACTCTTCAAAGAAATAAAATAGAGAGAAGTTGCCTAGTTTGCTGAAGAACTACATCAGGGTAATCTATGGTCGATACCCAGCCAAAAGTTCGGTAATCCCTCCTTCGCTAAAGCTACGGAAGGCCAAGTAATACGGGACAAAGCAGTGGTCAGAGCGAGACTAGGAACAGGGAGCACATTTGAATTGACCTCTTTATATTAGATTGGGCTTGACAAGTATCCCGATTTGGTATAAATTGGGATTTATGTATATAAAAAGGAAGCTGGAAGACGTAATTAAGGCTAACCTGTTCCAAGGCAAGGTGGTCGTAGTATATGGGGCCAGGCAGGTGGGCAAGACGACTCTGGTACGAAAAATCGCTGGAGAAATCGCGGAGGCATACGGTTACTTGAATTGTGATGAGCTGGATGTGTTAAGCAGACTGCAAAATGCTGAAACCTCGGAAGCTCTGAGGCAGATAATTGGGAGCCAAAAATTGGTGATTATTGACGAGGCACAACGGGTGAAAAACATAGGGTTGAAATTGAAGTTGATGATTGATAACTTTCCTGGCACGCAGATTATTGCTACCGGTTCTTCGTCTTTTGATTTGGCCAACGAGATAAATGAGCCGTTGACAGGAAGAAGTTTTGAGTTTTGGCTTTTCCCTTTGCGGTTGGACGAACTGTTCAATAGTGATGAGTCTCTTGAGGCGCAAAGAAAATTGGACACAATTCTGGTGTATGGTTTATATCCTGATGTTTATACGTTGGAGTCTGATGAGCAAAAAGCCCAGAGAATTAAATATCTGGCCTCAAATTATTTATATAAAGATATTTTAAAATTCAATAATATAAAAAATTCTGAAACAGTGTTAAAGCTGTTGCAGGCGTTGGCGTTACAGGTGGGAAGTGAGGTGTCTTATAATGAATTGGCAAGTATGGTGGGCGTAAGTAAAAAAACAGTTGCGGATTATGTGGAACTTTTAGAAAAAGCGTTTATTATTTTCCGGTTGTCCCCGTATTCTGGGAATTTGAGAAAAGCGATTGGAAAACTCCGAAAGATCTATTTTTTGGATTTGGGGATCAGAAATGCTGTAATAAACAACTTTAATCCATTACAAATTCGTGACGATGTGGGAAGGCTGTGGGAGAATTTTGTGATTTCTGAGAAGTATAAACAGCAGCTGGGTTTAGGTTTCAGGACCAATTATTATTTTTGGCGGACTTATGACAAGCAAGAGGTGGATCTAGTTGAGGATAAGGGCGGGAAATTGCAGGGATGGGAAATAAAATGGAGCGGGAAAGACAAAAGGGCGCCCCGGGCATGGATGAGTTATAAAGATGCGAGCTGGAAAACAATCAACCGGGATAACTATTTAGAAGAATTGACAGGGAAGAGGGGAGAATGAATCCTACCTGCGGAGCACTTCGGCAAGCTCAGTGTTATAACCAGTTGGTATTTAATATAGCAAGTTTGAAGCCAATAAAGATATAATAATCCAAATGATGAAAATATCTAAAGCTACAAGTAAAGAAACTCTTCACGAAGAATGGCAAGCTTTTACTCATCTATATAGCTGCACTGATGGTGACAGATGATGCACGAGGTAAAGGCATAGGTACCATGCTTATTAATAAAGCTGAGGAATTTGGTAAAAAACTTGGGGCTCACAGATTCTGGCTTTGTACTGGAGTGGGTTGGTCAAATAGAGCCTTCTATGAAAAGTTAGGATTTTCAGTCATGGCTAATCTTACTGATTTTTACTTTCATAAAGATTTTGTTGTTTACACCAGATTAATAAAATAACATGATGGAAGAATATTTAAAATTTGCTAAGGATATTGCTTTGCGAGCGGGGGACATAATGATTCATTATTTCGACTTGGGGGAAGAGGGGAGAGAGAAAGCTGACAAGACTTTGGTAACGAAAGCAGATGAGGAGATTAACCAGATGGTGATAACTGAAGTAGCCAAGAGATTTCCTGACCATGCTGTTTTTGGAGAAGAAGCAAGCTCGAGTAATAAGTCAAAACAACTCTGGTCATGCGATCCAATTGATGGCACAACTCAGTTTGCGAAAGGGGTACCTATAGCAGTTTTCTCTCTGGCATACGTTGAAGACGGAAAACCGTTAGTGGGGGTTGTGTATGATCCGTTTACGAAAAGACTTTACTCTGCCAATAAGGGGTCAGGGGCTTTTCTAAATGACGTACCGATTAATGTAAGCAAGAAGCCGCTTAACTATCAAGCAATTGTGGATTTAGAATGGTGGCCGGAAGCCGAGTATGAACTTTATCTTCCTTCTCACACTCTTACTATGGAAACGAGCGCATATGTTTTGACAATTTGTTCGGTGACTCAAGCTGCCATGAAGGTGGCAGCCGGACAGTATGAGGGATGTGTATTTGCCGGCACAAAAGGAAAGAGTGTTGATTTGGCTGCCGCTAAGGTCATTGTGGAAGAGGCTGGTGGAATTGTGACGGATTTATTTGGTAAGGATCAGAGATACGATGGAGATATCAAAGGCGGAATAATTTCAAACGGGGTAGTTCACAAAAACCTTTTGAGTTACTTCAAATTGACATAAAAGTTCCGAACTTCGTCTGGTGTTTGGAGTACGCGATTTCACAGTAGGGAGAAGCCCTATTGTATATATCTGCATAGATTTAACCACTTATCTATGCAAAATAAGCCATTGGACAATATTGACAATCTTTCCGTTGCTGCTACACTGGCAATACTTAATAAAAAATAATGAAAACGATTTTGGTGGACGCGGTGGACACGTTTGTGATTGAGGGGGAGGGGATTTACCAGCCCATGTTTGAATTGTTAGAGACGTATCCAAACAGGAAAATCATTCTGACAGGGGCTAATGACGAACAATTTAAAAAATTTGGCTTGGACAAAATGCCGTATGAAGTTTTTACCTTGAAGCATAATCCAGAGAAGACCGATCCGAAGTACTTCGAGCTGCTGTTAAAACACCTTAATTTGCAGCCAGAGGACGTGGTGTATTTTGAACACAACCCGGAAGCAGTAAGGAGCGCTCAATCTGTGGGCATAACTTCATATTTCTACGACCTGGACAAGAAGGACTTGGTGACCTTGAAGCGATTTTTAGATAAAAACACTATTCTGTTTTAAAATAATCCAATGAGGTATGATGGGGTAGATGGGAAAAAATGATTGGAAGTGGCTGGGAGTGGGAGCGATAGTGCTCGTAGGTTTGGTTGGTTTGGCCGTCTTTCGGGGGCTGTTTCGGTATGTTTTGTTTGATCCGGCATGGAACTACAAAGGCATGGCCGTAGAGTCGGGAGATTGTTCGGCCGGAAATCCGGAAATTGTGGAGCTTACTAACGGTTGTTTGGTGATGTATACGCACGGACAAACGAAGGGAAGCCACCCTTCAGAAAACAATACGTATGCCCGCTCGTCGTGTGACGGTAAAATGTGGAAGTGGGAGGGATTGGTCTTAAAAATGGCCAGTATGCCCACGGCAGTACGGCTTCCGGACGGAAAGATCAGACTGTACTTTATCAGATCTGGAGAGAGCGGCGGAAAGGCAGTGAAAGGCATGATGAGCGCAATTTCGGCCGATGGTCTGAAGTTTACGGAAGAACCGGGGTATCGGTTTGAGTTGGTGGCAGCTGCGCCGCGGCCGGATGAAATGAACAAGTTCCGTGAGTATTATCCGGTGCCCGGCGAAGGAAAGGTGGAGGATATTAAAGATTTTGCCCACTTGAGCGTGGCCAAGATGGATAATGGCTATCGGGTATATTTTGATGAAGGGGCGATGCGCGCGGATCCCAAGAAATACGGAGATAAAGCCTGGCCGCTGACGAGAGGAAGGAGCATTTTTTCCGAAGACGGATTGCGCTTTCGTTTGGATCCCGGAGTGCGCCTTGACGTAGGACAGGCGCCGCTCACGTTGATGCAGCGGTCGAGCAACCCCTCGGTGGTGAAACTGAAAGACGGGTATCATATGTTTTTCTTTGCCGGTTTTTCGCCGTGGGAAGATTTAATGGCCTGGAAGCGATTAGCGTGGAGTGGAACGTATGAAGCAGTTTCTACCGACGGATTGAATTTTACAATAAAAAATTGGCCGAGATTTCCCGGGAACGACGCTGCCGTCATCAGGCGAGGAGATAAGTTGCTCGCATACCCAGGGCGCTCCCAGACAGCACAACGGGAGTGCGGTGATGTTGTGATATATGAAAGAAAATTAACCGCGAAGGAGAGATGATGAAAAACAGGATTATCTCGTGATTCAAATCGGGGCGTTGACACGGAACGTGTGTCCGGTATAGACTGGAGTTAGTGTCTGACTTTGAATCGGCTTCTGTTCTTTTGCCTTGGTGGCGCCAATCAAAAAAAATAATACCTGTGGCGGTTTTGGCGTTGTTGTTGGTACCCGCTGTCATTTTGGTGGGTATACGGCAGCTGACCCCTAAAGCTTCTAATGCAATCTCTGTCCAAGTTAGCCCCGGGGCTATTGACCAGTCCGCCTCTCCACAAATCGGCAAGCCGGTTTATTTATCGGCTACTGCTGTAGACGAAGTTGGCCGGCCGATTACAACTGGTGTTTCCTATACTTGGGGGATTAGTTCTAACTTTGCGATTTCCCCTACTTTCAAACCATCTAACAACCTGGCTACTTTTACGCCCAATTCCACAGGATCAGGTTCTCTGTGGGTTTCGGCTATTACTTCTGAAAGCTCTGCCATTAAATATGTGGATGTTTGCGTTGGGGTTCCCTGCCCCTCTTACACCAATCCCACCCCTACTCCTGTCTCTACAGGCAAATCAGATCTAGTTATTGAAAGCCTTACCCTCGATAAAGATTACTCTGGACCTTGTCCGGCCTATAAATACACCGTGTATGTAAAAAATATTGGCACTTCTAGTGCGAATTTGTCATATTTAAAAACGTTAGTAGACCCAGTTCAACCACAGGCAGTAGATTTTTGTACTCGTTTTGTTCCGTATTCTGGGTCGACCGCATCCATTCCCATGAACGATCTGGTGCCGGGTGACATTTTACCTCCGGGGAAATCTGAAAGATATTACGACTATTTTAATCCTTCGGTTGCTGGACCTGTCACCATTACTGCGACGGCTGATATTAATGACAATGTTGTTGAAGCAAACGAAAATAATAATATCCAGATGAAAACGTTTGAAGTTGTGGCCATTATTCCGACACCGACTCCTACTCCCATTCCCAATAACCCACCCACTATTATTACCCCCAATCTCCCTGCGGCCACTGTGGGTCAATCTTACAGCTCCAGCGTTGACGGGACTGACCGAGATTTGAATGACGTGCTTTCTATGAAACTTGCAATTCCTACTGGCTATGGTTTGTCCGCTGGTCCATGTGCTGTAACGCCTGGCCGGATTTCTTGTGGTATTTATGGTACTCCCACCAAAGCTTCTCCCTCTATTCCGATCGGGGTCTCTCTTACTGACGGCAAAGCTACTGCTGGAGCGAACCTTTCTCTGTCTATTTCTAAATTCCGGCCGTCGCCGACACCCACTCCAACTCCTACTCCTATTCCCAACATTTCGCCCACAATCGTCTCCTCGGTTTTTCCCGCCGGATTTGTTGGAAGGTCATACTATTCTTCTATTACAGCCACAGATCCTAATCTTAATGATTTTCTTACAGCTAGCGTCTCCGGTCTTCCTCCTTCACTTACTGTTTCCGGCTGCACTCAATTTGTAACTTCTGTTCGCAATTTAACCTGCACAATTTCTGGTACCCCCAAGAGTTCCGGAAATTTCCCTGTAAACATTACCGTTACCGACTCGGCTAATGCCTCTGCCACTAAAGTGATTAATTTGTATATTCTTAAGAAATATATTCTGTTTTAAGATAATCTGATGGAAAAGACGGCTGAAGCTTTGAAGAAGAACGGAATTGAAGCGTTTGTGGTAGAAAGCGGGGAAGAGGCGAAAAAGAAGGTGCTGGAGATGGTTCCGGCAGGAGCTGAAGTAATGGTTATGAGTTCGGTGACTTTGGATACAGTGGGATTATCTGAATTAGATACAGTAAAAAAACAACTGATGGCGATGGACCGAGCCACACAAGGCCGGGAGATGCGCAAGGCGGGATCTGCTCCGGACTGGACGATTGGAAGTGTGCAGGCCGTTACCGAAGATGGCCAGGTCGTGATTGCTTCAAATTCGGGCAGTCAGTTGCCCGCTTATGCTTATGGAGCCGGCAAGGTGATTTGGGTGGTGGGGGCGCAGAAGATTGTGGCCAATTTAGACGCGGCCTTCAAGCGTATTTATGAATATGTATTGCCGTTGGAATCAGAAAGAGTAAAAATTGCTTACGGTATAGATAAGAGTAATGTGAGTAAATTGTTGGTGATAAATAGAGAAATAGTGCCGGACAGAATAACCGTTATTCTGGTTAAACAAAAGTTGGGTTTTTAAGAATAGTGACGATTTTTAAAACTCCAAAGATGCAAATGGTGATGGCCATCTCGGCCATCTGGCTGACCAGTTGGCTCCACGTTGGCGGGACAAAATTATTACTGTTATTATTTTTATCTCTGGCGGCCACTGTGGGGACAGATTTGCTGTTCGCCAGATTACGGGGCAAACCCTTCTTTTTTCCCGGTGCGGCTATCGTGTCCGGAATTATTATTGCCCTGCTTACTTCGCCCTATTCACCTTGGTATCAGATTCTTTTGCCTGGAGTGCTGGCCATGTGGTCCAAAAATTTCCTGCGCGCCGGAGACAGACATATTTTTAATCCGGCGGCGTTTGGTCTGCTTTTGGCTGGAATTATTCTTGGGCAAAACGCTTCCTGGTGGGGGGTGTCTTGGCAGCAATTAACCAGTTATCCGTTGGCCTTTATCGTCTTGCTGACTCCCTTTTTAATCTCGGCGCTACGCATGCGCCGCTATTTTATCCAAGGGGCGTTTTTATTTGTCATCGTTTTGTTTAAAGCTTCGCCACTTGATCCTACCCTGCTTTTTTTCGTGGCCGTAATGCTGCCTGAACCCATGACTACGCCGGTAAAACCCATCAGGCAATTGGTCTTTGGAACAGCGGTGGCCGTGTTGTCGCTAATTCCTTATTTTCCTGACCCCCTGCTGGTTGCACTACTGGCCGGCAATATGTTATTCATTAAACAATGAACACCAAGGTAATTCTGGGTTTAGTTGCAGTTTTAGTGGTTGTGGGAGCGGGGGTAATATTTTTGGGTCAGAATAAGCAGGCCAGTTCACAGACAAACAGTGTTACTTTGACTTCATCCGGATTTACACCGCAAAGCATAATAGTAAAGGCGGGAACAAAAGTTACCTGGACTAACAAGAATGGGGCAAGTGCTACCGTTGATTCGGCAAACCATCCTACTCATTTGGTCTACTCTCCTCTGAATCTGGGGAATTTTGCCAGCGGTGAAACATTGTCGTTAGTGTTTGACCAGCCGGGCACATATAGATATCACAACCATTTAAATGCCAGCCAAACCGGGATAGTGATGGCGAAGTAGGAAAGGTAAGTTAGGGGAGAGTTTTGGTGACGTTTGTGGTGCCGCCGGAGCGGAGGGTGAAAGTAGTGTCGAGAGAAACATTTTTGACGTTTTTGTGATAGACGCAGCGGCCGGAGGAGCAGGTGCCTAAGATCTGGCGGCGGGAGGAGCGGGAAATTTTGGGCTTGAGTTTAAATCCGCCCTCAAAACCTTTCTGGCCGGTGGCGGAATCATAAACCAGGGTGTAATTGACTTTGGAGACGTTTTTGAGGTCTCCGAAATTGAGATAAACGTAGCGGCGGTCTTTGGTGAGGGAGAGAGAAGCCGTGGCCGCTAAAGCCGGTACGGTCGCAAGGGTAAACAACAGCAAGAATGTTAAAATGAACTTCATACTATGAGTATACTACTAGGACTGTTGATTAGTCTGGGGATGATTTTTGCAATATGGGATTGGCGGCAGTGGAGAATTGCGGAGACCAAGAATTATGGGCAGGGGTGGGAAGAGAATAGGGAAGTGGCCCCGGCGCAAAAACTGGAGGGGGTGTATACCGACAGGTTATTGAAATTTAGGATCAGGTATCCCCAAGATCGAGAGGCAAAGGCTAAGATTAAGGTGATAGTAGAAAAAGATATCCGGGATTTATCAGTGATCGCGGATGAGATGGCCGGGGGGATTACTCAAGAGAGGAATTACATTAATACTGAATCGGTTAGCCTGGTTATTCTGACTTGGGCAGGAGCTAGAGAAACAAAACAGGTGGCTTTGGCAAAAAAAGAGGATCGACTATATAAGATAGAGGTTACCTGCGAGAACGGGATTTGGAAGTCTTGGAGCGCGACCTTCGAGGAGGTTTACCGGTCTTTGGTTTTGTTGTAGACATGAAGTAAAGAGCTAAAGTGAGAAATAGGAAAGCCATGATGATGGGGAAAAGGAGCGAAGATTGGGCGGATGAAGGGGGGGCGGTGGTGGTAAAAGAAACAGAGGTGGTAGCAGCGGCGGGGACGAGGGAAGAATGATCGTTGGCTACTAATTCGGCGACGAGGGTATGCTTTCCCGGCTTAACATTTTCAAAAGTGTATGAAGGAGAGACGACTTTAACGGCGGAGGTTTTGGAGGGATTGGTTTGGTCGAGCCAAAGGTGGAGATGACCTTGGCCGGGAACTAGCTTGGGATGAGTTTTGTAGTCTACCGGGGCAAAGTTGACAACAGCTATTTTGACCGTAACTTTGTTGCCGGTGATGGTTTGATGGGGAGTAGGAGAGATGAAAGAAAGAGATGGAATACCCAGGGCCAAGGCGGCAGTAACCAGTAGGGCAGGAAACATGAATATAAATATGATATATTTGGGTTATGAATGCAAGTGGGAAGTGGTTGATAGGGGGTATCGTGGTTGTGGTTTTGGCAGGAGCGGTGATTGGTGGGAGGTTGTGGGTGAGAAGTAGACCAGGATTACAGAATGATGTTAGTTGGAGTGGGAGGGTAACTGTTCCATCGGCTGAGTCAACGGGGACACCGGAAGCGAAAACGGAAACTACCGGTAAAACAGTGGAAGTGACGGTGGAGGGAAGCAATTACAAATTTAGTCCGGCGACGATAAAAGCCGAAAAGGGGGACACGGTGAGATTAACGTTTAAGAGTGTCGGGGGAATCCACGATTTAACGATAGATGAGTTTGAGGTGCAGACTTCACAGCTGGGAGATGAGGAGGAGGAAGAGACGGAGTTTGTAGCTGACAAAACAGGAACATTTGAATACTATTGTTCGATAGCCGGCCATCGGGCAATGGGAATGAAGGGCCAACTCATAGTGGAATGATTGTAGTAAATTTCAAAAGATATGTGAGTGGGGAGGCTGCGGTAAGTTTGGCGCGAGTATGCAAAAAATTCGGGGCGGTGGCATGTCCGCAGCTATCTGACCTGGCGGAGTGCGTGGAGACGGGGGCGGAGTGTTGGACGCAGAAATATGAGCCGAGGGCAAAAGGCCACACGGGGACGCTGTTGAACCACTCTGATTTTCGGCTGGATTTTAAGACGATTGAGGAGACAATGTTGGCGATAGAAGGGATGAAGATTTGCGTGTGTTGTAAGGACGTGGAAGAGGGAATTAAGATTGCGGGTTTTGATCCGGATTGGCTGGCTTTTGAACCGCCGGAGTTAATTGGGAATGTCGAGAAGTCGGTGAGCAGTGAGAAACCGGAAGATATCCGACGATTGGTATCCAGTGTTCAGTGTTCGGTACTCGTTGGGGCGGGGGTACATTCAGCAGATGACGTAAAAATGGCTTTGGAGATGGGGGCTGCCGGAATATTGGTGGCGACGGATGTGGTAAAAGCAGTAGATCCGGAAAAGGAGTTGAGGGAGTTGGTGGAGGC
>CAYHNU010000005.1:0-28487 GCA_964358085.1 uncultured Gammaproteobacteria bacterium | reverse complement strand
GAATTGATGCCACCTGACCAGCTTTACAAATTTGTCTTTTTCTTCGTTAGAAAACCGCAGGCGGGTAGCAATATTTTCGGCAATTCTGGCCGATTCCATTTCATGATTATAAAAAGTAATTCTTCCGTCGGGATATATTCTTTGAGTTTTTACTTTGCCCACGTCGTGAATCAAAGTCGCCAGCCTGGTCACCGGATCCAAACTTACACAAAAACGCAGCGACTCCACGCTATGCGTCCCCACATCATAAATGTGGTGCCGGCCCGGGCTTTTCTGTTCCACCTTAAAGGTGGAATCCATCTCCGGTAAAATTTGTTCTCCCAAGCCCGAACCGCGCAGCAGCTTATAGCCGTCCGCCGGATAATCGCTGGACAGCAATTTAAACAGTTCGTCCTTCACCCGCTCCACAGCGATTTGTTTGGTCTTGCCTGCGTTTGCCTGTATTGCCTGTAAAGTTGCCTGTTCAATCGTAAATCCCAATTGCGCTCCGATTCTGATGGCCCGCATCATTCGCAAAGCGTCTTCACCAAACCGCTCATTTGCCTCACCCACCGCCCGGATTAATTTATCTTTCACGTCCGCCTGCCCTCCGTACAAATCTATAAGTTCAAAAGTGGGTTTACCCTGAGCGAGCGAAGCGAGTCGAAGGGCCATAGCGTTGATCGTAAAATCCCGCCGGGCCAGGTCTTCCTGCAAGGATTTTCCCCAGGCCACTTTATCCGGATGCCGGTTATCGCTATACCCATGCTCCGTCCGGTAGGTAGTAATTTCCAGCGGCCTTTCGTCGCCGTTTCTTACACCCACCGTTCCATATTTATTATCATAAAACCCGTCTTCCCCTACAATTCTTAAAATTTCTTGCGGCGTGGCATTGGTCGTAAAATCCCAGTCCGTCAACGGCCTGTCCAGCATGGCGTCTCTTACCACCCCTCCCACCACGTAAATTTCATACCCGGCTTCTTCGAACTTGTCCAAAATTTCTTTTACTTTATCCGGTACGTTTAATTTCAACTTCATATAGTAAAATCTTACCATGGATATTGTAAAAACCCTCCTGGCCAACCGGGGACTAAAGACCAAAAAAGCTATTGAGGAATTTTTTCACCCTACCCGGCCAGAAGATCTGAAATCCCCCTTCGGCTCTAAGCCTGCCATTCGATTAATTAAATCGCATATCAAAAAGGGCCATAAGATTGCCATTTACGGCGATTACGACGTGGATGGTCTTTGTTCCACCGCTATTCTCTGGGAAACTTTATACAGCACTTATAAAAATGTCTTTCCCCACATTCCCCATCGCGAATCCGAAGGCTACGGTTTATCCATTAAAGGCATTGACCATTGTTTGGAGCAGGGGGCCAAATTAATCATCGCCGTGGACAACGGCATTGTGGCTCACGAACAAGTCAAATACTGCCGGGATAAAAAATGCGATATTATTATCATCGACCACCACGAACCCGGCGCTCCCCTTAATACTAAATACTTAATTCATAATACTGGCTCCTGCGCCGCCGGCCTCACCTGGTTTTTCTGCCGCGACTATCTACTAACTAACCATGAACCAACTAACCAACTAACTAGCCAGCTTCAACTGGCCGCCATAGCGACGATTTGTGACATCGTCCCCCTAATAGGCCCCAACCGCAGCTTCGTCAAATATGGCCTGGAAGAATTAAACCACACTACCCGTCCGGGACTCCTGGCGCTTTTTGAGGAAGCTCAGCTCCCCTCTCCGAGATTAGGAGAGGGGTTGGGGGTGAGGTATTTAATAACTCCTTATCACGTAGGTTTTATTATCGGACCCAGATTAAATGCCACTGGCCGTCTGGAACACGCCATCGACAGCCTGCGTTTACTTTGCACAAAAGATCTGGTGCGTGCTGGTCAGCTGGCAGCCAGTCTCGGCCAAACCAACCGCGACCGCCAAGACGCTACTCTCTCCGCAGTTACTCATGCTCTTTCGGTAGCCAAAGAATCAAATATTATTATTGTTGCGGATAAATCTTATCACCAAGGCATCATCGGTTTAGTTGCCGCAAAATTGGTAGAAAAGTATCACCGTCCTGCCATGGCCATTAGCATTGGAGAGACCCAATCTAAGGGATCTGCCCGCTCAATCTCCGGCTTTCATATCACCGATCACCTGCGCACCGCAGAAAAATTATTAATTAATGTCGGCGGTCATGCCATGGCCGCCGGTTTCACAGTAACAAATTCTAATCTTCCTAAGTTACTTAAGAAACTTAATAATATCAAAATAGATCCTAAGCTTTTTAAAAAAATCCAGCGCGTCGACTTAGAAATTCCTCTATCAACTATCAACCATGAACTAACTAACCAACTAACTCTTTTCGAGCCGTTCGGCTTGGGCAATCCCACCCCCGTTTTTTCCACCCCTGGGGTGGAATTGTCCAATATCCGCCGTCTGGGCAAACTCGGCCAACATCTCAAGTTCAAGGCCGGAAACTTTGAAGCAATTTGGTTTAATACTTCCCATAACCTAGAACCTAATCCCTATAACCTAACTTATCAGGTCGAGGAGGACACCTGGAACGGCCAATCCAAATTGCAATTAGTAATTAAGACTGTAACTTGACATTGCGCATGCCAGCGGCTGCCATTACTTGTTCTTGCGTTGCACCCAAAGTCATTAAAGACTGAACCACTGCCCCAAATGCGCCAGGCTCGCTGAGGCGCGGATCATCAAAGTCCACCTGTCCAAGTACTCTATTTAACTCTGCTGGTCTTAATTGACTTAATTTATTAGTAGTAACCTCCATTTAATTTCACCTCCTTTTAAGCATAAAAATACCCTCCTTTTTAGGGAGGGTTCTTTTTTTGAAATTTATTTAATTAATCTTACTTTTCTTGCCCCTCCCCAATTTACGCCTCAATGAGGATGTAATTGCGGAGAACAATAAAGAAACGACAATTCATATACGTGAGTTCATTTTATACTTGGATACATGCTTAGTCAAGAACAATCGCCCGGTTCGTCCGCTTTCATAGTCCGAACGTCAGAAGTAAGCCGTGGAGGTTTCGCCATGTTTCGTAAATGTGACTGGCTATTTAAAGACTCCAGTCTCTGAGCAGCTTGCTGTCGTGCCATTCCAATGGCAGCCGCTCTTTGCGCGACCCATTGCTCAACACGAGCTCTTATTCCCTCTAGCTCAATTGCCATACTATAAGTTATTATAGCATATTGACTTTGTTTTTACAAAGACGCATAATAACCCCACAGCGTTAATAGATGGACTGACAACCGTCGAGCTTGTTCGGGTAAGCCCGTAATAGCAGTAATTAAGATCCGAAATTTTGGATGGCACATGGGATCCAAAATAACGGGTCCTTTTTGTTTTTTATCACCCCCTTCCGTTCCCCCTCTTAGATTAAGAGGGGGATACCCGAAGGGAGAGGATGATATTATAAACATATGCGTACACTTATTTCAGAAACCATTTCTAGAATCGGCAAAGAAGTCCTTCTCAAGGGCTGGGTCAATACCCGCCGGGACCACGGCAAGATTGTTTTTATCGACCTGCGCGATCGCACGGGGATTGTCCAAATCGTAGCTAGTCCAAATCTGGTCGAAGGCCTGCACTCCGAAGACGTTATTTATGTCACCGGCCTGGTCAAGGCCCGCCCTGGAAAATTGGTTAATCCTAAACTGGCCACCGGCACAGTCGAAATTGAAGCCCAGAAAGTCGAATTAATTTCTAAGTCCGCCGACTTGCCTTTCGACATGAGCAAAGATGAGTTGGATGTGGAACTACCCACTCTTCTCGATTATCGCGCCCTCACCCTTCGCCACCCCAGGGTCCAAGCAATTTTTCGGGTCCAGGAGGCGGTAATAGATGGCTTTAGAAGAGCACTTCAAGCCAAAAATTTTCTGGAATTCCAGGCTCCCTGCATCACTCCTGCGGTGGCCGAAGGCGGGGCCGAAGTATTTAAAGTCAAATATTTTGAACACGAAGCATATCTATCTCAAAGTCCACAATTGTATAAATCACTCTTGGTGGGAGATTTTGAGCGGGTATTTAGTGTCAACAAAATTTTTCGCGCCGAACCCAGTGTCACCACCCGCCACATAACCGAGGTTGTAAGTCTGGACGCGGAATTTGGATTTATCGATTCTTGGTTAGACGTATTAGACATGCAGGAGTACGTGGTTAGATTCATCTTTGACCAAGTTGCCCAAAAATGTCCAAAAGAACTGGCTATATTTAATGCCACTGTTCCCAAGTTGTCAAAAAAAATTCCCGTTATTAAGCTTCGCGAGGCCCAGCAAATTATTTTTGAGAGAACCGGACGAGATTGTCGTCAAGAAAAAGACTTGGCTCCCGAAGACGAAAGAGAAATATGCCAATGGTCAACAGAAGTTCATGGGTCAGAACTGGTGTTCGTTTCACATTTTCTTACCAAAAAGAAACCATTCTATGTCTATCCTGATCCGGAAGACCCCACTTATGCATATAGCGTCGATTTGATCGGACGTGGCGTAGAGTGGTCAAGCGGAGGCCAACGTCTGAACGATTATCAGCAGATATTAAACAATACCAAAGAGTGGGGAGTTAAAGAGGAAGACATAGAATTGTATTTACAATCTTTTCGTTACGGCGTTCCGCCGCTTGGAGGGTTCGCTCTCGGCGCCGAGCGCATGACTATGAATATTTTGGGATTAAAAAATATTAGAGAAGCCACCATGTTTCCTCGGGACATGGAAAGAATCGATGTCAGTTTACGAAAAAATAATCCAGCTACTGGAAAATAGCCAGGTCAAATATCAGGCGCTGGAACACGAGCCCACTCCTACCTGCGAGGATTCAGCCCGGGTCCGGGGAACGAGCATGGATCAGGGCGCCAAAGCCTTGGTTTGCTTTGCTGACAAGAAACCCGTTCTTATTGTCTTGCCCTGTTCCCGTAAACTCGATCCCAAATTATTTAAATCGCTCTTTACCGTTCGTGATTTGCGCTTCGCCACCCCCGAGGAAGTACTGCAGTTAACCGGTCTGCAGATCGGGGCCATTCCGCCCCTGGGCCACATTTTTAACTTGCCCACCTACGTCGACCAAACTTTGTCTGCCGAAAGTCAAATCGCTTTCAATGCCGGCGACCGGACAAAATCTGTTATCATGTCATATTCAGATTATGCCTCACTCAACCAAGCCCAAGACACCACCCGCGTCTTCTCCCAACCTAAGTAGACCCCTTTTAATTCTAGGACTGATACTCGCCCTTTTTACAGCAATAAAGTTACGCCCCTCTCTTGAGTCAAGAGAGGGGATGGGGGTGAGTTATGAAAAAGTATCGGAGGTGAGTTACGTTCCTCAATCTCAAAACCTCCCTCTCCCCCAAACTTCCGCCCGCAATATTTTTATAATTGACCGGAACTCCAAAATAGTTTTGTATCAAAAAAACGCGGACCAGCAGGTTTTCCCCGCCTCTACCACCAAAATGATGACCGCCCTGGTTGTATTGGATAATTTTCCTCTGGACCGGACTATCACAGTTACCCAAAGCTATCCTATCGGTCAGCATGTAGGTTTTAAACCCGGGGAAACCTTGACGGTGGAACAATTGCTTTATGCCCTGCTGGTCCAATCAGGAAACGACGCCGCCGAAATATTGGCCGAGAATTTTCCGGGTGGTCGTCCAACTTTCATTAACGCTATGAATAAAAAAGCTGTCGAATTGAGTTTGATCCACACTCAGTTTACCAATCCTACCGGCATCGACGAATCCGGTCATTATTCCTCGGCTGTCGATTTAGCTCGACTGGCTATCGCAGCCCTGAAAAACCCGGAATTTGCCCGCATCGTATCTACCGAAAATACTATCGTAGCCACTCACGTTCTCACCAATGTCAATCAATTATTGGGCAAAATTCCCGGCGTTTTGGGGGTCAAAACCGGTTTCACCGACGGTGCCGGTCAATCCCTGGTCACTTTAGTCAATCGCGACGGCCATCCGGTAATCATGGTGGTCTTAGGCAGTCTGGACCGCTTCGGAGACTCCGAAAAACTCATCAACTGGGTCTACTCCAACTTTAACTGGTCAACTGACTAACTGGTTAACTGTTAAACTTTCATTGCGCATATTCCACCGATACGGCAGATACATAAGCAATAAACCCCCCATCTCCTTCAAATACATACACAGGTTGCAGAAATTCCTGTGGTTGTCCCGATTCATAATACGCCAGACTGACCTTGCGCACAGTGACCTGGACGGCCCCCGGGTGAGCGATATACCCGAGTTCCTGCTGCAATTCTTCCCAGGCCTTGTCCACCCCCTTAAGTGGATATGTGGAAAAATCATTGTCCAAAATCCGCGAATAACTGTAATTCGCCTCCACGATCCGTTTGCTTCTATCACTAGATCCGGATAGAGTCACGTTCACCGGCGATTCTTCGCCCTTTGGCGCTACCACTTTCAATCCGTCTTTATCTGCCCTAAACATATCTACCCGCACAAAGTTGGCCTCCGATAATGAAATAGTCGGCACCAATTCTCCCGTCCCTCCGGCCAAATACGTGATCTTTGATTTTCCATTGGCCAAATCGTTGGCCAAAAGACCCAAATTTTGCCACAAACTCTTGGCATCCAACAGCGCCTGCCCGCTGTTAGGAACTGCCCGCTCATCCAGTATCTTCGGATCACTTCTCCAGTTGTATTTATAAGCATAGCTGTTGTAAATAATATTTACAATCAGCTCCGCAGGCATGTTAGAGCTGACAAATTTATACGTTTGATCATCTACCTTTACCGGCTCTTGATCAAAACCCAGCACCCGGGCTTTAGATTTAATTCTTTCCAGCTCCAAAATCCGGGATTTGTTAATGGTTACGAAATACACCCGGGAAGTATTAGGCAGCTTCGGAAGACCCCCCTCAATGGTTTCAAGTTTGTATTGGGGTTTGTAGTTTGGGTCTGTCTCCGGAAAAATAAGTTTTGGCAATTTCCCGTATCTGACTGTCGGCGCCGGCGGCGGCGGGGGATTAATGGCTAAATAAATCCTTTTGACTAGTTTCCACGCCGGCGGGATTAGCATTACGACCACCAATCCCACGGCTCCCCATTTAATAATTCTTCTGGTGTAATAACCCACCTCTGTCAAAGTTGCCATATCTTGTATAAAATCATTCTAGCATGATCCGCACGCGTTTTGCCCCTTCCCCCACCGGTTTTTTGCACATCGGTGGTTTACGTACGGCCGCCTACGCTTTCGCTCTTGCCAAACACGCTAATGGCCAATTTTTGCTGCGTATTGAAGACACTGACCAAAAACGTGAAGTTCTTGGAGCCGCCAACAAGCTCACCGAAATTTTAAAAGTTTTTGGCTTACAGTGGGACGAAGAACCCTTAATTCAATCAAAACGAATTGATACATATTCCCTCGCCGCGCACCAACTAGTTGACTCTGGTGGCGCCTATTTAGAAGACGGAGCGATCAGACTAAAAGTCCCGGTAAACGAAACCATAACTTTCCGCGATTTTATTTTAAACAAAGATATTTCCTGGGCATCAGACAACGTCCCCAACGCAGTTTTACTCAAATCAAATGGCTTCCCCACTTACCACCTGGCATCAGTTGTGGACGATCATGAGTCTCAAATTACTCATGTCATTCGTGCCGTAGAATGGCTTCCCAGCACCCCCATTCACGTTTTGGTATACAAATACCTAGGTTACGATCTTCCTCAAATTGGCCACCCAACAGACATATTAGATCCCGCTGGAGGTAAACTATCCAAGCGTAAAGGCAATGTGTCGGTGGAAGAATTTATCAGTAAAGGCTATCTTCCCGAAGCCATCCTAAATTTTGTGATTTTATTGGGATGGGCGCCCAAAGATAACCGGGAACTCTATAGTCTGGATGAATTTGTAAAATATTTTGATCCCGCGGGCTTTCAAAAATCCAACCCCGTCTTAAATCAGAAAAAATTAGACTGGTTCAATGGTCACTATATTCGTCAGAAGTCAGATGCCGAACTACTTCAATTAATTAAACCATACTTACCCGAAATTACTCCGGCCATAATTCCCCTCATCAAAGATCGTTTGACCACACTAGCTCAAGCGCACGACCTTGCCGGTTTTTTCTTTACCCGCCCGCGCCCTTCCGAAGCCCACCAGGGCGAAGGAGGGCCCCTCGAATCGGCTCTGGAGGTTCTTTCGGGCGTCACTTGGTCTAAAGAAACTATCGAGTCTAAACTCTTAGGCATGATCAAATCCCGGGGTTGGAAAACCGGCGACTTCTTTATGTCTCTCCGTCTGGCCGTCTGCGGCAGCAAAGTCACCCCTCCTCTCACCGACTCCATGCTTATTCTTGGCAAAAACGAGGTAATTTTAAGAATTAAAAATTCTTTAAGTCAATTAGGTTAATTAGATCAATTAGAAATTATGTCAAAACATCCTGCCTTAAACTCAGAGAAGCTTAGATCCAAACTCAAACTTAAACACCTAACCACCCGGACCACCCTTCTGGCTCATCATCCTCACGTAGCTAAATTTCTGGCTTCTTCCGCACTGGCCGGTGCCCTCCTTCTGGCTCCCGGCCAATCCGCTCCCACCAGGGCCGCCCTGCTTTCCCCCAGCATTTCCCAGGTTTCGCCATTTGATCTGCACAATCGTTTAGTGGAAAAACTCAACCTGCTTCTCCCGGAATCCGTCCAACCTCTCACCTTCGACCAAGAATCTCAAATTTCCCAAGCTTTGCACGACCTTTATGGTCTGCACGCCACCGCCGAATTAGAAGGTAATCACTTAAATACTTCATACGGTCTAATCGGCGCCGAACAGCACCTCATGCGTTTCCCCGGCGACGTGGTAGAGAACATGGCTCCGGGCAAAGGAGCTTGGGGATATGTTGAAGATCCCGAAAAAGAAAAATATTACGTGGCTGTCCAGACGCTCTACTTACCCGACTGGACCACCCGTTTGGCCTACTTGCGCGATTGGTATAAATACCGCAAAGTAGTGGTTGTCAATCCCGTCAACGGTAAGTTAATTGTGGCGGTAGTAGCCGATTCCGGCCCCGCTTCCTGGACCGGCAAACATTTCGGCGGCTCACCGGAAGTCATGGCTTATCTCAACCTCAACGTGGGCATGCAAAAAGGCCCGGTAGTCTTATTTTTTGTGGACGATCCCGCCGACCAAATCCCTCTCGGTCCGGTAGAATATAATTTAGAAAAGCCGCTTTTACTCTCATGACTTATTTCTACGATCATCTCATAGTTCTTGAGGAAGTCACCTCCGAATTAGACGCCTATGATTTGCCATCCGACGAACGGGAGGAAATTTTAGGGCTTATAAATCACACTACCCACCAACACATTCTAAACGTCATTCTTAATCACCTGCCCCAGGAACACCATGGAAATTTTCTCACTAATTTCCAATCCTCCCCAGCCGATCCGGAATTATTAGCTTTCCTCAAAAAAGAAATCAAAGCAGACATCGAATCCGAAATTCGTATTCAGGCCAAAAAAATCAAAGCCGAAATCCTATCCGAAATCAAAAAATCCAGTAAATGACATTGTTCCACCTCTTAGGTGGAACAAGCGGATACTATCTCCCCAAATACAAATCCCGGCTTTGCAGCACCCAAATTTGGCCTTTAGTATCGATCGCCCATTCAATGTCCTGGGGAGTGTCATCAAATTCCGATCTCAAACGTTCAGACAACATGAATAATGCTCTGGCTTCCGGCGGGGACAGCAGTTCCGGGCCTTTCCGTTCCACCACCCGTCTTTCTGACCGGCTGAATTTATACTGTTCTACTTCTTTCGCTTCTCCGGACACAATTCCCTCACCCAAGCCTTTATTTGCTTCAATTTCCACTATATCGTGGTTTGCTGTCTGGGCTTTTGCTCCGAATATCACCCCCGCGCATCTGGCCGGAACCATTTCTTGAACCGCCACCGCCATCTTCAATTTAGATACCAATTCCGGGTTTTCTTTAAGATACCGGACAATTTGCGGAGCAAACGCTGAACGCATTACTTGTAAAGACTTAAGCGCCAGCTCCGGTCCTGAAACTTCCAGAAATGTACTAAACATGCCGGCCATAGAATCTTTACTGTCATCTTCAATGGTTGCAGAAGAACGGACGGCAAATGACTTGCCCGACTTTTCATAATCTGCCAAAAGTGAGTCAAGTATCTTAACGATATCTCCACTTGGATTTTCCAGCTCTTTGTAAACGGCTGGAAAATTATCCAGAAGAAGCGGCCCCTCAAACCCAAGTTTTTGCAAGACTGCATCAAACAACAGTGTTGTCAGCACTGCCCCGTGGGGAACTTGAAACCCCAGAAGTTTCAATTTAGACAGCCGGTCCGCCTTACCTCCGCATAGTTCCACCCCCAAAAGTGAGGCATCCCACAGCGACACATATTGTTCATTTTGCGTTCGCGATAAATTAGTCACTCGTACCTTGCCCCCGGTGACTACAATTTGCGCCTCATCTCCCTCTTCGAATATCTGATTTCCGATCAAAAAAGCTTTGTGGCCTTTATCCGTCAGCACCCGCATGGCGTGTTGGGTTGCGGCTACGCCGGGATACAGTACATATAAATTGTCTTTCCATGCCGCCAGAGCCCCCAGCACATCGTAGTCACGATTGGTAATGATTCCCTGCCCCACTTCAATAATGACCTTCCCTGCCAGGAGATCATCCCGCGGTACTCCTGCCAGTTTGCCAAAATCACCAATAGAGTTAATTAGTTTTACCACTCCTTTTACCTGAATATTTTCGTCTCCTTCATTTTTGGCTTCTTTCCAATAATCGGCCACTTCATTAAAACAGATTCCGTTTTCATCTGTCGAAAACTCAGCTCTTTGCGGCCCGTATTTTTGCGATAATTCATAAACCACCCGGGCCACTTCGGTAATTTCTGCGTCTGACAATATCTGGTCAAACTGCATATCCACCGGCACCGGGAACAACTGCGCTCCGGATTTATTAGTAGTACACAACATCACATTTTTCTGCGGGATCTCTTTTTTAACGACAAATGCTCTATTTCGTCTGAATTCAATTTCGTATCTATCGGCCACCAGCGACTGAACCCCCTCATTAATTCCAAAAACAGAATAAATAACCACTCTTTCATCCAACAGTATTCCATAGCCGCCATATGGAATAAGCGTTGAAGCGGGATCCTTCTCAAATTTTTCCAAATCCAAAACCGTTGACGGTGGTTCTATCCAGCCGCTGATCTGACTATCCTTCACCTCATGATACTTTTGATCTATCGCGAATTTAAACAAATCCTTGATGGCCGCTATCACCTTATCCGGAGTTGTCAGTCCCAGAAAACGAGGGCCGGGAGGGTTTTCCAGCCCGGGAACTACAAAAGCTCTTCTCACCAACGCGGCGCGGGAAGCGCTTTCGTCAATCACTTTTTTGGCCGCCATTTCAGCCTCCCGTACAAACTCTGGCGGCAAATCTCCGTGTTCCAGAAAATACTGAAAAATGTCTAAAGGAAATACGTAAATATCTACAATCCGCGCCCGCACCTCTTGCAATTTCTTCCAACCGTCAATTCTTGGATTTGGTAGCGTATATTCAGCTGGCGAAATCAAATACTTCACACCGACGATTATCTCACAGATCCCAACTTACTTCTTCGCCACCCGGTTCCAGATAGTGGCAAACACCGTTCCCATGGTGTAGCCGATCACAAACGTGGTTCCCACCAGAGTCAGTGACCGCGCCAGGTCAAATGGCAGGACGAAGTATGGATTTGCCAGGGAGTGGATGGTGAATATCCAATCCAAAAACCCCTGGGCCACGTTCAACCACACTAAAGTTGCCCATACCGCGTGCGCCAATCCCATCATTGTCCCTACCGCCAACCCCGTTTCATGTTCATTCAACTTCACTCTCCTCACCCTCTTTCTTCCTCCAGTATAATACAAGCTAGTGAAATTGCAAAAAGTTGCCGCCGTTGAAATCAAGCCCACTGCACCTTTTGCCTTTGATTCCACCTTCCACAAACCCGACCATTTCACAACCGGCGATAATTTCTGGCAACCGGGCATCCGTTGGCAAACCTGGTATTGGGAAGGGGAACGTTATGGTCTAAAGATTGAAGGCAAAGAAGGAGTTCGGGTAACTGTTTATTCAAACAAAAAACCAAAGCCGCAGCAAATAGAATCCTTAATTGATGAGGTCAAATACCGCTATAATCTGGACCTTGATCTAAGTGATTTTTACAAAGCCCTGGGAAAAGATCCTCTGCTTGGACCAATTATTCGCCGCTGGCGGGTATGCGCCCCGGTCACCCTAGTTCTTTATACGAATATCTGATTATTGGCGTAGTTCTGCAAAATGCCACCGTCCGCCGCTCCATTCAGATGTTTAAGGCTCTTTTGGAAAACTACGGCACCCTCCTGGAATTTGACCAGAAAAAATTATGGTGTTTTTGGGCTCCGGGCCGATTGCAGAAAGTGTCTGTCGACGACCTACGAGCCCTAAAAGTGGGCTACCGGGCCAAGTATATTAAGAAGATTGACGATGATTTTGTTGCCGGTAAGATTGATGAATTAAATCTTAGGCAACAAGATCGGGAAACTCAAATGCAGGAATTGTTAAAACTCTATGGCGTGGGCCCGGCCACGGTTTGGTACCTGCTCTTTGATGTTTTTCATCATTGGGATTTCTTTGATCACGTTTCACCCTGGGAACAGAAGATTTATTCCAAGTTGTTTTTCGATCGGGATCCCGAAAATCCAGTGCCCGTCAAGAAACTTCTTAAATACTTCGAGAAATTTGACGATTACAAACGGCTCGCCGTCCATTACATCTGGGAAGATCTGTGGTGGAAGCGCACAACCCAGCACATTCCCTGGCTGGAAAAACTGGTTAGAGTTTAATTGCTCATATTTGATACTTGACTTCGGGTATTATTTGGAATAGATTTAAATTATGGAAGCGACAAAGATAGATATCTTTGAAGGTAAGAAAATCCGCAGGCAATGGGACGTAAAACGGGAAAAGTGGTATTTTTCGGTTATCGATATTATTGCCGTCCTTACTGAACAGTCAGATTTCAAAAAAGCGCAAAGCTATTGGACAACACTTAAAAGCCGATTAAAGCAGGAGGGAAACGAGTCTGTCACAAAATGTGACAAACTGAAATTACAATCTGCCGATGGAAAGTACTATAAAACCGACGTTGCCGACGTAGAAGTAATATTGCGTCTCATTCAGTCGGTCCCCAGTTCTAAAGCTGAACCAGTTAAACTTTGGTTGGCCAGGGTTGGTTACGAAAGAATCGAAGAAATAAACGATCCGGAAAAAGCGCTCAACCGTAGCCGGGATTATTGGCAAAGGATGGGCAGAAGTGGGAAATGGATACAACAAAGAATGATGGGACAAGAAATTCGCAATAAGCTGACGGATTATTGGAAAAATAACGAAGTCAAAGCACAAGATGAGTACGCGGCGCTGACAAATATTATTCACGAAGAATGGAGCGATTTG
This sequence comes from uncultured Gammaproteobacteria bacterium, assembly GCA_964358085.1. Classification (GTDB taxonomy): domain Bacteria; phylum Patescibacteriota; class Microgenomatia; order CAZETR01; family Amesbacteraceae; genus GWC2-45-19. The sequence goes on along the minus strand of CAYHNU010000005.1, from coordinate 14,995 downwards.
TCAGTTAAGGAACACAAGGCTCTTAAAGATCTTAAATCCGAAAATTTACGCGACCACATGACAGATGCCGAATTAGTTTTTACGGCTCTTGCGGAACTTTCCACTCGGCAAATTGCAGAAACGATGGAATCTAAGGGGCTGGAGGAAAACAAAATTCCCGCCAAAAAAGGTGGAAGAGTCGCCAAAAATGCCAGGTTGGAGCTGGAACAAAAAACCGGAAAAAGAGTTGTCAGCGGGTCAAATTATCTTCCACAAGGGCAAAAAAGATTTATCCGATAATGCCTCCGGCATAGAAGAGAAAGTAGACTTTTTCCTTGCCTTTATAAATTTCTTCCAACCCGGCCGCCTCATCGATACTCCCGGCTCCATCAGGCTCGCAGACATATTTAAATCCGTCTTTCTCCCACCTCACACTATGCCAAAGTCTGGTTTTATCTTTATTTTCAATCAGAGCCTGGCGCAGGATATCGTCAATTTCTTTTTCGGTCATGCCCTTGAAGTTTCCGTAATAAGATCCCGACCAAACTGGTTTATTTTCAAAATAAACAGTTTCCAGACCCATAAAGATGCCATTCCCCAGATTATAGAAATCGCGGTAAAACCAATCTCCCTCTTTATGTTCAAGTTGGGTTGCGCCGGCAAATGCAGGTTTTACTTTTCCTCCGGCATTGGCATAGGTATTGGTTCTCGCCTCAATCAGAAATACTAGAAGTTTCTTCTTGTCCATTCCATTAAATTCTACCATGAACCATGAATCAACTAATTTACCCCTCGTAGCCCCGCCACGGCGGGGCGTAGTGGGACCATCCCCCAAGCCCCAAAAGGAGTAAAATTGAGAAAATTCCACCTAAGCGATTTTCGACGTTGGAGGATTAAGGCACTGGGGTAAATGAGTAGATTGCTATATATTTGGGTAGATTTGGTGAGTGGTTGTGTAGATTTGGATAATGTGATATCATTCTTGCGTGGAAGAAGAATTATTTACAATCAGCCAAGCAGCCGGATATCTCGGAGTCTCTTTGAATACGCTGCGCCTGTGGGATGAAAGCGGAAAATTAGTTGCAATAAAAAAGGATGGTGGCAGTCATCGATATTACCGTGAAAGAGATTTAGAAGTCTTCGCCAGCGATCTGATGAAGTTTGCCTCGGAGTGGATCCAAGATGGTGTTGAGTTTCCGGGTACATTTTATTGCCCGACGAGCTCGATTTTTAACGCAAGACTAACAAAGATGGAGTATACATTAATGCACAAGCCGGGGTTTGAAAAACTATACTCTTTAATTGTTCTCGTTGCCGGAGAAATTGGCGACAATTCGTTTGCTCATAATTTAGGAAAGTGGCCGGATACGGCAGGAATTTTTTTCGGCTACGATCTCACCAAGCGTATCATTGTTCTCGCCGATCGGGGATTGGGTGTTTTAGAAACATTGCGTCGAGTTCGTCCGCGGCTTTCCAGTCATGTAGCGGCCGTGGAGGTCGCCTTTACCGAATTTATTTCTGGTCGGGCACCAGAGAAACGCGGGAATGGTCTTAAGCTTGTTCGTGAAGTCGTCACTGACCGGCCAATTGATTTATTCTATGTCAGTGGCGACGCTGAAGTGCGCATGCAAGGATCGGATAAAGTATTTCGTGTTACGCGTGGACAGCGTATTGTGCGGGGATGTTTAGCAAAAATAGAGTTCTAATATATGAAATTACAACTAGTAAAATTTGGCAAAACCTTAATATCGCGGGAATTGGGTAGCGAAGCTTTCAAAGCATTCCAGCCAACATTACGCGAGTTTTCTGGAGATGAAGAGCTAGAAATAGATTTTTCTGGCGTACTAACATTTTCGCCTTCATGGGCGGATGAATTTTTAAGCCCATTGCTTAACCAGTTGGGTGATAAGTTAATACTTTTATCGAGCGAAAATCTTTCGGTGCATGCCACGCTTAGAATTCTTCAAGAGGTCAATAAGCGAAATTTTAAGATAAGGTAATTTACCCCTCCGTAGCTCCTCAGAGCGAAGGGGGGCTTCACCCCTAACGTAGCCCCGCCACGGCGGGGCGAAGTGGGGCCATCCCCCAAACCACAAAAGGAGTAAAATTAGAGAAATTGTCAATATTTCCAAGAAAGAGAACAAATTCCAGATAATTTAAGAAAGATCAAAGAATGAATAAGACAAAAGTAATTGTGGATGCGTGTTGCCATATTCCCAACGCCCACATTCTAGGTAGAGCGGGAAAAGGAAAATCAGCTTGTGGCGTTCTAATAATTGATTATCGAGGCAATGAACATGAGTTTGGTAAATACTTAGGAGAAATGACAGTTCCTGAAGCCGAATTTCGCGGTCTAATTTTTGCATTAGATCAAGCAGTAAGCATCACAAGATTTGATATTGAAGTATGGATGGATAGCGAATTAGTAATCAACTGGATGACTGGGAAATATAGAATGAAAAAGGAGCACATTCGACCGCTTTTTGACGAAGCAAAAAAGAATTCGCAACGATTTAATGGTGTTGAATATTTCCACCACTCTAGAAATACGAAGTTGGGTATGCGAGCTGACCATATATCGAACGAAGAATACACAAGACAACAGGTCTAATATGCAAAATAAAATTATAGAAAGATAACTGATTTAATAATATGAATTACAAAACTAAAAATAAAGCCATAAATAAAATTGCCAGAGAGTTAGGAAATATACAAGGTGCAGTAAGTCTACCCAAAGTATTTCCCCATCTTGAGGTAGAATCTTTTGGATATAAAATTTCCAAAAATTCGCACATTGTTAATCTTCTTAGTTCAAGTAAGAGTAAAAACGATAAATTTATATTGTTGCAGAAAATTTTTGCACTACACCGTGGTCTATCCCAAACAGTAGTCGAAGAAATAAAACCAGCTTTAAATAAACTGGGCTTCGACTATAAAGATGGAGTAATCGTTGAATTAATAGCAAAGAGGGCACAGACATTCAAAAGAAAAGTATTAAGTACGACAAAAAAGTATTCTCAAAATTCTTCATTAATTTCAGAATCTATATTTAGAAAAGGAGAAAAGTTGTCAGATGCTTATTTAGCTATTTATCTAATAGAAAATCACCTGAGGCTATTTATTTGGAAAATTATTGGTAAATCTAACAGAAAATTATCTCGTTATATCGGTATAAAGGAGAAACGAAGAATTAGCAACAGAAAAACACATGAAAAACAGCATAAATGGTTACCACTCAGAAAAGACAGTGATCTATTCTACCTAGATGTTGAAGATCTTGGCTCTGTACTGCAAGTAAATTGGACGACATTTAAGAAATTCTTTCCTGATCAAAATTGGATAATCGCAAAAATTCAAGAAATTGCACTTATTAGAAATAGAATCGCCCACAACAACAGTAACATCTCTGACACAGAGAAAAAAGCTTTAGAGCTTTATATGGAGCAAATATATAACCAAATACAATGATAAATCAGATTCCAAAAATTTCGCAAAAGTGAACCCCCCTATTTATTACCCCCTCCACCATAATCCCAGAATCCAATCCACAAAAGGAGTAAAATTGTCTAATATGAAAAACATTTTTATTCTCTATATGCCACCGGGTAATTATGAGGCAATGGTTCATTATGAAGATACTATAAAAAACAAAGTATCGATGGGTAGGATCATTAAATATATAGACAGCGATTTTCGAGACAGACTACAAAAGATATTTGGGAATAGCTCAATCGCCATTTGGGGATCTCGCACTGGTGATAATAACCGTACTAGATTTTCAAAGATGCAACCAGGTGACAATGTTCTAATTGTTGAGGGCGAAACCATTAAACTGCTTGGTAAAATAGCCGATAAGACGGAAAATCCTGACCTTTCAAAAGAGCTGTGGAAAAATCTTAAGGGAAATAGTTTAGCGGGATGGGATTTAATTTACTTTATCGCCAACCCGATAGAGATAGATCTTCCGTTCTCTAAATTAAAAGAACTATTTAATTACAAACAATCCTGGAATTTACGCGGCTTTACTAACATTTCAAACGATAAACTAGAAGAATTTTACAGCAATTACGATGATCTCTATTCAGTGTTGGTCAGGATTAAACGAGGAGAAAGTATCAATCGCAAGGCGCATATTGACTTAACTATCGAAACTGAAAGTACAATTCCAACAGAAGAAGATATCAATATAGAGCCTGTCGGGAAAGAAGAATCCGACCACATTATTATGCAGTGGAAATTAGCTAAGCTAGGTAAGAAAGCCGGGTCAAAGGTCTGGGTGCCGCGAAATGATCAGAGTAGGCTAACAAAGAATTACGGTTTTAGGGGATACGAAGCAGAATTTACTGCTGGTATCGATACACCTGCACGATACGTAGAACAAATCGACGTCGTATGGAAAAAAGAGTTTCAAATAGATGCGGCCTTTGAAATCGAGAATACAACATCAATATATTCTGGTCTTTTGCGTTTTGCTGACCTCAAACTTATTGCGCCGAACAGTAACTATCCACTTTTTATTGTTGCTCCAATTGAAAAAAGGGAAAGGGTTTTTAATCAAATAAAACGCCCGGTATTTCAGAAAATCGACTTTGGCAAGAAAGTCCGCTACCTTTCATACGAAGCGATTAATGAAGTTGACGAATTTTTTTCTCATTCCACCTCAGGTCTTAATACTGATGTGTTAATGGGTAAATCTGAAGAGACAATATAACTTTTTACAAACAACAAGAGACCAAATTAGTAAAGATTTAATATTATGATGAAAATCAAAGATGATATTCTCTCATATAGAGAAATGTGCGATACCGAAAGCGCACAAACTCTCCAACGGGGGATGAATTTTCATTTAAAACCCACATACTCGGTTATTTTAATGTCACAGAGATCGAATGCTCCCTACAAAGATAGAGTATACGAAGACGGAATTACTATTGAATACGAGGGACACGATGTATCGAAGACATCTTATGAAACTAATCCCAAATCCATTGACCAACCTTTAATACTTCCATCTGGAAAAGATACCCAAAACGGGCTATTCAAAAAAGCAGCAGATTTATATAAATCAAGTTTAAAAGAACCCGAATTGGTAAAAGTATATGAAAAAATAATCCCCGGCGTATGGTCAATGAAGGGATTTTTTGACTTAGTAGACTATCACGAAGTTCACGACGGAAAGAGACAAGTTATTAGGTTCATTCTTAAATTATCACAGCGTGGAAGTCAAACGGGATCGGTAGTTATTGAACAGTTAGTTCATACCAGACTGATACCTTCAGAAGTAAAAAAAGAAGTTTGGAAGCGTGACCAAGGAAAATGCGTAATTTGTGGCGATTCAACGAATCTTCATTTTGACCACGACCTACCTTTTTCCAAAGGAGGAACCAGTCTAACAGCAAAAAATGTTAGACTCCTCTGTATGAAACACAACCTTCAAAAATCAGGGAGGATAGAATGAAGATGGATCATTTAGTTTATAAACTCTACGGCCTCACGCAGGAAGAAATAGCAGTTGTGGAGGATAAAGAATGAAAGCTCAAGAAAAACCAAAATATGTTCAAGAAGCACGAGAGTTATTAGATTCAATAAACATCGACACTCTGATAAAAGACCCTAACTCTCTCCAAGAAATAAAGAAAATAAATCGTTTGATTGCCATTTTTACTAACTTTTCTTCCAATGATGGTCAAGAATTGAGAAAACTTTTTTTACGGTTCCAACAATGGGCCAGGAGAAGCACTCGGGTAGGAACTATTAGAAACCGTGCTGTAGATGTGATGCAATTTATTGGTCAAAAAATTGAGGAGATGGACCTGTATGCAATAGAAGAACCAATAAAAAGTACCCAGGACAGAATCGTTAAAAGTCTAAAGAATGAAAAGTATTGGGTTCGCTCTAGTTTAGAAGGAAAAGACCTTCATGTAATTGTTGGCGACAGAGACACAAAACAAGGCGAACATGTTCATATAGTCAGTGATTCCAAAACGGGTGCAATTAGATATGATGCCGACAACAGTCACCCAAGCGAGCTACTTCAGCGAGTAGTCAGTTTAGTGACAAAAAATGGTACGACAATTGGAGTCGGTCAATATGGTGTTAAAACTACTATGGAGTTTATCGAAGGAAACGCAAACACAAACAACGATATACCCATATTATATGCGACGGGAGCAAGACCTAGTGGTGGTCCACAGGGGCACTTTGTTTATTTCACTCTAAAGAATATCGGTAAAGTGATAGCTTTAGATATTCACTGGGGAATTAGAGCTTTCGATTACGAATGGAGGCCCCAGGATGAACCATTTGAACTTGAACCAAGTAAAGAAAAGGAAGTAATATTCCAAATTTCAGGTGAAAAGATATTTACTGAATCTACACCTGAGCTTAATATAATTATGGAGTATAAAGATGCAGGTGGTAAATCATGCTTCACCAGACGCGAGCTGATACAAGTACGAGTCCCATCTGGGGCATTTTTTAATTTAAAGCTATCAAATTTTCACCCACCTTCAATATTAGTTGATGATGGATTGCAACTTATTGCTGAGCCATTCCAGAATGGCGACAGAGTTGAAGCAGTTTTTGAAGTAAATACAAAGGACGGCGCAAAGAAAGTAACTATAGGGATGAGTAGAAGTCTTTCTTCTGTTCTAGGATTTGAGGACGACTCTCAAATTAAACAGGCAATACTTGAACTGGCACATAGAAAGATTAGAAAAATGGTAAAAGAAAACAACCTAAAGGATCACATGTTTAGTACTTACGAGTTACCCGAGCATCACGAGGGTGGATTTAAAGCATATATTCAATTAAGAGATTCTATTTAGGTATTTTGGGTAGATGATTTCCGTAAATAAAGAAACAATATGACAACATATCAAATCAGCACACGAGATACTTACACTTACTTGATAAAAGAAAATATTTCCCTTTTTAAGAAGCTTATAGACGGTTCCAGTAAACAGAGCATGCCTTTCGATCCCAATAACACAGCAGCCTTTTATGAATCGAGAGCTAAACATTTACAGACAATGGCTTTATTGGGAATTACTGCCGAACACTTACTAAAACTGATTATTCTGAATCGTGGTTTTTCTATTTTCGAGGTAGATCATGTTAAAAAGGTTAAAGATAAATCAGAAATTAAATATACTGATAGAACCATATCATTTGATAAGGCAGCTAGCTTATTTAAGAATTCAAATCCAAACAATTATTTTAAAGGCATGAAAGTATATGAATTTAATGCTCACGACATAGCATTTGAGTATTCGTATTTGGGATACAAAAAAATAGATCCAAAGACGTGTATTAGTCTCATACAGAAAATAAGGAATAATTATCTCCACAAAGCTGACTCACATGGTGAATGGAATGGGATTGTTTGGTATGTGCACAATTTCATTATCTGGCTCGCTAAAAAAGAATTTAGTAGTCAGTTCTCAAGGTATAAATATATTGGCAACGATGAAATAAAGGGACTATTTTTATAGTGTCTCATTTGTCTCACCTGGCCTTGATGTGAGACAGTCAGTCGGTCGACCGCGGGTCGCAAGATTTGGTGAAACCCGCTGCCCGGGCCTGCGCTTCGGTGCAGAAATAGTCCTCGCCGAAACTTCTCTCGATAATTACTTTTGAGTAATGCCGGCAATTACTGTCCCCGCCGTTAATCCAGCCACCGCCAATTTTTTCCATTTCCCGGCCATCATAATTAGTATACCCTTTGTTTCCTCTTGAAAAATTTTTGGGCACTCTTCTTTTTTGACATTCTTTGGGTACACTATCACAATGATGTATAATTCTGTTATGCCAAAGATACTTAAGAGATACATATCCATCGACCCTCGTGTTCTTGGCGGAACGCCCGTAATTTCCGGTACCCGGATCCCCCTCGAGAGGGTTTACCAATTGGTAAAGCAAGGCTATACAACCCAGACGCTAGAGGATACCTACCCTCACGTAAGTCCCCAAAAAATCCAAAATGTAATTGCAGGCCTTATGCAAGCGGGACTGGATGACTATACGAACGCATACAAGACACAAGCTTCTTCTTGATGAAGGACTGCCTCGTAAGGAAGCTTATTCCCAAGCCAATAATTACCACAATCTCAAGCACATCGTTCACGATATAGGCAAAGGAGGAGCCAGAGACAAGGACGTTTATATTATTGCAAACAAAGAAAAAAGACTGGTAGTTGTTTTTAACACCAAGGATTTCAGGCCATTGATATCACCCGAGTCCGTGTCTGTGGTATCGCTCTCAACAAATTTAACAGATAAGCAAGTCGATCTTAAACTATGCAAGATTTTAAGGTCTTTGAAACCGAGCGAAACAAAAGGACACCTGATAACTATCACCAACAACAATACCGCTATTACTAAACCTTAAAGTTAATTGCACCCAAAGATAAATTTTCAGCTGGAAATGACTAGAAGCCTTGGCTTATTGACTTCGGGAAATGTTTGGTATATGTTTAATGTGTGACTAAACTTAATTAATCCATGAAAAAAATATCCGATAATCAAATCGCTTTCTACCAATCGCCGGATGGATCAGTGAACATTGAAGTGCTGTATGCCGAAGAAAACATCTGGTTGACGCAGAAACTAATTGCGCAACTTTTTGATTGCGGTATAGATAATATTTCATTGCATCTTAAAAATATTTTTTCAGAGGGAGAGCTTGACTCAAAATCAGTTGTCGAAAAATACTCGATAACTGCCACTGACGGCAAAGAATACAAGACGAAACATTATAGTTTGGAAGCAATCATTGCTATTGGCTACCGGGTAAATTCCGAGCGCGGCACGCAATTCCGTCAATGGGCGACGGGCATTCTCAAAAGCTACATTCATAAAGGCTATGCGTTAGATAGTAATAGATTTAAATACGGTTCCCGTTTCAGCGCCAGATATTTTGATGAACTCTACGAAGAAATCAAAGACATTCGTACCAGCGAACGGATGATCTATCAAAAAATTACCGATATTTATGCCACAGCGATTGACTATTCACCCAAAGCGTATGAGAGTAAACAATTTTTTGCCATCGTACAAAACAAGCTCCATTTCTCAATTTCCGGCCAGACCGTCTAGCGAAAAAACTGCTAAAAAAAGCTGAAAAGTGATAAATATCAATGTCCAAAGATAAATTTACAGCAATTTGGGTTTCCCACTCTTCAATAGGGGACTATCTTAAATGTCCCCGGGGGTACTATCTCAAAAACGTTTACAAAAATCCCAAAACTAATAAGAAAATGTCCATCATGTCTCCCGCCCTGGCTTTGGGGCAGACGGTGCATGAAGTGGTCGAGTCTCTCTCTGTCTTGCCGGTAGAAGAGCGGTTAAAGATTCCCCTTCTGGACAAATACAATCTAGCCTGGGCCAAAGTGACCGGGGAAAAAGGCGGATTCAAAGACGAGACCCAGGAGCAGGAAATCAAAGCCAGAGGTATTGTCATGTTGGATCGCATCACTCAAAACCCCGGGCCCATTCTTAAAAAAGCTGTCAAAATCCGCCAGGAACTGCCCTATTTCTGGCTGTCAGATGAGGACAATATTATTCTCTGCGGCAAAATCGACTGGCTGGAATATGTGGCCGTTACAGACAGCGTGTCTATTTTGGATTTCAAAACCGGTAAATACAACGAAGACCCGGATTCTTTACAATTGCCCATCTATCTCCAGCTGGTTAAGAATTGCCAGGACAGGCCGGTTACCGGCGCAGCCTATTGGTACCTGGACCGGGATGATGCTCCCAAACCGGTTGCCTTGCCCGATCCGGACGAATCTTATACCAGAATTCTGGCCGTCGCTCGCCGGGTGGCCGAAGCCCGCAAACTAAAAAACTTCCCGTGCGTCAAGGGCGACGGCTGCCGTGACTGCCGCGATCTGGAGCTGGCCGCCGCGGGCAAAGCCAAATTTGTAGGCCTCAACGACTTCGGCCAGGAAGTGTATGTTATCTAACCTGCAACCAACGCTTCCTTTTTTGCTTTTGTCCATCTTTTAAGCCCCACCTCTCTTTTCATGGCTTCCGATCTGGTTTTAAATGTTTCTTGATACACCAATTTAAGGCAATCAAAATAGCGGACATATTTTGCCGACTTATTGGTTTTATCTCGATGTTCTTTCATCCGTCTTTCTAGATCATTTGTCTGACCGATATATAGAGTATTTGCAGAAGTCCGGAGGATATAAACAAAATACATAGACGGTTCTAGAAATCTTCAAATTTGTTTTTCTCTTCCTGGAAAGAAGCAGTAATAAATATTCTAGGTTTCATTTTGCTGAGCATATCGGTCTAAACCCATTTAGACCATATAACGATTGTCTCACAAAAATGGTTTGTCTCAAAATCCCCCTGATATAATCCAATATATGGAAAGTTCAGGTAAATTACCTCTTGCAATATTGATGGCACACGCAAGGGCCCATAAAGAGAGTAGTCTGCTCCCAGATTCTTGTGTTCCGTCTTCCGTTGGCTTTACTCATCACACTGATCAAACAACATGGCTTTCAGGACTTACTTTTAGCGCTCACGCAAATAGAATTCTAGAAGGAGCAAAAGATATTGCCGAGCGTTATGGAGAAAAGGAAGAAGTTGTGAAGATAAATTTAAAAGATGTTCAAACTGCATCTAGTTTCATACTATCTCACGAAAAGATTTGGGTTATAACATTTGGAGCACGACCTGAAGATGGCCATATGTTTTCAGCTGTCAGGGATAGTAGAAATTCGCAAAAAGATTATTTTTTTGTTTGGGATACAAGTCCTGTAAAAGAACAAGAAGGTAAAGACTTTCAATTACCAGTTGAAAAAATAGTTGATCGAATTAGACACCACAGCCGGGAGTCTGAATTCTATTATCTTATTGGTTTTAATCCAATACAGAGTTAGCCTTGAAAGGCCACGCCTTTTTGATCTAGTTTGATCGATCTATTGAGCGGGATGGTCTAGAGCCTTTTGAACCTATAACTTAAGGCTCATAAACAAGTTCAGTTCTTCTATCTACGCGTTTCATACCCTCAACCCTTTGCAACGTTTTTTCTGTTAAAAGTCCGAGTCGTGCTTTATCTGCCAAAGTGAAAATTTCGGGAAGTATCGGTTCCGAATGATATGCGTCTCCAAGCTCAGGTAGAATACCGCCTTCCTTTATCTGCATTCTTCGTTCTTCCTCCCATTTTGTGTACTCCCTAGCTTCCGAAATTGTAGATCTGATGCCCGATGTTTCGAGCCCCCCTATGGCTGCATGAAATAAAGTTTCACCCAACCTCGGTTTCCAGCGGATCCCCACGGAATTCCCATCAATAATTCGTATCTCCCCTTTGGCATTAATCCAGCCACCTCTTGTCTCCACGTCATGTGTGACAGAGCCACTTACAGAAATTTTTTCTCCGGGATGTAAAAACCTCTCTCGAGATAAAACGACATGGTTTATACCCTTGGCCTTGATACCTTCGGGAGGGTACTCAAAAACTGAAACAGTTGATTTAATTTTGAATGACATATTTACCTTCTTGCTGGGAGACTAGGTATACTACGCTAAATCTTAGTAGTACTCCTTTGGATTCTACACCTAGAAAATTGTTGTTGAAAGGCCACGCCTTTTTGATATAGATTGATCGATTTGCTGAGCGGTCCGGTCTAGGACCTTACAATCGTTATAACGATTGTCACATATTTAAGATAATTAGGTATTAAAAAAAATATTGTGAGATAATATTATCCATGAAAGTAAAATCCTTCGCAGCACCAGCAGCCAACAAGCCACTTACGCACTATGAATTTGAACGTCGTGAGCCAACCGCTGGCGACGTGGAGCTTGAAGTTCACTACTGCGGAGTATGTCATAGTGATATACATACCGCTCAAGGTGACTGGGGCGAGGTAGAATATCCTTGCGTTCCTGGTCATGAAATCGCTGGTATTGTTACTCGCGTTGGTAACGCAGTTACAAAATTTAAACCGGGTGATCGTGTTGGTGTGGGGTGCATGGTTAATAGCTGTGGTGAATGTGAGGCCTGTAAGCAAGGTTTTGAAAATAGCTGTTTTAAAGAAACTGTCTGGACATATAGCTCGAAAGATCCTGTTGATGGCACAGACACCAAAGGTGGATATTCCACTATCATGGTTGCACCTGAACATTTTGTGTTGCCTCTGCCAGAGTCTCTTGATATGGCCCATGCCGCACCGCTACTTTGCGCTGGTATTACAACTTTTTCACCACTTAGACATTGGCATGTTGGTCCGAGTATGAAAGTTGGCATTATTGGGCTTGGTGGTCTTGGGCATATGGCTGTTAAGTATGCTAAAGCAATGGGTGCGCAGGTGTGGGTCATTAGTTCGTCTCCGGGAAAAACAGATGTTGCTAAATCATATGGAGCCACTGGTGTAATTGTGTCTACGTCTAAACAGGACATGGAAAAAGCAGCGCATACGTTTGATTTCTTACTTGATACTATTCCAAAAGCACATGACCTATCACCATATCTCCAACTACTGAATCTTCACGGCACGATCTGTCTCGTGGGGCCAATAGAGCCTATGCCAGGCTTTCATTCGCGCGATGTAATAAATGGTCAGAAATCTATAGCAGGTTCAGGTATAGGTGGTATAAAAGAAACTCAGGAAATGCTTACGTATAGTGCCAAGCATAACATCCTGCCTGAGATTGAAATTATCAATATTCAAGATATCAACAAAGCATGGGATTCACTCAAACATAAACAGATGGCAAAACGCTACGTGATAGACATGAAGAAATCTTTCCCATCGGCCAATCAATGAGGCTTTGATAGATTTGCATCTTGGCTGGGAGACTAGGTATACTACGCTAAAGCTTCGTAGTACCCCTTTGGATTCTACCACCCAGAAAATCATTCGCCAAAGCCACAGAAACTAGCCTTTTATAAGCAAAGGCTTTTCCAGACCCCGTTTTTAAGTAAAGTTCAAAATTTCTAGCCTGCTTTTCCGAATCAAAAGCTCCATACCAGACCAGCTTCCATGGCATGTGAGGCTTAGTTGATTTAACAAGTCCCTTATTGTGCAAACTGAGTCGATTTTTAAGATCGTTTGTAGAACCGAAATAGAAAATGTGAGATTTTGAACTTAATAACACATACGCGTAGTACATATGGCATGCCATTCTGTAGCTTTAGCGAAAGATGGCTGGGAGACTAGGATTCGAACCTAGATGAGCAGATTCAGAGTCTGCGATCCTACCGTTAGATGATCTCCCAATACCAGGCCAATTTTATCACTAAAGTGTAAAGTAGCGTCCCCCTCTTAGATTAAGAGGGGGAACGAGGGGGAGATACCGTCATAAGGTGTAAAATTTGAGTATGAGAAAAATTCTTGTATTTCTCTTAATTTTGGGGTTAGGAACCGTGGCGGCTAGAAATTTGTATATCTACCCCTGCGCCCGGCCTATTTTGTATAAAATCGGCAGTGTTGATCCTAAGTTTGGAGTCAAAAAGGACCAATTACTCAAAGATTTGAAGTCAGCCGAAGAAGTTTGGGAAAAGCCCACTGCCAAGAATATTTTTGACTACGACCCCAATGGACCATTAACCGTCAATTTTGTTTACGACACCCGCCAGGCCCTTAAGACAGATATTACCAAGCAGGAGAAGACTCTGACTTCTCAAAGCGGCAGTTTGGACTCCCAAATTAAACAGTACGAAAAACAAGTGGCCGATTTTAACGTCCGAAATAAACAACTGAATGAGGACGTCAGTTATTGGAATTCCCAAGGTGGAGCCCCGCCGGAAGAGTACGATAAATTAGTAGCTAGGCAAAAAGATTTACAGCAGGAGGCAGACAAGCTAAATCAGTTAGCCAAATCGTTAAACCAAAAAACCCAGAATTACAACGCAGGTATCTTAAAAATTAACAGCACGATCAATACTTTTAATCAAGAGTTGTCAGTTAAACCAGAGGAAGGATTATACACGGGGAGCACCAATACTATCGACATCTTTTTCATTACAGATAAAAATGAATTAGTGCACACCCTGGCTCATGAATTTGGCCATGCTCGGGGATTGGGTCATCTCGATGACTCTAAAGCTATCATGTATCCTCAGACCTCCCTTATTGTTTCAGCCAGCTTGGGTGATGTTCGGGCTCTCGAAACTATCTGTGCCCGCTACAATTATTGGGACGTGATCCAAGATATCATAAACCAATTTAGTAGCCGGTAAATTCTTCACTTTTTACCCGTTCCGGTGGCGCGAATGCCATTACAGCTTCTACCATTGCCGGCGGTCCGCACACCCACCAGGTTCTCTCTTTCCAATCCGGACAATATTTCTCAATTTTTTCTTTATCTAACCGCCCTTCTGATTCTGATTCGATAATGTGCGTAAAAGGCAAATCGATAAAAGCCGCCTCTTTTTTATTTTTCACCGAATAAAGCAACGTAATTGACAATGACAGATATTTGTCCACGGCATATTTAATCATGGATCTAAACGGGGTAATTCCGATTCCGCCGGCGATAAACAGGTGGGGAGCAGGATCTTTTTCATCTAGCACGAAGTTGCCAAACGGCCCGTTAATTTCCAAGCTGTCCCCAACTCTTTTTTGCCACAGTGCCCTTTTGTAATCTGACACTTCACGGTACTTAGTCGTAAATTGCAAAAACGACTCGGTAGGGGATGAAGAAATAGTAAAATGATGCTTTAAGTTTTCATCCAGCCTCACATACATCCACTGTCCTGGAGAATAATTCATCGTTGCTTGCAACCTAAACGACCTAATCTCTTTTGTCTCATCGACAATTTTTATAATTTTGGCTATCATAAATCAATCTTACCAATCCCCCTCTCTTAAAGTAAGAGAGGGGTTAGGGGTGAGTTATTGAAGGAGGTGAGCTTTTATGTGCTACAACTGTGGATGTGGGGTACCCAATGACGATATGGGTCATCCCCAAAATATTACCACCAAAACTTTTGAGGAAGCCGCCAAAGCCATGGGCCAGACTGCAGAAGAAGCCAAGAAGGAAACTCTCAAACTTC
>CAYHNU010000004.1:9973-29006 GCA_964358085.1 uncultured Gammaproteobacteria bacterium | reverse complement strand
TTTTTTAATTCCACATACTTTAAATCCAACTCTTCAAGATAGATTTTTAGTTCTTTGTCTATTTCAAATTGGAGTGGTGCGTCATCTGGGGATGAAAACAGTTTCCATAACTTTTGATTGATCGGAACATAGAAGAGGAGATCGTACGGTCTTGCGTTAAGATAAGACTTAATTATTTTTTTAACCGTGGTTACTTTGTCATCTTGCCTTATTTTGTCCTTTGTCACTCCATGCCTTCTAGATAAGCCGCAGATCGTGAACGGAATAAGATCAATAACCGTCCTATCACATATGGCTAACTGCCTTCTTTCTTGAACTAGCGATTCTGCAGCAATTTGAGTTCCTAAAACCCAATAAAGAGTTCCGATGCCTGATCCTTCATTTAGCAGAAATGGTGAGTTGCGTGCTGTTTCAGGGACAAGATCACAATGGGCCCCAATAATTTTTAGGTAGCCATTAAGGAGATTCGCCAATCCTGTTTTTCCAACTTCTTTTGCACCAATAATACCTATTTTGCAAGCTGTGTTAGGTTTTACTTTACCGTTATTTCTCATTTTTTGGCTGACTGCATTTCCCAGAGGCGGGCGTAGATAACGAAAGAATTAAAAACCTGGAACAGGCCGTCGATGACGCCTTCCACTCCATCACGCCAGGCAGACAATTTAACAAAGCGCAACCAGAATTCGGTAAACATTACCCTGACGAGGCGCCACCAGACTATCGGTGGATGATTGGCGGCATATCGCAGTTGAGCTTCGTGGGCCGTAAAATCCAGGGTTTTATCCAGCATGGAAGACAGGTCGCGGTGGGAATAGTGGATTAGTTCATGGTTCATGGTTCGTAGTTCACCGGAAAAGACCGGTTGTTCGTGAAGTTGGCCCTCATATTTTTCAAGGGCAGATTTTTTAAAGAACCGGATGACCCGGTCGCTACCCCAGCCACCATAGTGCATTTCCCTCCTTAGGTAAATATTTTTCCGGGGGATTTGATAGGCTAAACCAGAAGTCGGTGAGGACATTATTTGCTCGATTTCTTTTTTGAGTAAAGGAGTTACTCGTTCATCAGCGTCTACATATAGAACCCAGTCTCCATGGGCGGCTTTGAGCCCGGCATTTCTAAATTCGGCGTAACTGTTGCTGTCACAGGAAACGATTTTGACTCCAAAGGACTCGGCGATGTCATTAGTGGAATCGGTATTGCCGGAATCGACCACAATAATTTCGTCGGAGAATTCCAGAGACAGCAGGCACTCCCCAATCATTTCCTCCTCGTTTTTGGAGATAATGATGCTACTTAATATAACTACCTTTCTCAAAGCGGCCTAAGTAAAAATCCCGGACGCCGATTTTTTGCCAGGGACGACCGGTCAACAGTAATCTTAGAGATTCCTTAACCAAAGAATATTTGGTGCGCCAGGGTGCCCAGCGCAGTCCAAAAAGCAGACGGTTCCGGGTGGTGTAATAGTCAACTAAGGTCGACCCCACGCCGGTGGCCTGAGCATTAGCATGCCAGACAATACTTTCCGGTACATAGTAAAGTTTCCAGCCGCAATGGACAGCTTTCATACAAAAATCGGTTTCCTCGTAATACAGGAAATATTTAGGATCGAACAGCCCGACGTTGTCCAGGACTTGCCTGCGGACGAAGAGGGAAGCGCCGGTGACGGAATCAGTTTCCCGCAGCTGGTTATATTGACCTATGTCTACCTCGTTGACTCCGATATGCTGGTTTATTAAGTTTGCCCAATTAATTTTGCCCCCAGCGTACCAGATGACTTGACCCAGTTGGGAAGGAGTGTAACGTTCCTTATAAAACTCATAGCCTTTGGCGAAATAACATTTGGAACCGAAAATTCCTCCATTTGGATGAGACTCGGCTGCGTTTACTAAAGATAATAAAGCTTGAGGGTGAACCTGGACATCGGGATTGACAATCCAGGCAAAATCACTGCCTTGATCCAGGGCGTACTGCAGACCAACATTATTTCCCCCGGCATAGCCTAGATTTTGGCCGGTCTGAATAATCTTGAGCTTGGGGAACTTCCTTTTAATCAACTTAACCGAATCGTCGGTTGAAGCGTTGTCTACTACTACTATTTCAACCCTGTGTGGGCGGGTAGCCAAATGCTTCAAGGATTGCAAACAAGCGGTAATATATTTTTCGGCGTTCCAATTAAGAACAATTATTGTTATTTTCATAGCCAGCGTCTTAGCCATGTAGGAGATTTCCACCAGTGATATTCCCGAGCTTTGTTTTTTAACTCATGCGTCAACTCGGCCTGGCTGAATTCTGTTTCGGCAAAACCCTGCTTTTCCCAAAGCTTGAGATAACGCACAAATTCCGAGAACATTTGTAATCCAGCCAGAGCCAGGCCGTGTAATCCTTGGGTATATCCCCTGCGGGCAAAGTACTGGCTTAAAAACTCTCCGACGGGTTTGGTGATTAAATCTGTAGGATTAAAAGGTGCGGGCAAGGCAGCTTGTGTATAGCGATCTATTTGCTCGAGATATTCACTGACGGAGGAGTAGTTGTAATGTATTAGACATAACTTCTCTTGAGCCGGTAGATCTCTGCCCTGGCCATATGTAATTGGAATGCTATGGACAACATCTTCCCAAGTAACGGCGCCGCGGCGGAAAAGACGGTACACGTAATCCGGCCACCAGTGATCCGAAGTAATCCATTTGCCAAAAATAATATTTTTTCTCGGTAGACGATAGTAATCGGTTGAAGGATCCCTAATCAGCTCTTTTATTTTCTTCACCAAACTGGAGGGAACTTCCTCATCGGCATCCAGAAGAAGAATCCAGTCGCCGGTAGCTTTGGAAATTGAAAAATTGCGCATGGGCTCGACGACACCAGTGTGGGGATGGGTAAAAATCTTGGCTCCCAGCTTTTTGGCTACTTCGGCTGTGTGGTCCGTGGTAGCCTCGTCGATGACAACCACTATTTCATCCGCCAGCTTCTTGACTGAGGAAATGACGCGGGCAATGTCCTTCTCTTCGTTCCAGGCGGTGATGACCACAGAAAGCATGTTATTATTATTCTACCATGCGAGGCTGGATTGTTCTTCTAATGTATATTTTAATAACAATCCCCGCATATAGGGCATTGCGCCTTCCATGGATGATTAGTGGGCATGATGCAGATGCGGCAATTTTTAAAGCTATTGAGTTAAAAAATGCCCTGGTGGATGGACATTTTCCGGTGCGTTGGAGCAAAAGATTAAATTTTGGGCTAGGACTACCAACTTTTACTTTTACTTATAACCTTCCTTATTATCTGGCGGCGGGACTGAGTTTTTTGGGAATGAGTGTAGTTTCGGCTGAAAAATTAATTATGGGGGCTTCTTTCCCACTCAGCGCTTTCTTTGCATATCTGTGGTTAAAAAAACATTTTAGGCAATGGCCCTCTTTTGTTGGTGGACTTTTGTATTCATTAGTTCCTTATCATTTTCTTAATGTATATGTGAGATTTGCTTTAGGTGAAGTGGTAGCGGCGACCTTATTGCCTCTGATTTTTTATTTGATTGACAGATTACTAAATAAGCTTGATGGTAAAAACGTGGCTCTATGTGGCGTGGGGACAGCTGCCTTGCTGCTTAGCCATCAATTTTATGCACTGATATTTATTCCCTTAGGACTGGTTTATGCATTTGTGATTAGTGGAAAGAAGGTGTCGAGAATAGGAATTTCGCTGGTTCTAGGACTATTGTTGGGGTCATATTACCTAATTCCTATGATGGCTTACAAGAAGTATACATATCTAGATAACCCTCAAGAATATTTTTTAGCCCATGATAATTTTTTGACACTTCAAGATTTGATAATACCGGCTTGGGGGTTTGGAGATTTGAAAGACGATAAGCCTGGTCGAATGTCTCTGCAGATAGGTGTTGTGCATCTGGGTTTATTGGGGGTTGGATTTTGGCTGATGTTTAGTAGTAAAACCGATAAAAACAAACAATTACTCATCTATTTTGGGGCGCTGATTATGTCCTCTGCCGTAATGATGATAGAGATAAGTATGCCCGTCTGGAAACTTGTGCCTATCCTCCAAAATGTCCAGTTTCCATGGAGGTTGATGAGCGTGGTTGTAATTGCTACTGCGTTTTGCGGTGCATATGTGCTCGAGAAATTGAGGCTTAAATGGATCGCTGTTGTGGTAAGCATATTATTGATTGTTGCCTACAAGGATTATTGGAGAGCAGGAAGATATTTTCCTTGGGAGGATAGAACTATTAAGTCTATCGGGTGGCCGGGAACCTTGACTATGCTTTTGGAAGAAACACCAAGATGGCATCTTATTAGACAGGAGCCAAATCCTTATCACCAAAGTCAATTGCCTGAAGGAGAAGCGACTATTAATAATTTGGTTTGGAAAACAAATTATCATAAATTCATGATTAGCGCTAAAACGGAGAGTGTGATGAGCGACAAAACTCACTACTGGCCAGGATGGACTGCATATATAGACGGAGTGAAAACTCCTTTACTTAACCCATATGATTTTTTGAGCCAGGGATTAATTACTTTCAGAGTTCCTCCCGGAAAACATGAGGTGGAAGTTAAACTGCTAGAAACCCCACTCGAAAAACTGGCTGACTCTCTTTCTATTATAGGGCTAGTTATAGTGGCTGGACTACTTTTTGCTCCATATGGCAACTTGAGAATTTTCGAATAGTTTTGTCATTCCCAATGCCGTTTCACTTAAGAGGGGGCGGACGAAAGCTACCTGGGGTAGGTAGAGATACTTGATGCGCTGGCTTTCCAGCCAGGCGGTAGCGGCTTGAGGATCGGTTTGACTAAACAAGTTCAAAATAGCTTGCCGGCGGGCCGGCCAGGCAAAATTCGTAATGTTTAAGTTCACTTCGTCTTCCATGTATACCGGTTGGCCGGAGAGAGCAGAGACGTAGGCTGTAGATTCATAAAGATATAAAGGACGGGGGGGTGGAGCAAAAGCGTCGGGGTTAACGACGGGGGTGAGAACTACTCCAAGGGGCTGACTGCGCAAAAATTGCAGGGCTTCCAGCTCCGAGCTAGAGACCATGGCGGGGGGGCGGGCGGGCAAGTAGATGTCATGCAGAGTAATCAAGGTGGTGGGTAGAGTAAGAAGGACTATCACAATTTTCAATTTCCAATTTCCAATTTTCAAATATTCGCCGGCTAAGAGGCTGGTAAAAAAGAGGGAGTAATAAAAAAATTGAATGGTATTCCATGGAGTGCCGGATTGCAGAAACAGCATGGGCAAAATAACACCTAGAACAATAATGGTTGTATAAAACAGATTTAATTTACGGGCCAAAAATATCAGGCGTGTGCCCAGGTTGCCAAGCACAAAAATAACCAGGGCGACTGCATAGGCGGCAATAGCTTTGAGCCAGTTACCCGCAGCGCGATAATTGGTCATGGCCGCGTAAAATCGCGGCCAATTCAGCCGGTCGGAGAGAGCCATCATGGTTTCCAGAAACCAGCCGGGCTGGAAAACAATAAGAGCGACGGACTGGCGGTTGGTAACCAGATACAACGGCAGAGAGATCAAAAGCGTGGCTATTAAAGTTTTGAAAAGATGACGGTTTTTAATGGCGGCTACTCCCAGCCCGACGATGATTAAAATGGCAGCGTAAATTTTGATCTGCACCAGAAAACCAAAAATTAATCCTGCCAGTAAGTAACGCTTTTTATCAAGCAAAATCAATCCTACCAAAATTACAACGAGGGAGAGAGCGTAGGGAGGATTGATAAGAGTAGAGATGGAAGCTTGGGACCAGAAGGTGGATTCTCCCCGGCCAAGGATCCAGGCCCAATTGCCGCCAAAATAGACAAAAAAGACTGACCAGAGATTGCGAGTGAGGCGGTAGGTGAGCCACCCGATCAGGGCAGCTAATATTGGAGGAGCGATCTGGAAATATAAATTGACTACCGGGATGTTTGTCAGACGGTGCAGGCCAGCTAAGATTAAATCGAAACCTAAGTGATAGTTCTTGATAGTTTCTCCGGAGAACATAGGCATGGCTAAACTACCACGAGAAAGACTTTCAATAAGGGAGATATGCCAAATGCCGTCATGACCATTTGCCCCCCAAAAACCCATACCGTATGAATAGATCCACCCGCTTTTGACTATCGTTAATGACCAAAGAAGAGTTCCGGTTACAATGAGTAACCAGAGCCTATTTTTTGCCAGCCAGGGCATAGAGAATCTTTTTAGTGTCCGCCAGAAGAGCGGGGCCAACTAACAAATAAATAATAAGAATAAAAGTGAGATAAGAGATTAAGATATTAAGGATCAGGGGTAGGGAAATAAGGAGCCAGGACACTGAAATCATAGCCAAGGTGGCTAAGAAAGGCTTGAGGACGCTGTTTATCAGACTAAAGTGGGTGAGGCGTTTGACGATAATGACGGGAACGATGGACGAAAGAGCGATGATGGCCGTAGCGTAAGCCACGCCGTTGTAGCCGAAACGATGAGCCAGATACGGAACAAGTATCCAGGTCAGAGCTGTCCACATAAGCATTAAGTAAGTGTTGGTTTTGACTTTCCCCAGAGCGTTGAGAGTGTTGGTCAGGGGGGTAGAGACGCTGGCCCAAGCGGAATTAAAACAATACAAAACCAGGGCTAGCAGGGCCGGCTGCCATTTGGAGTAGCGGGGGATAAGCTGTATAAGCTGGGGAGCAAACACGGCCAGACCGGCTACTATGGGAAAAGTGATGAGGGTGATAAAAAACAGAGTTCGCTCGATGGCCTGGCGCAGTTCGGCGGGGCGATCTTGCAAACGGGAAAAGCTGGGAAACGTCACCCGGGTGACGTTGTCCATGATAAAACGCAAGGGTTTTTGGGACCAGGTTTGGGCCCAACCGATGATACCTACACCGTCTGCTCCTATAATCTTCCACAGGATAATATTTATAAATCGATCTTTAACGGTAGCGACCAAAGAATTTATTTGGTACGGCAGTCCAAACGAGAGTAGAGATTTGAGAGAAGAAATAGAGACTGCCAAACCAATCTTCCAGGGAGAAAGCCAATAAATCATGGCCGTGCCGATTATTCCCCGGAAAACAACGGCCCAGGCATATGACAGGACTCCCTTTCCTTGCCAAGCCAAAATTACGGCGATACTATAGAAGATGATGGTCTCTACCACTTCGACGGCCGCCAGCTCTTTAAATTGTAATTTACGCTCCAGAATAACCGAAGGAATGGTTTTGAGCGAGGCCAGGAAAAATGCCGTCAGTAAACTGTAAAAAAGCCATGTTCCACCACTGCCGATGTGGTAGAAATTAAATATCGCCGGGGAGAGGGTAACAGTAAGGAGTAATAGTAACAGGACGATGATTTGTTGAATAGTAAAAGTAGTACGTAAGTCCGTAAGGGTGACTTGCTCCTTTTTTTGAATGAGAGACGCGGCCAGACCGATATCGGAGAAATATCCTAGGATGGACACTAGGTCATTAACGGCTATAAATAGGCCAATTTCCGGTCTCCCTAAAAAAATAGACAAGGCCAGAAAACCGCCTGTGGCTACAAATTGAAGCAAGAATGAGCGGCTAATCAGAGTGGCTATGCCTGAAACCGTCCGGGCTTTGACTGTGGTCAAATCTACATCCCCGAGCGTGACTTCTTCCGCCATGGAATCATTTTACATTACTTATTGGGCTTGGGCTATTTTCTCTTGATTCTTAATTCTATAGCCTTTCCAATGAGAGCATAGCGCCGCTCCAGCTTGTCATATTCTTTTTTAATCGCTGGGTCTTTGAGCCATTCCTTTTTGAGACTACTCCAAGTACGCATATATCCCAATCTCACCTTTAAGGTGGGATTTTATAATCTCCCACTTCTCCGGCGTCACTTCTTCTGCCATATGATTATTTTAGTATATGAATAGGAAATGAACAGAGCTTATGTGCTATAATACTATAGGATTATGGGATCTCTTGTAATTAGGCATTCAAAATCTGCTTACCCACTAGATGCTCTCACTGGAGAAGGGGTTCGTATAGCTCAGTCGTCTAGAGAGAGGTTCTCTGATCGAAGGATGGCTGTTTGTTCGACCGCATTTCGAACTCAGCAAACTGCCCAGGCGTTAGGTTTTGGGGAGGTTGTTGTTGACAGTAGGCTTGATGAATTCGTCGCGGATGATATCAATATGTCAACGTCCCACAAGTACGTGCTTGAAGTTCATAAAAAATACTGGAATGCCTTAGAGGACTATGGAAGACAGCTTCTAGAGGCCATGAGAGAGTTTGGAGTTGAAGAAGCATTACTAGTGTCCCATAATGCTGTTATGAGCGCCGCATTCAGAATAGCTATGGGAAATGTAAGATCGTTCGGTAACTTAGATGGTTTTGAGCTTTGATATGGATATGGTGGTTGATGAAGTTGTCAAATTAACTGCCGAACTAATAGCCATTCCCTCCACTAAAGACAAACCGGGGGAACAAAGTAACTGCTTAAGGTTATTGGAAAAGTATTGGGGAAAACGACCTAAGAAAAAATTTATGGATGATGGAGTTGAAAGTGTGCTTTTTGGACTTTCCCCCTCCTCTCCAGCAATTCTTTTTAACGGACACGTTGATGTGGTTCCCGCAAGCGACTCACAATTTAAAGCGCGAGTCTCCTCAGGAAAAATTTGGGGGAGGGGTGCTTATGACATGAAAGCAGCTGTCGCAACTATGTTTGTGCTATTAAAGAATCTGTCTAAGAGACAAGAACGATTACCAGTTGGCTTACTAGTGGTAACTGACGAAGAGATTGGAGGAAGTAACGGTAGCAAACCGTATTCGGAGGTGTTTTCAAAAATCACAAAAGGAGTAATCATCGGAGAACCTACAAACTTAAGTATAGAAAAACAAGCCAAAGCTCCAATTAAACTTGTTATTAGAACGTGTGGGAAAAGGGCTCATGCGGCTCATCTGTGGGAAGGCGTAAACGCGATAACAAAGTTATCACACGAGATCTCCAAATTATCACGTGTGTTTAAGGTTCCCTCCGGCCCAAGATGGAACGCGACTGTCAATTTTAGCATGATTTGTGGTGGGCTAGCAGGAAACCAAGTCCCGGATCATGCTGAGGTTACGTTAGATGTTAGAAGGACCCCCCAAGAAAAAACCTCGGCTATTTTAAGAAAAATAAGATCCACGTTAGTTTATGATGATACAAAGATTGAGATTATCTATGATGAACCGTCCCATTCTATCTTAACAAGTTCCCCACTTCTTAAATTACTCATGAATTCAATTAAGGCCGAGTCTGGAGTTAGCCAAAATTTTATTTCAAGCAATTTTGCATCTGATGCAAGACATTTTTCCTCTAAGCGCATCCCTGCACTATGTTTCGGACCGTCAGGAGACGGAATGCACTCCGATGACGAATTTGTTTATGTAGAAAGCTTGAGACAATACTATAATATCCTCGAGAGGTTTGTTTTCAAATTATGAAAATTGCTGTTGTTGGAGCTCATGGAACCGGGAAGACCACTTTGAGCCGTGGTCTAGTTGAGCATTTTGGATTTAACTATATTCCAGATATAGTCGCAGATGCTTTCAGACTTAATTTTCCTATTAACGAAGAAACGCCCCCTGAAACACAACTTTGGATTCTTTCTAAACAACTTGAGATGGAGAGAAATACGCCGTTACCGTGGGTCATGGAAAAGACTCTTTGGGACAACATTGTTTATGGTTCTTATTCAATAAAAAACAGAAAAGTCTTGGAAGTGATAGAAGATATTGTAGAGCGGAATGCAAAGTATGATCTTCTGTTATACTGTCCAATTGAATTTTCAATTTCAGACGATGGGCTCAGGAGTTTGAATATGGATTTTCAACGAGATATAGATAAGGGTTTAAGAAAAATCCTTCGAGCCAAACGAGTTAAATTCTATGAAGTATGGGGGGATATTCCAACAAGGTTGAGCATGTCAGTCTCGATTATCAATAAACTTCTTAGAAATAAATCTTAAAGAGTATAAAAACAAGACTAGCCACGAAAGGAAGGAAACTGTGTTAGCAAGGGCGCGGACGGGAGTGTTGGTGAAGCGGACCAGGATTTGATGTTTGCCCTGTGACAAGTCGACCTGCATGCGACCTAGGACTTTGTCGCGGGAAGGATCGATTTTGACTTCTTCGCCGTCGACCCAAATTTTCCATCCCGGGAAATAGTAAGTCTGGAGTTCGGCCACGGCGGTGGGGGTCCAGGTGGTGATTAAATATTCCTGGCGGTTGGTTTTTTTGACCAGAGTTGAATAAATGCCTTCTCCACTGACAAATTTGATGTCTTCTAAAGCCGGATCAGCCGGGGGTTGGGGAGCCCAGATGGGCAAATAGTCAAAGATGCCGGAAGTAATAAGTAGCTGCCATGATTTACCGGAGAATTTTTTAGCGTCGGTCATGTCCGGATACCATTGACGGGGATGAAAGTAGTTCGAGTTAATTAAGATAACTAAGCTGATTAAGATGACTAAGACTTTTTTAGGGAAAATTTGAGCGATCGCGCCGGAAAGAAATGAGGCGGCGAAGATGGCCAGAGTCAGAAAACGCCAGGGAAATTGGAGAAATTCCATAGGAGGAAAGGCTTGCCAAATGGGTGTAGCTTTGAAGTGGGCCATGAACAAAGAAGCTAGAAGATAGATACTAGAAATTAGAATTAACTGATAATTGTTTTTTAGTTTTTTGACGAAGGGGGTGAGAATAAGAATGATCGCGGGGATTATCCAGTGCAGGTAGCCGAGGGCGAAACTCATGGTGTCTCCCCGGCCATAGACTGATTCCCCATAGCCCCAATTGATACGCAAAAATATCTGGTTTAAATCCAAAAAATGAGCCAGGTAATTGAAATATCCGGCGGTTAAAGTCCAGACCGAGACAAATTTTGTTTCCAGAAGGACGGGCAGAGTAAAGAAGGCGGCCAAGCCAAGAGCCCAGAGAGCAGAGATGGTTAAATTTCTAATTGATCTAATTAAACTAATTGACCTAAATTTAAAGACCCAAAACAAACACCAAATGACCAAGACGGGGGCGAAGATCATAAGAATAGGATTATGAGAAAGCATCAAGCCGGCTACAGATAACGCTACAAGCGGGATGTACCTCACCCCGTATTTAATTAATCTGTAAGTAGTCCAAAAGATAATCGGGAAGAGAGCCAAGGCCCAGAATTCATTCATGGCGCCTCTGACATAAAAATCTACCGAATGATACGGGGCGTAGGTGTAAAAAGCGGCGGCGACCAACCCACCCAGACGGCCCCAAAACTCTTTGCCTAATAAATACATAAAAGAAGCAGTGGCCATAAATCCCAAAATTCCAACTATTTTAACAACGTCGATATACTGAAAACCCAACCACCGGAAAGGCTGGCCAATGAGATACGGCAGGGGCGGATAGTAGCTGAACAACGGATACCCATAACCATAGCCCAGATCCAGACTCCAGCGGCAGGGAAATTGCAGGTCGGCCAGACATTGATCCATCTTCATCTGGCGGATGGACTGCATATCGTCGTGCATGGAGAAATAACCCTGCTGTAACAGCGGAGCAAAAGCAGGCAACACAAGCAAGACAAGCAATAACAGGTCTTTTTTCATGGTTTGAGAACTTGGAAGAATAACAAATATTCACGGGTGCCGTCGGGACGATACGCTTTTGGATAGCTACTTATAAGTTTTAGTCCCATCTGATCCGGGTCGGCATGCAAGCGAGTGGAGTTGACTACCAGAAATACCTGGTTGTCTCGAAGCGCTGATTTGAGTTTGTCGGACACAGAGTCGATCCATACTCCGACACCAATAATCCGGACATTCGGGACATCATTTAGATAGAGTTTAAGGGCGTCAAAGGGAGTACCGAAATATCCCTCACTGCCGACTAAGACCGGACCGGCAGCGGCATATTGGCGCAGACTTTGGGCTACGTCGCGCAAACCGTAGCCGGCTGTCCAGTCTTCTAAATAACCGGAGCGTTCGATACGGGGCAAAGGCAGGGATTCAGGACGGGTGACTGCCAGATAATCCATGACCAACGCCGGAACAACTATTAGCCCGGCAGCGGCGATGGACAGAAAATGCTTTTGAGTGCGTTGGCCAATATGTTCCACTGCGAGAGCGATTAAAATCGTGGCAAAAGGAACTGTGAACAAAAGATAGCGGGCGGTGAATCCCCGGGCGATAGCGGACTGAACCAACACCGGACCCAGCCACCAGGCAGCTAAAATTAAGCGGCTCTGCCAATGGGACCGGCCTCCGGACAGAATGCCGGAAACAGCGGCCAGCAGCCCCAAAGGAGTGAGAAAATAGGCAAAGAAAAGAAAAGAGTCTTTAAGATGGGGAAGGAGCGGGTCCAGCGGACGACGTAAAACTTCGGATAGCGGGAAAACATAATCGGCATTGCGCAAGGCAATTTGATGAAATTCTGGTCCTAGTCGCAAAATGTTGTACATGCCAAAGGCTATGGTAACGGAAACTAGAAAGTAGAAAATAGAAATTAGAAGATTTTTTACCGAATATTTTGGAATAAAAAGTATATTAAGTGGGAGAAGAAAAAAGGCGAAGATAGCGGGAGATTTGGTCAACCAGGCAAAACCCAAAGTGAAACCTGCGAACATGGCCAAATCCAACCGTTTGTGAATAAAAGAAAGATATGAAAAAACAAATGTCCAAACTAAAAACATAGCTAATAAACTGTCTGCTAGGGCCATGCGATCAAAGAAAACCAAATACGGCAAAACGGCAGCAATTAAAACGGTGACTGTCGTTTGACGAGGGTTTTTGAATAGCAGAAAACTGGCCAAGCCAATACCGACGACGGAACCTAAACCGGCCAAAACAGAGAGAGCCCGGCCGGCCAATAAAGGATCAGAAACAAGCTTAAGGAAAGGGATGGTAGCCCACATGAAGAACGGTTGTTTGCCATCGGAGAGAGGTAGAAAGCGCAGGGTGGATTCAGCCCGCATTACCTGGGACCAACGGACGTAAATAGACTCATCGGCAAAAATAGGTAAGGAGTTGAGATTCCAGAAGCGAAGTACAGCTGCCAGCAACAGAATAACCAGGCTACTTATCCAGAATTGTTTGTTCATACTTGTTAGTATACCTGATACGCCAAAGGTCGCGAAACATGTTGACGACCCCCTCCCAAAAGCGCACCCATAGTCAGGATTAGTATCCCAATCATAATTATCTTTAGATAGTTTTTCATAAATCTCTAACTAAAAGGTCTGCCCAAAAATCATTAAAACTTTTTCCATCTATACTTGTAACAATCTTGGTCAGTTTCCCGAATTCATCTATTGTCTCTGTTAACCAGCTATTTTTAAGTTCAAGTCTCAAATCAACACTATCAATCTCCGCCCCCTCCCAGCCAAGAGCGACGGCACATGCGAGGGAATCGTGCTGGAAATTTATTGTGTCATCAGGAAGCCCAACACACGTTTTGCCGTATTTTTCCTCGTTGTTCCAATCACGAGCACACTCTTCGGCCTGAACTGCAATTATCTTGGCCAAAGGATTAACTGATTGGCTCAAGTTTCTAAGATATGCTCGTCTAAGTGAAGTTTCGACTGTAATATTGAGAGGAACTAATGTTGGATTACACATCTCAATAACATGCTTAGCAGATTGAACATCTAATTGAACATTGTAATCCATGTCATTCTTCCACTGGGGAAATCCCTGCCTCGGGGGATAAATATACCCTCCCATCAAATACAAATTGGCCTGACTTAGCAATCCAGGATATTTCTTGTCTAGGAGAAAAAAATTCGTAAAAGGGCCAATTCCAATAATAATTGCCCCTTGCTCAATGCTGTTCCTTAAAATACCTAAGGCATCGTCCAAAGAACCAGGTAGTGGAGAAACTGGCTCAGGCCAATATTTCTCCTCAATCGGATAACCAGGCTTAAATCTATAACACCCCAATGACACATCTGCACCAGCAGCCACTGGAACATTTTCTCTACCAGAAACCCGAAGTGCATATTTAGCATATCCAGCTCTTTTTCCACCTTCGTCTGCCACGGTAGTAATCCCGATTATTTCAACACCAGACCATTTAAGTAACATCGCTAGAGCACACAGGTCATCTATGTCTCCTCCGATGTCAGTATCCAAGTGAACTTTTATCATCTTTAATTCAGTCTAACACTCGGCCGCTTGCCTCGCAATCCAAAAAGGATTATCCTTTAAGGAGTGTCCCATGCCAGCAAGAAACAGAGTTAAAACCTATCTCTCTAATGGATACTATCACCTGTATAACCGGGGCGTTGAGAAACGAACGATATTTACGGATCATCAAGACTTTGCTACTTTTCTTTCCTATTTGAAAGAGTATCTCACTCCTAAAAACGAAAGAGAGCTTATTGAGATAGCCAATAATCCTTCGTCGTCTCCAAAAGAGAAGTCTGAAGCTCTAAAGTCGCTGCGGATGAATAACTTATCAGAAAGCCTTGATCTATTGGCATATTGCCTTATGCCGAATCATTTTCATATTCTTGTCAAACAAAAAACTGAGCGGGCGATTGAGCAGTTTGTGCGATCCTTGGGAACCCGATACGTTCAATATTTTAACCACAGACACGAAAATAGAGTGGGTAGTCTTTTTCAAGATTCTTACAAAGCTGCCCTCGTTGATTCGGAAGAACAACTGTTACACCTTAGTCGATATATTCACAGAAACCCATACCAAAAAGGATTATCCTTAAAGGATTGTCCCCAACCATCGTCTTACCTTAACTACCTTGGCAAAATTAACCAAGGATGGGTAAAACCTCAGGAAGTTCTGGGGTATTTTGCCGCTTTAGGTATAAATTCATACGAGTCTTTTGTTGAAGATCCGAAACAAGAAGAATATTCAATCACTACTATACAAAAATTGGCAATCGACCTCTAAAAAGGATAATCCTTTAAGGAGTGTCCCTTATGGGTGGAGATGGCGGATGCGCCAGAGGTCGCGGAACATGTTGACCACGCCTTCCCAAAAACGCACGGTGCTGCCGGGAACGTCCGCCCAAGTAACGGGCATTTCGCGGATTTTAAGTCCTGCCCGCTCGGCCAAGTATAAAATTTCTACGTCAAACATAAAGCGATCTATTTGGCTTTTAGCAAACAGTTGCCGAGCGACTGGTCCGCGAAAAACCTTGAAGCCGCATTGAGTATCCTTGAAGCGGCGCAGTCCAACTGAAAGATATTTTATTTGGTCAAAAATAAAAGAGGCGAGTTGGCGGAAAAGCGAAGGACGTTTGTCAATTTGCGATTTGGGTTGAGCCCGGGAACCTATAACGATATCGGCGCCGGGAAGGAATTCCAAGATTTTAGGCACCTCTGACAAAGGAGTGGATAGATCGGCGTCCATAAAGAGAACCGGATCCCCTTTGGAGGCCAGAACTCCGGTGCGCACAGCGTAACCTTTGCCGCGATTGGGGTGATAGGAAATAAGGCGGCTACTGGTATCCCCGGCGATGGCTTTCTTGACCGCGGCAGCCGTGCCATCGGAACTGCCATCGTCGACGATGATTAATTCGTGACTAGGATAATAGGTGCGAAAATATTTCAACACCAATCCCAGATTTGGTCCCAAACGCCCGGCCTCATTATAGGCGGGAATAATCACAGAGAGCAGAGGTCTAGCGGAGGCCATAAGCGTCGGTTAATGACCGCCAACGAACCAATAATAGCTCTGTTACGCCAGCGACGGCGTCTTTAACAAATCTGACGCGGACGCTGTTTTCGTATTGCCAAGCCACAGGGACTTCAATAATTTTTAATCCCATTTTTCTGGCCAGATAGAGGGCTTCTAAATCGAAGCCTGGGTTAACTGCTCCTCCTTTTACAACTAAAGGTGGATGAATCCTGCGTAAAACATTGAATATCTTTTCTGCTGCGGACCGCTTAAAAGCTTTAAACCCGCACTGGGTATCTTTAAACGGCAGTCTTAGGATTAAAGTTCTTAAAATGACCATTCCTAAGGCTAAAATTTGACGATACAGGGGTGCCCCCTTGCGACCAGACCGTGATCCAATTGCCAGGTCGTAACCTTGGCCCAGGCAATCATGAAGGCGGTCAAATTCTTCGATTGGTGTGGCCTGATCCATGTCCGCGAACAAAATTATTTCACCCTTACTTTGGAAGACCCCCGTCATCAAACCTTGGGCCTTGCCCATATGAGGGTTGTTGACTAATATTAAATTTTTTTCTTTAGCACCAATCTTGGAGATGATTTCCTTTGTATCGTCATCTGAGCCATCATTGACAATCACCAGTTCCCAGGAGAAATTGGTCCGGTGTAAGTAATTCAGCATTTTTTCTAATGCTTTCTTGGATAGATTCTCGTTTTCGTTCCAAGCTGATATAACTACTGACAAATAAAGTTTCGTGGTTGATGGCATGGTGCTTCTTGATATATTATGCTATTCAGATTTGAGAATATATAGAGGCTTTGCATCGATATCCACGGTTGTTAGACCTTCAATTTGTTTAACTTGGGTGATAAGGATACTGTGGGGGGGCAAAGTTTGTCCCAGTTTCCATAAATGTAGTGGTTTTTTGAAATAGGCTGCTTCAAAAAACTTTACCCCGTCGCCGTAACCATTATAAACGTCGTCTTGAATATATGAGGCCAGATTTTCGTTGATCGAAATTTGGGATAGTTTATAAAAGGCCGTATTGAGTGTATTCCCGAATGCTTCTTTGGTCTCATGAAGCGAGGGGTAAATGAAGAAATAATATCTGACAAAATTCAGGGTGTGGGTAATGAAAAATGTGGTCAAAATTACAAGAATTGCCTGCCCTGCTAATTTTTTAAGAGGTGAATGTTTCATATTTGACTTAATATATTCATAAATAACACTGATGCCTAAAGTTGTAAGAATAACGAAGGAGGGAATTACGGCAACAAGCCTATGACCATATTCTATCGATCCTGCTAGACCAAAAAAAGCCGGAGATACAACAAATGAAAAAAAGATGAAGGTATGAAAATTTATCTTTTCTACTGCTCTCTTTATACCTACCAAAAAGAATGGCAAGGCTCCAAGCGATAAAGTTCCAAACATTTCAACGGGGAATATTTTTCCCCCATTCCCCTGCAAGAAAAGAAAAGACAATTCTAGGTTTGATAGCCAATAGTAAATATAATGTCGATAAGATTCTAGAGAAAATTGCCTTCTGTCAAATATTGCACCAGCGTATTTACTTTCCAGAATAGGTGTTATTAAAAAGAATGGAAGTAGTATGATAAAAAAAGTAAGGAGGCTTAGTTGGATTTTAGTATTAAAAGCGGTCTTTACCAAGTTATATCCGGATACTTCACCCAGATTTAAAAGGTAAATGTATACTCCGGTCAAAACTGCCCATGGGGGAACTATCAATCTCATGCCTTTGTAGCTGTAGAATCCTATACCCAAAGATAAGGCTGAAGTTATTAAGAACAGTGACTTTCTATTTTTTTGATAAAGCGCAAGAGAGAGCAACCACGACGTGGCAAAGAATAAAGGAGATATGGCTTCTGTCCCTATTCTGGACGCAATGACAAAAATGGGGGTAGTAACAAATATTATTGCTCCCACAAAAGCCAATTTTTCTGTAAACAACTTGCGTAAAAGAAGACACATCAGATATAGACTGGCTAAGGCGGTAACTATGTTAACCAGTTTGAATACCGGAAGAGATATGCCAAATAGTTTAAAGAATAGGGCGCTGGAATAGATAATTACGGGCTGTTTCCAGTCCATTTTGTCTGTCGATAGGATAAAGAAGGGAAGAAAGCGATTATTTTGATCGCGGAGGGTTTTGGATATGAGGGCGGCGTTGTAGGCTATCGAGCCTTCGTCAGTTTCTATGCCTGGGGGAACTTTTAGGAATTTGAACGTTAAAAGAAATATTGCGATTAGGAAAATTGGTATCCAAAAAATTATTTTTTTCATTTTGTAAAACCGAACATCGGGTCGGCGAGATTGGAGTTGGCACCGGAGCAAGATTTTTTTACTTGGTCGGGAAAGTAGCGGTTCTGGTCAGGAAGAACCACCCCCAGGCCGGCGAAGGTGGCGTCCAGCCGACCGGCCCGAGTATGGGGAAAAACGACTGTGTATACCGGGCTGCCACTGTTGGGATGATTAACATGCATATTTTTCAACCAAAAGAAATAGCGGTATCCCAGGTCATAGCCGGGGCTAGTCATATAAGAAACGGCGATGCAAGGAAAACTTTGACTTGCGGCGTCGGCGGCAATGTAATTGACTAGGTTTTTTCTCTCCACGTAACCGTTGCCGTCCCCGCCTGACGAGAGAAAAAGAAATAGGTTAAGTCCCAGGAATCCCGCCAGAAGCAGGGCGGCCGGAAGACGGGGCAAACGAGAAACAATTAACCCCATAGCCACCAGCCAGAGAATATTCAAGCCGTTTAGATAGTATTCTGAGAGAATGATGGGGTGGAGAGTAAAGAAAACTATATACAACAAAATCCAGCCGGCAAAAATCCGGCGCCGGGGTGTAAGCAAAAGGCCGGTTATGAGAAGAGCCGGCAGTAAATAATTATTATTAAGACCGACGATACTGTTGATATTCCTGGCCGAGTACAAGATAACTTGGCTAAATTTTTTGAAATAATCCGGAGTGATACGGGACGCAGAAAAACTGGATACTAACGAACGGATCTGAATGAAATTGTGTTTAACTTCGAAAAGAATTAGAGGCGAGGAGGTGATGGCAAAAATTAGTCCGGCGATAATCCAAGTTTTTAAGGAATGTTTACGAAAAAATACCAAAGGGGCCAACAGACCCAGCGCTAAATGAATATGCCAAACTAATCCCAAAAGAAAAGCACTCAAATATAACCGACCGGTAGAAACGGCATAATAAAACCAGATCGTCCAAAGGACGACAGGGGTGGTGGGAACCACTCCCCTATCCGTGGCGGCCAGGGAGTATGATCCGGCGTAAAAAAGAGTGGTGACGATGGCCATTTTGCGACCATGCAGTTTGGCGATGACGTAATACAGACTAAAG
Organism: uncultured Gammaproteobacteria bacterium; assembly: GCA_964358085.1. Taxonomy (GTDB): domain Bacteria; phylum Patescibacteriota; class Microgenomatia; order CAZETR01; family Amesbacteraceae; genus GWC2-45-19. Next base: position 10,010 of record CAYHNU010000004.1, on the reverse strand, counting down.
AGAGAAGCGGCACCGATAGCTACCGAAAGTCCTAAGC
>CAYHNU010000004.1:0-9873 GCA_964358085.1 uncultured Gammaproteobacteria bacterium | reverse complement strand
ACGTAATACAGACTAAAGAGAGAAGCGGCACCGATAGCTACCGAAAGTCCTAAGCCTCCGACGGGGTCGAGACGAGTTAAGAGATAAAAAGGAATCAGGGCGTAGTAAAAGAGCGGGCCGATGTATATGCCGGGAGCGGAAGTAAGCTGGCCCACCAAACGCAGATGCTTGTCCACCACTACATCTTTGATTATCCAGGAGGCCAGATCGCCGTCGTGGCCATAACCGTAGCGGGCCACCAATTGATAAGTGCGCATAAACATACCTAGTGTGAAGACGGCGACTAAAAATATGCGTGACTTATTGCTCATAGCCATGCCTAACCCGGCGCTGGACGGTAATTGGTCCAAAAATCATCGTTTTTTCAATTGAACTGAGACCTGCTTGCTTAAACATCCATAAATCTAAAAGTTGTTTCTGTCCCGGGTCCGGTTCGGCCAAAGTGTATAAACGGGATACCAACTGCTGAGTGGGTTGCACTGATTTTCCTCGCCACATAAAAAGATAGTCATAAGCGTGAGGAATAACGGGGGGAACGTAAATGTCAGTATTAAATGGCGTTGACCCTGCGTCTTGGTAAATCCAGTCTACCGCTTGAATTTCGGGCGTGAGGGTGACGTGGCCAGCTGTGGCTTGTCTAAAATAAGTGAGGTGATAAGAAAGATTTTGAAATATAAAGCCGGTGATAAAAACGGCGATCAGCCACCGGCCGGCCCAAAGGTGCCGAGCGACGGCTATCCAAACAGCGGAGACCAGCAGGGTAAAGGCAGGGTAAACGCCGGTAAAATAATAGTCCCAGACGTAACCGTGATTGCCGTAATAAAAGAGCAGGAAAACCATGGGTGTGACCCACCAGATAACCAGCGTAGTAGTAGGTACGGCAGGTAACCGGCGGCGGATAAGCAGAAAAAAGGCCAGTAGCGATACGGCAAATATAGCTCCGGCCCGGTTCGTGGTGTAGTATTTATCGGTAAATGCGGTGTAATAAAAGTTAAGCCGTTTGGTGTAAGCGCCGAGACTGGGCTGAAAACTTCTTTCACTGACTAAGAAACGTTTGAAAGAATTGAATAAAATATTTTGGTGACGGAAATTAAAAACCAGCTGGGGCAGTAGGGTGAGTACGAAAAAGGCTATGGCTATGAAAGGAATTTTCTTTTTATGAATGAAAGCGATGAGAAGAATGGCGGGAAGGAAAAAAATAGCAGAGGCGGCTTCGAGTTGGAGAGACAGTCCCACAGACAAGCCTACTAACCACCAGCGGCGGCGTAATAGGCAGTAGAGGGCGATGACTGCAAATAGAGGCAGTGGGTTGGGATTTGACAACCAGCGTTGATAGCTTACGAATTGCTGGGAGAGAGTGGTGATAAAGGCAGCCAGCAGCCCGGTCGCGGGATTAAAATACTCCGAGCCTAAGCGATAGATGAAATAGACAGCGATAACGTTAAGCAGAGCTAAAAAGACTGCCGGATAAACCGGATTGCCGCCGCCCAAGATATAGGCGGGAGTAATGAGATAGTAATAAAACGGTCCCAGGAATATGCCTTCAATACCGGTCGTAGGGCCAATGAGAGTAAGTTTGCCGGAGTGCCAGATGTCCCAGATTACTTTAGCGTCCCGACCTTGGTCAAACCAAAAGCCCAAAAAGTCAGAGACCCGGTAGGTGCGCAAAAACAGAGCCAGGGCCAATATTGCAACCAATAAAACTTTTTTCATTTTCCGGAGGGATTGTGAATAAGACGGAATACTTTAACTCCCCAGGGAAATTCCCACTGCCGGTCAATTTTGGCCCAACCAAAGGAGGCGATTTCCCATAGGGGATTGTTTATGGGTTCGCATACCGGGTCCTCACAAATAACGAAAAGTTGATCAGCCAATTGCTGGTGGATGGTGTAGTAGGGCGCGCGATAAATATCTAAGAAATAGCGGTAGCCCATGTCATAGTTACGCTTGGCTAAAAGCGCCAAATTAAACGGCCGGTTAGTCGACTGATCGGAAACAAATTTGGCAATTTCCCGGGTGTGGGCCAGCTGGTTGTTGGGCGGGTAACGCAAGGGGGAATTCAGAACATTTGCCAAAATCAGCGCCCCAAAAACTATCCAAGCCAATTTTTTTGTTTTTTCTAAAACAAAGCCCAAGAGTAGAAAAGGGGCGGGAAAAAGAAAACCATAATAGTGATCGTAAATATGTTGCTTGTATAAACCCAAACCGATTAGCCCAACCCCCATCCAGGCAACAGTAAACCAAAAGTCTTTTGAAGGACGCGATTTGATTAAATAAACTACTCCCCCAATTAATAAAATTCCCATGGTCACACCCAGTGGCTTATTTTTGGCAGCGAGAAGGGAGGTGTTGATATCTGCCCAAAGAGGCCAAAGCTGGGGCAGAGCTTTGTAGGCTTTGAGATTAACAGTAGTTTGACGATCAGCAAAAAAGGTGGCGACGGCCCGGGAATTGATCCAGTTGTGACGCAGGTCAAACCAGAGAAGGGGGGACATGAGGAATAGAAATAAGAAAATAGAAATTAGAGAATAGGAAAGATATTTGGGAGATTTTTTGGCCAGGAACCAGAAAAGAATCACGACCGGGAAGAGCAGGAGACCTAAATAATGGGAGTTGAGAACAAAAGCTAGGCTTACCGCGGTGATAACCAACCAGCGCCAGTAACCCAGGCGCCAAACTTTCCAAATGCCATACATTGCCAATAAGGCAAAAAAGGGCATGATGTTGGGATTCCAGGAGGAGCGGGAGTAGGTTATAACGACTGGAGATAGAGAATAGAGAATAGAGACTAGAAGGGCCGGAACGCGGCCGAACCACTGGCGACCGATCCACCACAGCAGAGCGACAGTGGCCAAACCGAAAAAGGTGACCATGACGGCGGGGCCAACCGGAGAGAAATTAGCCAGAGCGAGAGGAAGAAGCATAAGATAGTAATACAGGGGGCCGAGGTACATATTGCCGATGGAGGTGCCGGGGCCGATGAGAGTGAACTTGCGGCCTAAGAGCATGTCGCGGACCACGGCTACATCGCGGCCTTCATCCCCCAAGAAAGTCATGTATTGATCAATTTTGTAGAGGCGGACAAAAGCGGCCACCGCCAAAACTGCAACTATGGCCAGAGCTTCCCAGCGGAAGATGGCTCTCCCCTGCTCTACCAATATTTCCTGTTTTAACTGCCACCAAAAAACGGCCAATTCACGCCAGGCTTTAATCCAGACTTTGAGATTTCCACCTGTGGCAGTCCCGGCAGTTCTGGGTAAATGAGTCACGGGCATTTCTACAATTTTCATTCCTCTGGCCCGCATTCCGGCTAGTAATTGAGTGTCTATCATGGCCCCATTCGAGGGAATATTTACACGATGCAAAATTTCCCGTTTAAAGACTTTAAACCCGCAGTCTATATCCGAGGCCAGGTACCCAAACAACGCCCGGATTCCCGTATTCCATAACCAGCGGACAAATCTGCGATGCACAGAGTCACTGTCATTTTCTCTGATTCCGGAGACCATATCCGCCCCTTCAATTTCCATTTTTTCCAAAAGACCTGATAACTCAGAAATATTGAATTGATTATCCGCGTGGGTCATGACAATAAATTTCTTAGAAGCTGCTGCAAAACCGGCTTTGAGAGAGCCGCCGTAACCGCGGTTGGGACGGTTGGTGACAATTTTGAGAATGGGGATTTTGGACAGAAAAGACTTGGCGATAGCACCGGTCCGGTCTTTAGATCCGTCGTCAACCAGAATTATTTCAGCATCTAATTTGAGTTTTTTGACGACTTCATAAACATGAGTCAGGCACTTGGCAACATTATCTTGTTCATTGTAGCTGGGGATAACTACCGAGACGCCTTTCGACATGCTACAATTGTAGCATGAAAATCAGTCGAAATATGCTGATCTTGGCCATGGTTTCTGTTTTTTCGACAGTGGCTTTGTGGATACCGATAGGGATGCAGAAAGTGTATGAAAATTTTGACGGACCGTACTACGTTGTTATCGCCAAGAGCTGGTACGACAAAGCATTTATTGGCAACAACTTTTCTTTCCCTCTCCCCTTGGAATATTATCCCGCCCACTTCCCACTATACCCGGCCTTGATCAGTTTTGTGGGCGGCGGGTTTGTGGCGGCAGTGGTAATAAATCTGATTGTCTCGACACTGGCAGCCGTCGTCATTTACAAGATTTGGGAAGAGTTTAAATGGGGAAGTCCCCTGATGGCCGGATTAGTGTGGTTGTTTGCTTGGCCGAGGATGTGGGTGACCAGGTCAATCGTCAGCCCGGAAACGTTATTTATCTTATTCGTAATGTTGGCTCTGTATGGATTTCATAAAAAGTCATATTGGCTAGCGGCAACTACCGGAGCTTTGGCGGTACTAACCAAAAGTCCCGGCATTCTACTTTTCCCGGTGTTTGTATTGGCATCTAAGTTTGACCGGAAAATTTGGCCCACACTTTTGATTCCGGCTGCGTTAGTGGCTGTATTTGGTTTTTATTACTTAAGGACCGGTGATTTCTGGGCCTATTTTCATTCCGGAGACAATATTCATTTACAAATTTTGCCCTTCCGGGTATTTGACAGCAATCAACCGTGGGTAGGCCAGTGGTGGCTGGAAGACGTCTTATGGATTTACTTAATCGGGGCGATCGGGGTGGTCAGGGCGTTCAAGAAAAGCCGGGTGTGGGGGTGGTGGGGAGCAATTTTTTATACGGTAATTTTGTTTGTGTCGCACCGGGATATCGCCAGATATTCGCTGCCCCTGGTCCCGGTAGTTATTCTAGGCTTGGCTGATATTTTAGAGAAAAAAGAGGTGAAGTGGGCGCTGCTACTTTTAATTATCCCTATGTATTTCTACAGTCTAAACTTTCTGGCTCACAACACGGTGGCTATTTCTGATTGGGCGCCTTTTTTCTCCAGATGACGAGAGTATACATGAGGTAGTTGTAGGGCATGACCAAAAAGGCGATAGTGAGCGGTAAAACGATCTGACGATATTGGAACCCGAGTAAACGATCAGTAACAATACCTACCACTACTTGGACTAAGAGGCCCCCTGCAGAAGTGAGATTAAATTGAAAGAACTTTGACAGCAGACCAGTGAGCCCGCGGATTTGCTGGTCCCTGAATGTCCAAATATTGTTCCAGGTAAAGTTGTTTAGAATGGCTAGCTCGGTAGAGAGACCCCAAGCCGCCCAGCCGGGCCAATTTAATTTGGTGAAGAGATACAGAGTAGAGGCGTTGACCGCATAGCCTGCGAAACCTACCATGCCGAATTTAATAATCTTTTGCTTGTCCTTGATCCCCAGAATGATGGCCACCTTAAAGGTGGAAACCATTTCTTTGGGGTTAAATTTGGATTTTTCTTTGGTTCGGGAGGCAAATTCCAGAGGGACTTCAACAACTTTTTTGGAGTTTTTAATACTTTGATAAAGCAAGTCTACTTTGTGGGCAAATCTGGTGGGTTCCATCAGATGCTCCAGATCAATTTGGTCTAGAACCCCACTCACCCGGGTGAGTCTGAAGCCCGTAGTGAGATCGTGGATTTGAGGTTTGAGAAGAACCAACCTGATGAAAAGATTTCCGAAGTAGCTGACAGCCTTGCGGCTGAATTCCCACTCCTTGGGAATGGAGCCTCCCTTAATGTACCGGCTGCCAATTACGTAATCCGCCCCGTTCAAGTAGGCGGCCACCATATCTTTGACAAATCTGGGCGGGTGCTGAAAATCAGCATCCATTTCCATTACTGCATCGGCCTGCAACTGACTCATGGCATATTGCATTCCTCTGATATATGCCCAGCCTAAGCCTTCTTTCTGCTTTTGGAAGAGATGAAGATTCGGATATTTGGACTGGTATTTTTTGACGATGTCACCGGTGCCGTCCGGAGAATAGTCATCAACAACCAGAAGATGCATGTCCGCGTTTTTAATTTGGGGAAATTCTTTATCGAACAGCTCCTCAATCATGGGGCCAATGTTCTCGGCCTCATTGTATGCGGGCATAATAATCACTATTTTCATATATAATTGAGTATAGCATGCAGGTTGATATCCTTACTTTATTTCCGGAGATGTTTGCGGGGCCGTTTGAGCATTCTATCCTTCGGCGAGCTCAGGACAAGTTGTTAGTGGAAATAAAAATCCACAACTTAAGAGATTGGGCCACGGATAAGTATAAGTCTGTAGACGATAAGCCTTATGGAGGAGGACCAGGTATGGTGATGCGTGTGGATATTGTTGATAAGGCGGTAAAAGCGATGGGAAAAGGCAAAGTTATTTTGTTGGACGCCGGAGGTAAGAAATTTGATCAGAGATTAGCACGTGATCTATCACATGATGAACACCTGATACTGATTTGCGGACATTATGAGGGAGTGGATCACCGGGTACATGAATATATCGCTGACGAAATAATTTCGATAGGAGATTATGTGTTATCGGGCGGAGAAATCCCAGCCATGGTGGTAGTGGACACTGTTGTGCGGTTGTTGCCGGGCGCGCTGGGAAACGAACAGTCTCTGGTCGAAGAGTCTCACAATGAACAAGAGATCGAATATCCCCAGTACACCCGTCCGGAAGACTATAAAGGTTGGAAAGTTCCGGAAGTTCTCCTTTCCGGCGACCACGCTAAAATCAAGCAATGGCGGGGGAAAAAGTAGCTAGTTTTTGATAGGTCGTGCCGGCTTGAGAGATGAGGCTTTGGTAGAGAACAATTTTATCCACGGTGAAAGGGGAGAATTGGGGCGAATTAAAATCGGATAGAATATCCATGTAGCGCTTGGTGGAGACGGGATCGGTGCGCTTGAGATGGCCAAGGGTGATGTGAGGCAGGAATTTACGAGGTTGAGGAGTAATTTGAGATAGAGATAGAGATAGAGAACTTTGCAAATCGGTCAACTCGGGCGATTTGGCTAGCGATAAATATAAAATTGTAGGTTCGTGACGACTGTAGAGAGTGTCGAGATATAGGGGCTGGAGAGCAAAAGAGTGAAAGGAAGGAATGAGTGGGGTGATAGCCCCGGGATCTGCTAACCCAAGAAAATTGAGGGTCAGAAGGAGGTGCTTTTCCCACACTATGGGCAGTTCAAGTTTATCGAGCTGGGGTTGGAGTGCGGCAATTTCAGAAAGCGTGGTTTCCGGCAAGTCGATGGCGATAAACAGACGGTGTTTCAAGCGCGCAAAATGAGAGAGGCAAAAATAAGAATGGCAAAAATGGCTACCAGCAGATATTCAAAGACAATTTTGATATGTAAATCCCGATGGTGAGCGTGGTGAACTATTCCCCAAACTACGTAGGAGACGGCCATGCTAATCAGTATCCCCAACTGGAGGGAGCGATGATAATCAAACCAGAAAATGCCCCACAGCCCCACTAGCAGGATGCACAAGAGAACGAAATAGTGCTGGGGATGATGGGCGAAATCGCGTTCGAACGTCACAGTATTTGTCCTTTAGAAATAATTAAAGCAGATATCAGAAGGGCAAGCAAAAATAATAGGTGGGCGAAACTCTTGCTGGTCCAGCGGGTGATCCTTTTTTGATACACAGCCACCAGATCGATAACTAAAACTGCCACAAAAATGATAAGGAGGGTGAGAGAGACGGCTTTTGTCAAATCGAATGGAGAAACTTTTGGAGTCGCCAGAATAGCTGGAGAAGTGGCGGCGGAAACCGACTGGACGATCCGCGCGGCCGGGGCGATCGCGGGAGCGGCGGAGAGCTTGGTACCAAAAAACTGGACCACGAGAGTGGTTTCCCGGCCTTCCAAAGTGCCATCGATAACAGCGATACCGATATTCTGATAATTGCTGTTGAGGAGATTGTCGCGATGTGTGGGAGAAGCTACCCAAGCGTCGACTATTGATTTGGCGTCAGAAAAATCCCGGGCCAAATTTTCGCCGGCATAACGGTAAGAGTAACCGGATTGGGTAATGAAATACCAAGGCTGGGTGCCAATGGGCGAGATGTGAGCCCAGTAATTCCGGGCAAACATATCCGCGGCTTTTTGAGCGGCGGCGGCGGAGAGTTGGGAATCTAATTTAACTTCTAATAAACCAGCGGCGGTGCGCTGAGTATTAGTCAAACGAATTATTTCTTCAGGGGAAATTTGAGATGCGTAACCTAATATTTGTGGATAGTTATTGGTTAGTTGGTTGATGGTTAGTTGGAAAATGACAAAAAGACCAATTACCAACCCAATGCCGGAGGGGTGCAAGAGCTTGGCCCGCTGATTATTGGAGTCGTGGGGGAAAAACAGGTGGCGCAGGAATTTCCACATCGAGAATTATTATGAGCGACGCCAGAGCAGAAGTCCAGAGATGATCAAGCCCAGAAAGGCGGCGGGGATGAAGATCCACCACCAATTGAAAGTGGAGGCGCTGGTGCCTCTAACTTCCGGTGTTGGGGTTGGAATCGGGGTCGGGCTTGGGAAAATTTCCGCGCTTTGGGTGGCTTCACCTAGAATTTCCTCAACGGGGACAAATTGCGCTGTAAATAAAGCGGTCGGCGGAGTAAATACAGTGGAAACACCGGCAACTGCTCCACCGCCTCCACCGCCGTCACCCGAGGGAGCCGGAGCCCCGGCTTTGGACAGAGTTTTGTACGTTCTCTCATCACCGATAGCCACAGGAGAACCCTCCGAAATAGTTCTGTAGTAGTAAACAGTTCCGTCGGATAAGCCGTTAATGGTCACAGAATGATTGAGAACCTTAGGAGAAGTGTCTGAAGTTCCGGTCGAACTGGCATAACCGTAATTGGGAGCAACCCCTAAAGATCCGTGAGAAACCGTATCATAAACAACCCGGCTTGAAGTAAGCCTATCCGTAGTCCAGGAAATTACAGCGCTGGAATCGGAAGGAGTTGTTGACGCCTGCCCCGAAACAACAGCGGCCACGTCAACCAACCTATCTATAGTTGTAGAGTTGCCGGCTTTATCAGTAATAATTGCCCGCAGAGTATACATATCCAAGGCCAAGCCGGTGGTGTCCCAGGAAGTGCCGGCAATATCGTGGAAAATATCTATACCATCGTTTCTTTTGTATTGGAATTTAAGCGAATCCACTCCCGACAAACTATCTGACGCGGCGGCTTCAAGAACCGTTGATCCGGAAATAGTGTCATTGGCAGTAGGCGATACCCAAGATCCGGTGGGGGCAGTGGTATCATACATAACTCCCGATAGTGTGCCGGTAGACTCGATATTTGCAGCGTTATCAGTGGCTTTAGAATAGAAGATAAACTCGCCGTCTTTGTCGGGAGTATACACATATTCCCAACTGGTAGTCCCGGCGGCGGTAAACCAGGTTTGCGGACCGGTCCAATTAATACTATTCCAATAACCTATGCCATCAAAGGCGGATAGGTCGACGTGATTAATTTCGGAGAGGGAATCTGTAGCGGTACCGGCAACTTTACCCGGCCAGGTGGCGGCATTGTAATAACCGGTGGCGGGAGAAATGGGTGTGGAAGATGGTTTAGTTTTATCAATATCAGCTCCATTGGATGTAACTAAAGTAGTATTACAATTTCCGGCTGCATCACAAACATTTGGAGTAACCGAGCAAGTTTGGACCGGGCCTTCGGTAGAAATCACACACATTACCGGGGTTCCAGAAGCTATGCCATTAATATCAATATAGGTGAAAGTGGAAGTTCGGTTAGAATTGTACCAACCGGAAAATGTGGTTTTAGAAGCCAAAGTTGGAGGGATAGTATCGACAACAAAGTTCCAAACTTCACTCCAACTACTCCAGTTGAGAGCGTTATCCCTAGCTTTAACCCGCCAATACCAAGTGTTTTCGGTTAGAGAGGGAGAGTAGAAAGTATTGGCTGTGTAATAATCCTTTTCCGGGCTGGAGAAATCAGAATTATTGTC
>CAYHNU010000003.1:0-39952 GCA_964358085.1 uncultured Gammaproteobacteria bacterium | reverse complement strand
TAGTTGCCATGATTTATCTATCATGGCAAAAACTGTCGGCTCGAACTTCTTTTTAAAGGATCGGCGGCTATCCGCAAGTTTTAAAAAAGGCGGATTTGACGCGCTTTCCGCGGAGGCGGGCGCGGAAAGCGCTACCTCCCGACCTCTTTCCAATTCTTACTGGCTGCGGGGCTAGGATTCGAACCTAGAAATCTTCTGCTCCAAAGGCAGACGTCCTACCGTTAGACGACCCCGCATCGGTTGTAAATTTCATTGATCCACGCATCTACTCTTCGATTTAAATTAGTGCTTTGATGGACCTTGGCATAAATTTGGCCATTATAACTTCTACCTAGGTTTCTGCGATTTGTGCGTAGAGCGCTTTTCTTAAAATATATTTTATCAAAACGGTTGAGAGGAAGTCCAATTTGGTCAGACCAGTATTGACGAAAGCGTTTTTTGTCGTCTCTATATGTTTCGTGAACATAAATACTGAATCCTATTCTTTCGAGGGGTACTTGAAGGCATTTTATACACCACTTGACGAATATGTTTATCATTCTTGGATCAGAATTACTGAACTGTAATCCGACACTCGGACTGTACGATTTAGCTTTAGAGCCCTCTGCCCAATAAAGCATTGTACCCATTAGCCATAAATCTCTTAAATCGATATTGCTAACTTCTAATCTTGCGTCTTTTTGTACTTGTTCTTGGACTCTTAATCTTTGTAATCTTTTGGCTAGTCCACCCCTTCTTGCTGCTTCTAATCTCTTTTGGGTAAGCCTAGTTATTTGAGGTTTGGAAAGACTTACGGATTTTAGCCACAGACCCAGGCTAGATTTGGCTACGGGAACTTGCTGTAATATTTCGCGATACGACAATCCTTGCCTTCTTAGATTTATAGCCAATTCTTTTTCAGCAAGCTTACTTATCATTAGAACCTAGCATATCTGATCTAGATCTTATTTGCAAGGTCTTATTGGTGGGCCCGGTGGGAATCGAACCCACAACCGTCTTCTTAAGAGGAAGCTGCTCTACCGTTGAGCTACGGACCCGTGTAAATGTGCCCTCGGGAGGAATCGAACCTTCATCTTATCCTTAGAAGGGATTTGCTCTATCCATTGAGCTACGAGGGCGATCCCGGGTTCAATTTTACTACATTCTAATTGAGATTGACTTTTGCTGCAGAAAAAACTACAGTTGGAGTATGTTAACAAAGGGTGATTTGAATCAAATTGGTGTAGTAGTGAGCAAGGCTATCCAAGTCCAGGTGCCACCGATTGTTAATAAGGCTATTCAAACCCAAGTACCAGGAATTGTCACTGGGATTTTACAAAAAGAATTGAAACCAATTAAAAAAGATTTGAAAAAAATTAGGAAGGATTTGGAGTTTGTGGTGGGAGTTTTGGATCGAGATTGGTGGAAGTTGGAGAAACGGGTGGATGTGATTGAATCTCACGTAGGTTTGCCAAGCGCAAATTGAGCCGAAATTTACATTCGGGATATGAAGTAGATGGTATAGCAAAAACAACCACAATATCCTATAATTCTCTGACGATGTCGATTGAGATTGGACTATCTAAAGAAAAAAACCCGGAATTTCCTTTATCGTTACTAGACGTAGTGATTGTAGGAGGCGGACCGGCAGGAGCTTTGACAGGATATCTTTTGGCACCTCTGGCAAAAAGTGTGACTATTTTTGAACCAAGTCCGACGAGAATGCCGACTTTGGGAGAAAGAATCAAAAGCTGCGTGGGTTGTGCAGGGATTTTGCAAGATACCACAGAATCGTTACTAGCTAGCGTTGGTCTTCATATACCGAAAGACGTGATTCAAACAAGGATAAATAGAAATGTTGTACATCTTCCCGGAGGCAAAGAAGTGGAAATTCCCACCCATGCCCTTGCCGTTTTCAGAGGATTTGCGCCGGTGAGACCAGCCGTGGAAACAATTGGACAAATAAGGGGATTTGATGCGTGGTTGTTGAATGAGGCAAAAAACGCAGGAGCCGAAGTCGTGGAATCTCCAGTCACTAAAATTCAAGTAGGACGAGACAAAACCGTGGTGTATGCAGGCGGTGAGGCCACTAATGTCCACTTAGTTGTGGGAGCCTTTGGCCACAAGAGAGGCGATTTGGAAATTGATACAGGAGGAGAGTTATTTGATGAGTCGGAAACTCAACCAGCCAGCGTCAGAGAATATTATTTAGAGGACACGAGAGCACGAGAAAAATTGAGAGAAAGCATGCATGTATTTGGAAATCCAACTCGTAAAATTTGGTATGCGGCAGTCATTCCCAAGGGGAAGTATGCCACAATTGTGATGATGGGCAGAGACGGAGCGGATCAATCTTACTTTCGAGAGTTTCTGGCTTTGCCAGCGGTTAAAGATCTTCTAGGCGATTTAACTGGGCAGAGATCTAACTGTGCCTGCATCAACGATATTACAGTTCGGTCTCCGAACAAGATATCAACAGAAAACGAGCATGGAGGAATGGGCTATGTCAGGTATGGAGACGCCGGAGGCACCAGGCAAAGAAAAAACGGTATAGGTGCAGCCATGGAAAGCGGAGCTGAGTTTGTTGAAATATTAAAAAAACATGGGAATGGCGCAACGGCCCGAAAAAAATTCGGGGACTACATCAGGAGAACCTATATTTGGGACAACCGATTTTCTGAAGTTATGCTTAGTGTCTTCGATCTTGTTTTGGACCACCGGATGTCGAAAGAAGCTGTGGTTTGGTTGACGAATCACCAGATACCATTAGCCAGCCAGATGGTCAGGAATACAATGAATTATGCCTTAACAGGCAAAATCCCTTACTGGCAAATACCGTTCAGAGTTATTCCCGACATGGTTACATTCGGGAGATGAAGTAGGTGGTGGGGTGGTAGAGGAAGATGACGGGCAGTTCTTCGCTGATGAATTTTTGGAATTCCAGGTAGATGTTTTTACGTAATTCGGGGTCGAGAGTCTTGCGGCCATCTTCTAGCAACTTGTCTGCCCGAGGGTGGTTAAAGCGGGCCAGATTGGTTTCTTGAGTTGAGTGCCAGAGGCTGTATTGGTCCGGGTCAACGGGAATCTTTTGGCCGATAATGAGGGCGGTAAAGTCGGAGGGGACTTCGGGGACGATTTGAACTTCGGTGGGTATTCCCAAAGCCTGCCAGTCGGTTTTTATCGCCTCGGCCGTCGGTAAGTAGACAGACAAGGTAGTAAGAATTATTTTGTCCGGTTTTTTGCCAACTTTGGCTAGCAGCTGTTTGGCCCGGGCTAAATCCAGATCGTAGGGTTTGACTTCGGAATTGTAGGCCCAGGAAGTAGGGGCCAGGGGACCGTAGGCCTGGTTTGGCCAACGAGATTTGTTAATGGCGTAAGCCAAAGACTGACGTAGACTCTTCTCAAGTTGCTGGGTGTTGAAAAAAATACCAATATAGCGGTCTTTTTGTACGGTGGTGGAAATGCGAATCGAGGGCCATTCAGCCAGATCGGCCGGGTCTTGGATGTCTTCTAAGTAATTTACAGTCCCCAATTTAAATGCCAGGCGAGCTTGAGACTCGGAAGGGTAGAAATAGTAGCGGAGTCGAGGCAGGCGAGATGTACCATCCACGGGAACGAGAGTCAGGGAGTCGATAGTTTGACCGGTTTTTTTGAGACGGGAAACTTTATATGATCCGGCTCCCAGCAGTCCCGTTTTAAAGGCGGGACGGGATAAAACTACGGGCAGAGGCGTGAAAGGCTCTTTGAGGTTGACCACGATTTGAGTGTCCGAGGGATAGATAAAATCGGTATCTTTAAAATGGTAGTTAATGTCTCGGCTTTTGATAGAAGAGCCGTTTTGCCATGTGAGAAACGGAGCCAGGTTAAAAGTGTAACTTTTGCCAGCGGCGTCTACAGTCCAGGAGGCGGCTAGCCCTGGAGCGGGTTGCCCGGAAGGAGAAATAGTGGTTAGGCCGAGGCTGATTTTTTGTTGAATAGATAAAGGGATTTCTGTGGGAGTGTAACGGCCGACAACGGCGATAGTTTGGGTAGAGCGTAGCGTAGGTAAATATGGCAGGAGGCGGGGCGAGAAAATAAGAGCCATAGCGCCAAAAACGGCGCCAATAAAGATCGCCAGGTAGTATTTGGTGAAAAAAGCTACCAGCAGACGCGACCCGAAACGCAGCTGTTTAAAAGGTGAGGACATTGAGTACGGATAGAATGACGAATATGACGGCAATGATAACAGTAGAGCGAAAGACCATTTTTTCCACTCCCCTCTTGGAGTGGTAAGCGATAGAACCGAAAGCCCGACCCAGACCGGTGCCTTTGGCCTGCAGAAGCACCAGACCGGTGAGAAGAATGCCGGTGACGATTTGAGCTACGGTCAGCCAGGTTTTCATCAGTCCTGAAGGAGCCAGTAAATAAAATGGAAAGTAATAGTGAGGGTGATAGTGGCCACGACGAAGGCGCCGAAGGCGGTGAAATGCATGGAGGGAATGATAACATATTTCAGATCCAGCCCGGGAAATGTAAAAGCGTGAACTTGTAAATTGGGGACGAGTAGTGTAACTAAATATAGAGTGACCAGGTTGGCGACCCAGCGAAAAACGCCCAGGGTGACTAAATGAATAGGCAGGAGAAGCAAATTAATGACCGGGCGGACGAAGAGATTAACCAGGGCGATGGCCAGTGAGGCCAGAAGGAGGGTTTGGTAGCCGCCAATGTAAGTGATGACTCCAGAGAGAATTTGGGCGGCCAGATAAATGCTGGCCAGATTGATGGCGATAGAACGGAGAAGAAGGCGTAGCATTGTTTCTATTATTCACTATACCTAGAGGTTTTTCAAGATTTCTTCCTCGGTAAAGCCCAGATTTTTGATTTGACGAACGTAACTACTTGCAGTGTGGGGATCGTATATTTTTCTTCCTTCAATGACGATAATGAACGGTCTGGTTCCTGCCGGAATTTTCTTGCCGGTGAGCTTATATTTGAGGTGACTTGACCCGACTCGTTTCTGGAACATGAAGCCCAATCTAATTAGGCATTTCTCCAACTCTTTACTTCCAAATGACGATTTCATTGAAAGAAATAGTTAAAGGTTTCTGGTGATGTGAGGGCAGCAAAGTGATAAAGATCCGATTGATTAATTCTCGGGATCACCGTTTTCTCGGGCCGGTACCAAATTTTGTTTTGCAACTGTTTTGGAATATCAAAGTGGGTGAAAATTAAATCGTTTACGTTGGGATCTATATCTTCCAATGAATCACATTCAGTAAAAATGTCTAATTCAGGTAGTTCGGCAATATAGGCACCAGATTGTCCGCGTTTAACACGCACTTCTATTCGTCTCGGAAGTTGGGTCAGGGCTACCTTTTTCATGGCTTGATTATTGCACTTCGATGTTTGTGGTGCAAGCGACGGGAAAAACGGTGGGCTTCGTCACGCAGGCGCTGCAGAAGCTGTAAACCCGGGTGGCGGCGGTCGAGTTTAATTTTCTGACCGTCGGTGGTGTAAATAATCTCTTCATTTTTGGCCAAGGCAATGGTGGGAATACTCCAGTTGACTATTGATAGCTGTGACTTGCCGCCATCAAGGACTAAAAGGTCGGGAGTTGGCCAGTCGGTCTTGAGGCGGCGGGTAAGCATTTCTTTAAGTCTGGCGACGTCGTCGTTGCCAGACGAAAGAGTGAAATGGCGATAATGTTGTGGTGAAAGCTGGCCGTTTATGGCCACAGTCATTGCTCCGGTGACTGCACTGCCGGAGAGATTGGCCACGTCAAAACACTCGATCCGATGTAATGGGTTATTAGTTATTGGTTCATAGTTCATAGTAGACCGCAAAGATTGCAAAGCTTCCTGACGGCGATCGGCTAAAAGATTCGGGTTGGTGACGTACTCTTCCGGGGGAGTGGGTTGGTGCAACAGATCACGTAAAGCGGCGGCTGTCTCGAAATCTAAGGTTTTGACGGCTTGACGCAGTACTTGTTTAAATTGGCCTCGGAGAAGTTTTTTAAGAAGAGTGATGTTTTTTTGATATGCGATGGTGCTGGTGTGGGGATCGTCTGGACAAGGGTGGCAGAGTTCCAGATGGCGATAAAAACACGGACTCTCGGTATGGTAGGGGGCGATGCGGCGAAAGCTGCGGAGGATTTTTCTGGCTACCAGCCTCGAGAGGAAAGGACCGGCGATGGCGCTTTGGGGCAGATGATTGATAACGGGCTTGGGGTATTTTTCGCGGGTGATGTGGATATAGTAGGGAGAGGTGCCGTCTTTGGAGGCGATATTGTAGTGGGGGCGGAATTTTTTAATGAGGCTGGATTCCAGGAGCAGGGCTTCAATTTCTGATCCGACTTCAACGTGTTCGACTGAAGCGATATGGGACACTAATTGGGCGGTTTTTGGGCCCAGTTTTATGGGGGGTTGGAAATATGAACGGACGCGCTGACGCAGCCGGTTGGCTTTACCGACGTATAGAACCTGGCCGGAAGCGTTTTTGAAGATATAGACTCCCGGCGATAAGGGTAAGTGAGATAAGGATAGCAAAGCCGATTTGCCAGGGAAGAAATAAAGTCGTGGGGATATTATACGTCATATTTATGAGGGTTACGGATTTGGGACTAAAATCAAAAGGACGGATAAGAGTGTACCGGACTGTCAGGACCTTTGATCCATAGGGAGGTAGTGTTACGGGGTTGGAATAGACAGCTTGAGGGTTGGGGTTGGTGATTCGCAAACGGAAGGTGCTGGGAATAAACGGAAGAATAAATAAGGGCGATTGCCATTTAGTAATAAGAGGTGTAGCGGGGTACTCGTGGTACGATCCGTAACTGACTTGAATATCAGTAGCGGAGAAATCGGGTAAAGAATCGGACAAGCCGTGGGTGACAAAGGACAGGTGGTTAAAATCTAATTTGGAGAAATAGTCTATCCCTCCAGTGGTGCGGCTCCAGGTGGGATCGACACTGACCCAAACCTGGCGGGTAGCATCCCAGTATTGGGGCCAAGAGTGGAGGGGGGTGCGCAAACGCAGGTCCGTAGTATAGCCATAGCCATTTACCTCACGGGCAGGGATGCCGGCGGCCCGGGCCAGGGCAATAAACAGGTCGGTGAATTCGGTGCAGACGCCTAAGCCGGAAGAAAGAGCGGCGAGAGCGCCTTTGCGGGTGGCAGTGAGGGACGCGGCGGAGGCGTAATCGTATTCAAGGTTTTCCACTACGTAATCGTAAATTTTCCGGGGAGTTTTTAAGGACTTAGCCAGCTCTTTAATTTGCGGATTGTCGGCCGGCCAGTAAGCTGTGGGGAAAAGATATTTTTCCGGAGGTGAGTCAGTAAATGACGAAAGAGGTTCTAACAGCAGATTTGCCTGGCCGGTGACGACAATTTCACCGGGATTGAAACCGGCTAGCCAGTTGCCGTCGGCGTCAGCGGTAACGGAATTAGGTAAAGGGGTGATTGAATCAAAAAAAATTCTTTGATAGGCGGTATCAGCGGGTAACGCAATTTGAGAAGGGGTGTTGATTTTATATTTGAGGCGGAAAGAAAAAGTTTGAAAATTTCCAAAAGCGGCCACCACCCCCACCTTGGAAAGTTGGTCTTTGGTGAAAACATATCTGTTGCCGTCAGAAGACGCGGGAGGAGGAGATAAATAAGCCGGTTGACCAAAGGAGAGCGGAACAATCAGGTTCAGAGTGTATTCGTCTACGGTCGCAGGACGGGAAAGCTTGGGGAGGTTTATTTCCCAAACTTGGCCATTGTGCACGGCAGGTTTGCCCTGATATTGGAGAGTAAAAGATAAAGATTTTCCGGGGCCCGCGACCACATCGTTAAAGTTGGCCACAATACGGGTAGTATCTGCGGCAGTGGGAGAGGTGATAATTTTAAGAGGGCCGACTGAGTCGCGCCCGGTAACATTTTTGGGGTCCTCCCCTACTAGTTCTAGTTCGTACTTGGAAGCGTAGTAGTTAGCCGTTTTGTTGGTTAGGGATACATTGAAGGTAATAGTGGAGCGGCCCAACGCGTCGAATTTATAATCAACATTTTGTTTGATGTAGAATTCTCCCGAGGCTGAGGCCGGACTCGGGAATAGATACCAATAAATACCAATAAATACTAATATTTTTTTGGTCATTTTGTGTTATTATATAGATAGTGAGCGTAATTCGACAGAGCTATATTGTTCACGCGGGTGCGGGAAAAGTGTGGGATGCAATGATGAATCCGGCTGGTCCGACAAGAATATTGAGAGAAATGGTGCGGTTTAAAAATTTGGAGGTTAAACCCAAAAAATCACTGGTTGCCCACTGTTGGAGCGGAAAACAAAGTAAACCTTCCCGAGTGCAAATATCTTTGACTTATGAAAATAAGAGAACGTACATCGACTTGCTACATGAAGACGTGCCTGATAATGATAGGGACAAAATTAATAAGGGATGGAAAGATTTCTATTTTGCACCCTTAAGGGATTGGGTGGAAAGAAACAGCCCGGTGTAAGAGGATTTGACTGCGGAAACTTGTTTGGGCGTTCCGGCGGCGACAAGTTGGCCACCTGCTTCCCCACCTTCGGGGCCTAAATCAATAATCCAGTCGGCATTTTTGATGACGTCCAGATTGTGTTCAATAATCACAACCGTGTTCCCGGTTGTGACAAGCCGTTTGAGTACAATTAATAGTTTTTCCAGATCGGCGAAATGCAAGCCGGTAGTGGGTTCATCCAGAATATAAAAAGTCTGCCTGCCAGTAGCCCGTTTTGAGAGTTCGGCAGACAGCTTGACCCGTTGGGCTTCACCTCCCGAAAGTGTAGGGGCAGACTGACCCAAGTGAATATAATTTAAGCCGACGTCTTTGAGGGTTTGGAGTTTGTCGGAGGCTGTGGGAACCGCCTGGAAAAACCGTAAAGCTTCTTCGACTGTCATCTTTAGAACGTCGGCGATATTTTTGCCCTTGTAATGCACTTCTAAAGTTTCGGAATTGTAGCGAAGCCCATGACAAACTTCGCAGTCTACATAGACGTCGGGCAAAAACTGCATTTCAATTTTTATTTGGCCATCGCCTTCACAAGCTTCACAGCGGCCCCCTTTGACATTAAAAGAGAAACGGCCGGGAAAATAACCTCTAACACGAGCTTCGGGGGTGAGAGCAAAGATATCGCGGACTGTGGTAAACAAACCGGTATAAGTAGCAGGGTTGCTTCTGGGGGTACGGCCAATGGGAGCTTGATCGACCATGACTACCCGGTTGAGATGTTCGACGCCTTCGAGTATTTCATAATGGCCGCCTTTTTCCTTGTGTTCAGGGTTAAACTGTCGGGCCAGAGCGTGATATAAAATGTCGCCGATAAGAGTGGACTTGCCGGAGCCAGAAACTCCGGTAACGCAGATAAATTTGCCTAAAGGGAAAGATACATCGATGTTTTTAAGATTATGTTCGGAGGCACCCTTGATGAGCAATATTTCGTCATTCGTAGTCATACGATTGTCATTCGTAGTCACAATTTGTTTTTTTCCAGATAAATATTGACCAGTCAGAGATTTAGGATCTGACATGATGTGAGCGGGGGTTCCGGCGGAGATAACCTGGCCGCCGTGCTCACCGGCACCGGGGCCGAAATCCACTATCCAATCGGATTGGCGCATCATGTCTGCGTCGTGTTCCACCACAATTACGGAATTGCCTAAGTCCCGCAGGCGTTTGAGGGTGTCTATCAAGCGCTGGTTATCCCGCTGATGCAATCCGATAGAAGGCTCGTCTAGAACGTAGAGCACTCCGGAGAGGCCGGTGCCGATTTGGGAAGCCAATCTGATGCGCTGGGCTTCTCCTCCAGCTAGAGTGGTAGCAGACCGGTCCAGAGTGAGGTAATCCAAACCCACGGATACCAAAAATCCTAACCGTTCTTTGATTTCTTTAAGAATGGGAGTGCTGATAGTATGCTCACGAGAATTTAGGTCGCTTAAGTTACTTAAGATATTTAGAGCCTCGCGGATAGACAGTTGGGTGTAATAAACTATCGATTGGTTGTTAATAGTTATTCCTAAAGATTCTGGTTTGAGGCGAAGACCGGCGCAGACGGGACAGGTTTCCCGGCGCATATAGCGCTCGATTTCTGTGCGAATAAATTCGGATTTGGTTTCTTTGTATCGGCGTTCTAAATTAGGAATAATTCCCTCGAACGAGTTATTAGTTATTGGTTCATGGTTCATGGTAGAACCATATAAGAGAAAGTCTTTATTTTTTTTGGAGAAATCAGATATTGGCTCCCTCATGGGAATGCCAACGGAGGCGACTTTACGGGCAAACCACGAGTCGTATAAAAAGGTCCTGGCATAGGGTAATATTCCGCCTTCGGAAATAGTGAGTCGGGGGTTGAGCACTAAATTGGCGTCAATTTTTTGCTGATAGCCTAAGCCTGTGCAATTGGGGCAGGCTCCGTGAGGCGAATTAAAGGAAAAAATGCGGGGTTCTATTTCAGGCAGGGAGATATTATCTACGGGACAGGCGAAACGTTCGGAAAATAAATGGTCTTCCATAAGTTTAGGCTTCTCCGGAATATCGAAAGATTTGTCTTTGACAACGGCCGCAATGCATAAGCCTTCGGAGAGCTTGAGAGCGGATTCGACAGAATCAAAAAGTCTGGTTCGGTCAATGGTTTTTTTGTCAATAATTATTCTATCGATTACCACGTCAATATCGTGTTTATTATTTTTTAAGAGTAAAACCTCTTCATTGAGGGAAATTATTTTGCCGTCAATTCTGATCTTGGTGTAACCTTTTTGGCGCAGAGAAGAAAAAAGTTCGGTGTACTCCCCTTTGCGCCCCCTGATGATCGGAGATAAGATGAGAATTTTGGAGTATTTATCCATGGAAATTATGTGGTCAACAATTTGTTGGGTGGACATTTGGGCAATTTCCCGGCCGCATTTGGGACAATGAGGATGGCCGATGCGGGCAAATAATAATCTCAAGTAATCGTAAATTTCCGTTACCGTGCCCACAGTTGATCTCGGGTTATGTGATGTGGATTTTTGGTCTATGGATATGGCCGGAGATAGGCCTTCGATTTGATCTACGTCGGGTTTGTCCATGATGCCTAAGAATTGTCTGGCATAGCTGGATAAACTCTCGACGTAGCGGCGCTGGCCTTCGGCATAGATCGTGTCGAAAGCCAAGGAGGATTTGCCTGATCCGGAGAGGCCGGTGAAAACCACTAATTTATTTTTGGGGATCTCCAGATCTATATTTTTGAGGTTATGCTCACGCGCCCCGCGGATTTTGATGTAGTCGGACATACGTAAATATCACCCTCTCTGATCCCCCTCTTACTCTAAGAGGGGGAAGAATAGGAGTGAAGTTTTATTGTACAGGCGTTTCGGGTTTTGTTCAAGAGTGGTATAATCCAGCTTATGGGCGAAGCTGACGAAATTGATTTTGGGTTGTGTCGAAGTTTTGGTGGAAATTGTAAAGGTTACGGACTTTGTATCGGAAGACATCAGTTGGGATCGGATGCGGGAGTGAATAAAAAAAATGCGACCAACGGGGGAATGACAATGAGTAGAGAAAACGCTAGGTCTTTTGCGGAGAGATGCATAGTACTAAATTGCCAACAACCTGTGGAATTGAGAAAGGCGGCGGAGTCGGAGGACTTTCCGGCTTAATTTAATAGGTGTTGGATTTCGCGGATGCGGTTGCGGAGACGGGCGGCTTCTTCGAATTCCAGGGCTTTGGCGGCGGAGTTCATTTGTTTTGTCATAAGCTTGATAAGTTTGGTGTGATCTTCGGGAGTAAGCTGATTGACTTTGGACATGTCGATGTTTGGAGGTTCGATTTCTTTTTCCACAATACGCTCACGGATGGCTTTGGTTATGGATTTAGGGGTGATGTTGTGTAGTGTATTGTAATTTAGCTGGATCTGGCGGCGGCGGCTGACTTCATCTATGGCAGCTTGCATGGAATTGGTAATTTTGTCTGCGTACATGATAACCTGGCCCTCTTCGTGCCGGGCGGCCCGACCCATGGTTTGAATAAGTGAAGTGCGGGATCTCAAAAAGCCTTCTTTGTCGGCGTCTAAAATGGCGACTAGGGAAACTTCCGGTAGATCCAGACCTTCACGCAGCAAATTAATGCCTACGATGACGTCATAAATACCCCTGCGCAGATCATCTAAGATATCCAGGCGTTCCAGAGTATCCACGTCGGAATGCAGATAATGGACTTTGTATCCTTGTTCGGCCAAGTAGCTAGATAAATCCTCGGCCATGCGTTTGGTGAGAGTAGTTACCAGAGCTCGCTGGCCTTTGGAAATTAGAGATTGGAGATTAGAAATTAGATCTTGAATTTGACCGGAAGTTGAACGAATAGAAATGGAGGGGTCGACGAGGCCGGTGGGGCGGATAAGCTGTTCTACGACGTGATTACCGGATTGAGAAATTTCCCATTCGTCCGGAGTGGCAGATAAGTATATAGTCCGGCCTGTACGACGCATGAATTCGTCAAACTTGAGCGGTCGATTGTCCAGAGCGGCCGGCAGTCTGAACCCGTAATCTATGAGGGTTTGCTTCCTAGAGCGGTCGCCGTTATACATCCCGCGGATCTGCGGGATGGTCATGTGTGACTCATCAACTATTAACAGGTAATCTTTGGGAAAATAATCCATCAAAGAATATGGCGGGTCACCGATTTGGCGGCCATCGAAATAGCGGGAATAGTTTTCAATACCGTTGACGTAACCCAGCTCAGCTATCATTTCTAGGTCGTAATTAACCCGCTGATTAATTCTGTGAGCCTCGAGCATTTTTCCCTCGGATTTAAACTTAGACACCTGAAGTTCCAGATCGTGGCGGATTTGCTTAAAGACTTCTGCTTGATTATCTTTGGCTGCCAAATAATGTTTAGCCGGATAAACGGTTATATTTTTTTCGTGGCTAATCAGATCGCCTGTCAGGGCATCGAACCTGTCCAGGCTGATAATTTTATGACTGTCATGGGCGACTCTGATGGCGACATCTGCATATGCGGGAAAAATGTCGATAGTTTCGCCGCGGACGCGGTAGGTGCCCCGATGAAAGCCGTAATCGGAGCGGGAATATTGGAGGTCGTTTAAGCGCATGAAGATCTGGTCCCGGGTTACTTTAAGACCGGGGGTGAGCTCTAAGATAGTCTTACCGTACTCGGCCGGAGAACCGAGATTGTAGATGCATGAAACAGAAGCCACGACGATGACGTCTTTTCTGGTCAATAAATTGGTGGTCGCGGCCAAACGGAGCATGTCTATCTGGTCGTTGATGTCTGTTTCCTTTTCGATATAGGTATCGGATTGGGGAATGTAGGCTTCTGGCTGATAATAATCGTAATAGGAAACGAAATAGGATACGGCGTTATCCGGAAAATAATCCCTGAATTCCTGGTATAGTTGGGCGGCCAAAGTCTTGTTGTGCGAGATAACTAAAGTTGGCTTCTGAACTTTTTGTATGACATTAGCTATAGTAAATGTTTTCCCACTGCCAGTTACTCCCAGCAAAACTTGCTGGTCTGGCCCAGCTAACAATTTTTTAATTGCATCCGGTTGATCGCCAGTCGGTTTGTATGGAGATTTGAGTTTAAACATATCGCAACTAAAGTTGCTCCTTGACATTTGGTTTTTATTCGGGTTAAATTATACTATGCCAGTCACACTATACAAGAGGCAAAGGCAAATTTTAGACTTCATATCTCAATATATTCAGAGAAACGGTTATTCTCCGACTTTAGCAGAAATTGCCCAGGCTTTGGGAGTATCCAGTTTGGCTACTGTTCACGAACACCTCGAAACCATGGAGAAAAAAGGAGTGATTAAGCGCCGGGAAGGAACGGTGCGTTCGATTGAAATTACGGAAAAAGAAATGGCCCAGAGATCACAAACTCCGGCTTCTGTAGAATTACCGGTCTTAGGATTTATCGCGGCAGGCGCGCCAATTGAACCGTATACCGATCCCAACGCCGTGTTGGGAATTCCTCCGACTATGGTTTCACCAAAAAAGAGAGCTTTTGTGCTGCAGGTCAAAGGCGATTCGATGGTGGAAGCCGGAATTCTGGACCGGGATTATGTGGTTATCGAGCAGACGGAAGAAGCCAAAAACGGCGAGGTGGTGGTGGCGCTTCTGGACAATGGGTTTGCCACATTAAAACGATACTTTAAGGAAGCCACCCGAATCCGCCTGGAGCCGGCAAATTCTACCATGTCCCCTATTTTTACTACTAAAGTCCGCATCCAAGGCCGGTGTGTAGGCGTAATCCGTAGGTACAACGGGACGATAAATTAGTCTTTATCTCTTGTTTGCCATCCCCATGTCCAGAATCCACTAATGAGTCTTCTTTTTGAAGCTAACAGTCGGTTTCCATCGGTATTAGTTTTTCTGGCTTCACCGCAAAACCCTGTCCTTGCATTCATTTCTCGGGATTGCGCAATAGCGCACTTTCCATTTTTAAACAGCGAACAGGGTAGACACATTTCCAACATCTCACGACTTAGGCTCATGTGCGAGAGTATATCACTTTTTTAATGTTTTGAGGAAATGGTGAGGATACTTAACATTTTCCACCCCTGGGGTGGAAAAGATATGCCACCTCTAACTTTAGCCGGTATCTAGGGTGAGGTGTTTGATGAATTCTAACTCACGGGCGTAATCTGCATGATTGGAAACAAATAATTGATATTCGGATATTGATTTAAAACGAGACAATACTGGCGACAAATCTACGAAATTCGAGCCGCCCTTGAGATAATCCCGATAGGATGACCAGGGATAGCAGGTTAATTCAGTCTCTCGAACTACTGAAGAAACATAGGGATTTAAATGAATATACCTGGATAAATGTATTAGTTGTTCTTCAGATTCGACATGAACAGATTTAAATGGTCCTTGAAACAGCGGACCGACGCGAGAATGCTTGGTATTGAAATAGCGTGTATAGCTATTGCTAAGTTGCCCAACAAATTTTGAAATACCGTCGTCGGCAACTTGACGAAGCAACAGGTGAAAATGATTAGGCATGAAGCAGTAGCTAATAATTTTTGTTAATTTGGGGTGGTCCTGATTTAAGGAAGACATTAATTTATTTTTTTCGCCTTGAGCTAGAGTTTTGAAGCGTGACAGTTTGATAGGAGGTTTTGAAAAACGGTAATATTCAATTGCGAGAAGGGCTTGTTGGTAATCATGTCGTAGGGAAAAGATAGGCTGGCGAGCAACTCCGCGATTAAAGACATGGTAATACTCGTTAGTTACTAGGGGAGTGGTTCTACTGGCCACAAGATTTATAATACCAGAGGTAGCGAACCTATTCCACCCCAGGGGTGGAAGGGCTTTTCTTGAGGTTTTGGAGAAAGTGGAGGAGCATGGGGACGATTGAGAGAATGATGATGGCGAGAATGACCAGAGAAAAGTTGTGCTTTACGAATGAAACATTGCCAAAGAAATAACCGGCAAAAGTGAATAATCCCACCCAGACGATGCCGCCAAAGATGTTGTAGAAAATAAATTTTGAATAGTCCATTTTTCCGATTCCGGCTACGAATGGAGCAAAGGTGCGGATGATGGGAACGAATCTGGCCAAAAATATTGTTTTGCCCCCATGTTTGGCAAAGAATTGATTAGTTTTGTCTACGTGTTCCTGGTTTATAGGAATTTTTGGGTTGTTTAAGATCTTTTGACCGAAAAAATGGCCAATCCAGTAATTGACTGTATCACCAAGGACGGCGGCTAAAGATAGGAGTAGAAAAACGAGCCAAGGATTGAGAGAGCCGATGGCGGAGAATGTGCCGGCGGCGAAAAGCAGGCTATCGCCAGGTAGAAAGGGGATGAAAACCAAACCGGTTTCAATAAAAATTATTACGAATAAAATCGCGTAAGTCAGGATTCCGTAGGTGGTAATCAACTCCCCCAGGTGAACATCGATGTGCAAAATGAAATCAATGAGAAATTTAAGAAATTGCATAAATGCTAAAATTCATATATGGGAACATTATATGTGGTAGCGACTCCTATTGGCAATCTGGAAGATATTACGATCAGGGCTAAGAGGATATTACTTGAAACTTCTGTAATTGCGTGTGAGGATACGAGGAGAACGGGACAATTGATTAAAATTTTAGGAGAGAGATATCGTGATACCAAAGGAATTCTTCCTGACGCTAACGCGCAGGGTCCTTTGGTATCTCTCACTTCGACGAAGAAATTCGTCTCCGTTCGTGATTGGAATGAAGCCAAAACAGTAGAAACCTTGATTAAAGAACTGCAAAGAGGAGATGTGGCGCTGGTGTCTGATGCGGGGACACCGCTAATATCGGACCCCGGTTATAAAGTGGTGAGTGTAGTTCGGGCGGCGGGATTTAGAGTGATTCCGATTCCAGGACCGTCGGCATTAACGGCGGGCCTATCGGCGGCGGGACTACCGACTGACAGATTTATGTTTTTGGGATTTTGGAATGATAAATACGAGATTTTGCCAAATGTCACGACCGTGATTTACGAATCGCCCGTTAGGGCGCCTAAGACGCTTAAGTTACTTAGAGAAAGATGCCCGGGTGCAGAAATAATAATTGCCAGGGAGCTGACCAAAATTCATGAGTATATTGGACCGGATGACGGAGTATATCGAGGTGAAATTACTATCGTAGTAAATTACGCCCTGTCATAGAGGAGGGGGCAGGTATTTTAAGCAGGGAAAGAATAGTAGGGGCGACATCGGCGAGAATACCCTGGGAAATTTGGGTGGCGGTGCGAAAGTCGTTTCCGATTAGAATGAAAGGCACGGGATTAGCATTGTGTTCGGTGTCGGTACCGTGAGTGCTGGGGTTAATCATTTCCTCGGCATTACCGTGATCAGCTGTGATAATCAATACACCTCCAACAGCTAACACTGTTCGGGAGAGATCACCGATACAAGTATCCACTATCTCACAACTCTTGATAGTAGCTTTGAGGTTGCCGGTGTGACCAACCATGTCTGGGTTGGCGAAGTTGAGAATAATTACATCGTAAGTTCCGGACTGGATTTTGGAGATGGCCGTTTGTGTAACTTCTGAAGCAGACATTTCTGGTTTTTTGTCGTAGGTGGGAACTTTGGGTGAAGGAATTATTTGCCGGTCTTCTCCGGGGAAAGCCTGCTCGCGTTGGCCATTGAAATAATAGCTGACAAAGCGTTCTTTCTCTGATTCAGATAAGCGGAGCTGACGCAGATTAGCGTCTGATATCACTCCGCCTAAGGGGTATCCCACTATTTGGGGCGGGAAGGCAATGTGGGCCGGTAGGTTTTGCTCGTACTCGGTCATGGTGACAAAATATATATTGGGAATTTGAGGACCGCGGACAAAAGGTTGAGGCTTGCTGGAAACGTCTTCAACGTGCTTAGCGGTGTATTTAACGGCGTAGGGATCAAAGCCGACGTGATTGGCCGTTTCTTCGAAATTGGGCAGGACAAAAGCTTTGGTTAACTGGCGGGGGCGGTCGATTCTAAAATTGTAAAAAATTACGGCATCACCTGATTTAACAATTCCTTCGGGATCTATGATTGTGGGTTCTATAAATTCGTCGGTTTTGTTGGCCGAATAAGATTGGCTGATGGCGGTGTCCACAGAATCGGCCCGTTTACCTTCTCCTTTAGTTAGGCAAACGTAAGCTTTGGCGGTTCTGTCCCAGCGAAAATCCCGGTCCATGGCATAATACCGGCCCATGATGGAGGCAATTTTACCTACACCTTCCCGGGACATGACTTCCCGAACTTGATTGATGTAGGTCATAGCGGCCGAGGGAGGAGAATCCCGACCGTCTGTAAAAAAGTGCAAATAGACATGAGAAACGTGTTGCTCGTGGCAGAAACGCAGGAGAGCGAAAAGATGGGTGAGATCGGAATGGACTCCGCCGCCGCCGACCAGGCCCAGCAGGTGCAGACGGGAAGAATTATCGGTCAGATGCTTGACGGCTCCCAGAAATTGGGAATTCTGGAAAAAAGTCCCATCGGCGATGGACATGTTGATGCGGGGCAGATCCTGATACACAATTCGGCCGGCGCCCAGATTTAAATGACCGGTTTCGGTATTGCCTGGTTCGGATTTGGGTAGGCCTACTGATTCGCCGTGGGCGATGAGCTGGGTGTGGGTGTAGGCGTTCCAGAATGAAGTGATATTCGGGGTCTTGGCAGCCGTGACGGCGTTGCCGGGACCGGCAGGGGCCAATCCCCAACCGTCCAGAATGGCCAGAACAATAGGTTTGGGGGCAGAGGTCATGTCGTTTTGAGCTCGGTTTCGATGGAGAGGAGGCGGTTGTATTTGGCTACCCGCTCCCCGCGATCGGGAGCGCCGAACTTAGCGTATTCAGCTCCTACGCCGACCGCAAAGTCGGCAATGAAATGGTCGTTGGTATCGCCGGAGCGATGAGAAGCGACGATTTTCCAGCCGGCGGCCCGGGATTGGTTGGTGACGGCGATAGATTCGGTGATGGTGCCAATTTGATTAGGTTTGATTAGGATGGAATTACAGGCTTTTTCGGTGATACCCTTTTTGACCCGTTCGGGATGAGTAACTAATAGATCATCGCCAACTATGATTAGAGAGTTTCCTAAAGTTGAGGTAATGGTGGTCCAGCCTTTCCAGTCATCTTCGGCCAAAGGGTCTTCCAGTATGCGCAAATGGTACTGGGCGTTTAAGTCTTTGAGATAGTCGATAAATTCTATCGTCTCCAATGGGGAGCTCCTATCCTTGATGATGTAGCGACCGTCTTTGTAAATGGAATTGGCGGCCACGTCCAATCCTAGCTCGACGTCGGAACCGACTTTGTGATTCTGCTCGGTGATGGCTTCGGTGAGGACTTCCAGAGCGTCCAAATTGGTAAACAAATTGGGTGCGAATCCCCCCTCGTCGCCGACGCTATGAATGGCTCCACGGCGGATGAGGATTTTTTTGATGGTTTGATAAATGGTGGCTCCGGTTTCCAAAGCCGCGGAATATGAGTGACGCATGTTGGGAATGACGTGGAACTCCTGAAAATCCAAGTTGCCAGCCCCATGTTTGCCGCCGTTGATCATATTAAAAAGCGGCGCAGGGATAAATAGGGGCTGATTATTCTGAGCGATGGCGGCTATATAACGATAAAGCGGCATTTTAGAACTGGCCGCAATGGCTTTGGCCATGCTCATGGAAACAGCGATAATGGCATTAGCTCCCAAGCGGGATTTATTAGGGGTGCCGTCCAGCTTGATGAGAATTTCGTCAATTTCGGCTAGGCTGCCGAAAGGAACGCCAATTAGTTTTTGAGCGATTTCATTATTGATGTGGCTTACGGCTGTCAAGACTCCTTTACCCAGATAGCGGCTGGGGTCGTTGTCCACCAACTCCAAAGCCTCATAAGTGCCTACAGAGGCTCCGGAGGGGACAGAAGAGACGCCTAAGGAACCGTCGTCTAAAATAGCCACAGCCTCGATAGTAGGAATGGACCGTGAATTAAGAATTTCCCGGGCGTATAAAGTTTTAAGCTTGGCGGACATATCTTAATTCACTATTGTAAACAAGTTCCCGGGTGCGAGCAATAGCGTCGGGGTTAACGGAGATGCTGGTGATGCCCCAGGAAACTAACTTTTCGACTAGGTCCGGGTATTGGGAGGGAGCTTGGCCGCAGATACCGCAAGTGATGTTGCGTTTCAGACAAGTTTTGATAATTTTTTCCAAAGCCCAAAGGACGGCGGGATTGCGCTCATCGAAAACCGGAGCTACTTCCGAATTATCCCTGTCGACTCCCATAATGAGCATTGTGAGATCGTTACTACCGATAGACACGCCGTCAATGCCTACGTCTATAAATTCGTCCAAGAGAATGACGTTGCTGGGAATTTCGACCATCATCCATAACTTGAAGGAATTGCCGCGGATTAGACCGGAAGCTGTGACTTGTTTTTTGACCTCTAACATTTCCGCCGGAGTATGGACGAAGGGAATCATAAGATGCAAATTAGTGAGTTTGTGACGGTTTCTCACCCGCTTGATGGCTTCTAATTCCAGCTGAAAAACTTCGGGGTGGGTGATGTAGCGGTAAGCGCCGCGGAATCCGAGCATAGGGTTGGATTCTTCGGGTTCGTAGAGCTGGCCGCCCTTAAGTGACCTGTATTCATTGGTTTTGAAATCAGTAGCCCGATAAATGACGGGACGGGGATGGAAGGCGCGGCAAAAAGTGACCAGACCCTCCGTCAACTTGGAAACAAATTCCTCTTCTTTTTTGTCGGCGATGAGCTTCTTGGGGTGGGTGCCTATGCCGGCGATCATAAATTCAGCCCTTAATAAACCTACACCGTCCACGTTTTCGGAAGCGATTTTATCTGCTAATTCTGTTTCGGCGAGATTGACGTAAAGCTTGGTTGCAGTCTTCAGGTTAGTCGGAAGTCGGTTTTCGGATTGCGGAGCGGTCAGAGAGACGGAAGGAAGATGGAGGGCGCCTTTGAAAATTTCGCCGGTGGAACCGTTGAGAGTGACAATTTGACCGTCTTTGAGAGTGTGGGTGGCCACGGTAGTACCGACTATGCAAGGAACACCCAATTCGCGGGAAACGATGGCAGCGTGAGATGTAAGTCCGCCGCGATTAGTAATGATTCCGGCGGCCCGCTTCATGGCGGGGACGAAATCCGGAGTGGTCATGTCTGTAACCATAATGTCGCCCTTTTTGACCTGGCCGATATTTTTAATATCTAAAATTATTTTGACTGGGCCGGAAATAATACCTGGTGATGCAGGGGCGCCTTTCAATATCGGTTCTCGGTGTTCGGTGTTCGGTGATTCGGTAACGGTTTTATTCGATAGTGTGGTTATGGGGCGGGATTGAGTGAAATAAATCTTTCCTTTGGCGATAGCCCATTCGATATCTTGGGGAAAGAAATAGTGTTGATGAATTTTTTGGCCGTATTCTGCCAGCTTAATAACTGAAGCGTCGGAAATTTTTTGAACGGAGCGCAAACGGGATGGGACCTTGACTTGTTTAACTCCTTGGTGGTTTCTGATTTCCATAATTTCCTGGGTAGAAATATTTTTGTCAACGATTTTGTTGGTGGCGCGGGACACGGAAAAATGATCGGGAGTGACTACTCCCTGGACAATATAGTCCCCTAATCCCCAAATGGCTTCGATAATGATTTTGTCCCGGTCACCGGATATGGGGTCAACGGTAAAAATGATGCCGGAAATTTCGGACTGGATCATGGTTTGCACCGGAACGGCGATACCGACCTTGAAATGGTCGAATTTCTGCTGGGCCCGGTAAAAAATACTCCGGGCACCGAAAAGGGAAATCCAACAGGCCTTGACTTTGGTTACTACGTTGGCATCGCCGATGACATTTAGATACGATTCTTGTTGACCGGCAAAGGAGGCTTCCGGCAAATCCTCGGCAGTGGCGGAAGAGCGGACCGCCACGGCGGACTTGGAACCGAGCTTGGCGTAAGATTTAAATATGTCTCGGGCTACTTCTGCGGGTACGGTGGCGGCGGCCATGAGCTTTTGAATTTTTTTGGCAGCGGGTTCCAGCTGGGCCGGATCCAGAACATCACAAGTGGCTAAAATACGGTGGATTTGGGGACGGAGTTTGTTGTCTTCCAGGAATTTATAGTAAGCCGAAGATAAGACGACGAAACCGGGTGGAACGGGAATGCCGGCCTGGGTCAGCTCGCCTAAATTCGCTCCCTTACCGCCAGCGATGGCGATATCCTCTTTGGATAAATCCTTAAACCATTTGATATATTGCATAATTGACCTAATTATTCTAATTGACCTAATTGGTCTAAGGAATGACCAATTTTCTTAGACCCGACCTTTTTGTAAATTGCATTAAATATCAGATTTAATTCTTTAGCTTCACTCCAAAGTATCCTTGCTTCATTTTTGAATTCTGGTAGAGCTGTGGCAATCATCCGCAAAAAGTGTTTTGATTCTCTGGCTTCTTTCTTGCTAATTCCGATTTTATGCTTAAAGTCGTCACGACTTTCAGCGTCGTCTGCCTCGCCGTAATTAGCTCCTACACTGGTAGCTGCCTTGACTAGTTGAGTGATAAGTGGCTTTGTCACTTCGTTCCTGGGTAATCGATTGCAAAAAAGAATAACGTTCTCGCCGAATTTTGCTGTTCTTTCTTCCAGATTATATTCAGTCATTATTTAGATTAATTAGGTTAATTAGAAATTAGGTTAATTTCGGAGTTCATCCTTAAACCAGTCTACCCAAGGAATGGGGCCGGGGTCAATGCCGTATTCTTGGGACAAGTAATATGCCAGGTACGCGCCGGATTGAATCACGTCTAAAGCTTCGAAAACCGGGTTGGGGCCAGCCAGAGGAAAATCGAAGATGGGGATATGGTGTTTTTCAATAATTTTTCGGGTAAGCGGGTAGCGCTTGCGGACTTCGGGATGATAGTGGGGCGAGTCGACCAGAACAACCGCTAAATTTTCGGGATTGGAGGGCGGATGAGCCAGCCCTTCCATTAAATGGTGATTGGCTTCGGGCAAATCGAAAACCACAGCAAAAGTTTTGGCGTTTTCATTGAGTTGGTTTTTCATGGCGTGGACGGCTCCTTTGAGATGTTCGCTCACTATTATGACGGGGATTTTACCGACGAGACTAGATGCTAAATGCTGGATGCTAGATAAATCTGGCTGACGAGATCGAAGAAAATTGGGAAGACGGGAAAGTTCTTTTAAGGGGTGAATAAGCTGGCAACGGGCCAAAAGGACCAACATGGCCGTAACTTCGTAGCCTAAACTCATACGCGGTTGCCGGGAAGGATTGTGTTGGGGGTTCAAAAGATAGTGCGGAAGGCTAAATTGTTTGGCCAACTCGCCTAATTTTCCCCCTGTAGTAAGCACGAAAATTTGACATCCACGGGAACGGGCTTCGGCTAGAGCGGTCAAGGTTTCTTCTGTTTCCCCTGAATAACTGGAGATAATTACCAGAGTTTTTTCGTTGGCAAAATTTGGTAAGTGATATTCAGTAGAAACTGTGATGGGAACCCGCAGAGTTTGACGTTCCAGACTTGCTATGACCCGGCCACCCAAGGCTGAACCGCCCATTCCGGAAATAATAATATTGTTTACTAGATTGCAGCTGGGAGGGACTGAAGCTTGGGCTATTTCAGAGATGACCTGGGCACATTGATCCGGCAGGGCTTGGATTGATCCCAGAATATTTAAGGTGTCTAGTCTTTGGACCGTTGCATGGGGTCGGACCCCATTCAATAAACTCCTGACTAAATCAAGTCCCTCCCGGCCTAACTTTTGGGCCCGTTTTTCGTCCGGGCTTTGGACAAAAACCCGGAATTCGGGAGCATTACCAGACCCTCTAAATAAAATCCATTCTTCGTGACCTAAATCTACTTTTATGCCGTCCAGATCATTTATTTGGGAGTATTTCTCACGAACGGTGTTATAAATGAAGTCGTATTTATCAAACGGACAATCAATTTTATCCCTGAATAAATAATATTTAGGTAATGAGTCGTACAGCTCGGCCAATGTTTTTTTGCTTTTTTTTAGTAAATTGAGCATTTTGATTAAAGTCGTGCCGCCGTCGCGGCCGTAAAAGATTTCGGAGCTTATGCCTCCACCGTTGGGTTCAAAACCGTATGCGGCACCGACCTCTTTCATTTTCGAGATCACGTGTGTCGCTCCGACGGGAGTGCGGTGAACAGTTTTACCAATTGAATCAATAACCGAGCTGGTACTAATGGGGGTGACGACGTTTTTGGATTTTTCACTTTGGGCAATTAAACTACAAGAATAATCGCCGGGAAGATACCGACCTTGATTATCTATAAAAATTATCCGGTCCCCATCTACGTCGAACCCGAAGCCCAGATCGGCTTTTTGGAGCAGTACCTGACGGGCCAGTTCGGCGAAGGCCCCGGGGGCTTCGGTGTCCCGGGGAATAAATTCCGGTGATTGAATATCACAATCGCCGGTGCAGATAAAGTCCAGTTTTAGGTCTAAGAGCAAGTCTTTGATAATTTGGGTTTGGGTACCATTGGCGGTGTCGGTAATTATTTTCCATTTTGGATATGGAGTATTCGCCAATTTTTTTAACATCTCTATATATAGTTCTTTGGCGGTGTTTTCGTACTTAATTATCGGAGTTGAACTGCTGCTCGATTTCCAGTTCATGGGCTTTGGTGACCTCCTCACCATCAATAAATAACTTGACGCCGTTTAGGCCTTCGGCAATGTGGCTGCCGGTGACCATGACTCCCCCGCCGACCGCCGGAGATTGTTTTACAAAGTAAGTTAGGGCGGGTGTGGGAACAACACCTTCGTCTAAAATCTCCCAGCCTTGGGAAGCCAATCCTTGGATAATATGACGTTTGATGAAGGGACTGGAAGCTCGTGGATCACAAGCGATGGCTACATACCCTTCTTTACCTTTGGATTTGAGCCAGGAGCCAAAAGTTGCTCCCAGTTTTACACAAAATTGCTTGGTGAATAGAGTGTCAGCCGGACCACGGATACCGTTGGTCCCGAAGAGTTTATTGGGCATTGATTAAAGTTTAGCACACCATAGCTCGAGAGCTGTAGCCAAGTCGTAGGGCAGGGCACCGGTTTTTAGCTTGTAGTCGATGGCCAAGAGTTCTTGCAGCCACTTGGTATTGGCGCGTTTGTGGGCCCGGGTGGCTAAACTGGCCATAATTTGCTCCGCCGGCATTGTTTGCAACACTTGGTGCAAACCTGAAATTGTGGGGCTGTCCAGAAAACTGAAGATATATTTGGGTAAATCAAAGATCTTGACAGATGTGATGTTTTTGAGCTGGGAAGTGACGTCTTTGCCTTCCCAAATAATAATGTCTGAATCCTGGTGGGATTCCAGGTACTCAATAATTACTTTTTTGTTGGTACTTGGGCGTTGGGAGAAAAGCCCTTCGATAATCACGGTGTTGGCTTGGCCAAAAAGGGAGTTTGTTTCAACAGCGTTGACCAGCTGGTCCAAAGATAGATCTGAACCCATAAATTCTAACGTGGGTTTCCCTTCTTTGGCTGCCAGCAGCGCTTGCCGGGATGCTACTTGATTATCGCCGTGAAGTATCAACGTTTTTCAGCATTTGAAATAATGTTTCTACTTTATCATGGTAATGTCTGAACGAGCGGTGTTTGTGGTTGCGGTGGGGAACCAAGGCGCCGGAGAAGTTTTTGGGAATGTGCAGCAGCTCGTGAATTAAGGTCCGTTCTTGGTCGTCGAGAGACAAATTGTCGAATTTTTCGGAGATGACTTCTATGCAGTAATGCGCTTCTACAGATAGCGCCATTTGCCAAATTTTGGGCAGGCTCCAAATTCTAGCTCGGGCCCGGCCGGTGGATCCAGTGCTGCGGAAACAAATTAAGTTGGCAGCGCGGATGTGCGGAAGGTCCAGATTTTTGACCAGACGGGACATCCGCCGACTGATATCGGGAGCCGGGGACAATTGCATACTTAAGCGGTTTTGAGAACATCGTCTCCGGGTTTGACGGACTGGTCCACTTTCAACCCAACTGTGTCCCCTTTTTTGGCCGATGCGATCTTTTCGTGCTCGACTTGGAGAGATGTGACTGTTTGGGAAAAATCTGTGGACCCGGAAAATTTAATGACGTCACCAGTATGAAGTGCGCTGGTCAGGTCAACTACTGCTACACCGATCTTGTCGTAATAATGGGTGACGACCCCGACTTTGAGATTAGATATACGCCTCACCTCCTCCGAACATCATCACCTACTTTTATACCATATTTGTCTATAAATCCAGCAGGGACTTCCAAAACTTGGTCTACCGGCTGGTCCGGGGTGAGAGTTACCGGAGGCTGGGTGGTCGGAATGTTGGTTGAAATTTGGACTACCTGTCCGTCCCTAATCCAAATGAAATCCAAAGGGAAATTCATGTCTTTCATCCAGAAACTGTGGCGGCCGGGTTGGGGAAAAATAAATAGCATACCGGATTGATCTGAAAGGTTCGTATGATTTGACAGGCCTTGTTGACGCTTGTTTTCAGTATCGGCGATTTCGATATTAATGGTCACGGATCCGACGGAAAGTTGGTGGGGCCGATTGAGCCATCCGATTGCACTCGCGCTAATGACGAAGAACAGGAGAAGTTTTTTTAGCATGGCAAATAGCGATGGCCAAGGCATCCGCAGAGTTATCAAAATGCGTCTTCTGGCCTTTTTTCTCCCTAATCTTGAACATTTTCTTGATAGTTTTTTTCATGAGAATTTTGTCAGCTTTGCCGCTTCCGCCGACTACTAACTTGACCTGCATGGGAGCGTAATCAAAAATAGGCAGACCGGCATGATGAACAGCCAACTTAATAACTCCGATGGCCTGACCGACGGCAATGGCGGTGAGTGCGTTGGTGGCAAAAAATAAGCGTTCTATGGCCACTACTTCTGGAGAGTGTTTGGTGATGACAGCGGAAATTCCCTTGTAGATAAGATCCAGGCGTAACCCGTGGGCCTGCTTTTTATCGGTGGACACCAGGCCGTAATCCAGAAGGATGTATCCTTCGGGCGTGGTCTCAATTACCCCGAACCCAGTGGTAGCTGTTCCCGGATCTATTCCCAATATTTTCATCGTGATATGATGTTACCATGGCCATGGACAAATATGAGGCGGTGACATGGGCCGAGGAAATTGAGGTCAGGTTCGCATACTCTGGAAAAGTGTCAGTCGTGGCTAAGAAAGCAGGAGACAGAGTAAGTAAAGGCAATTTGCTGGCCAGCCTAGACCGGAAAATGCTGCAGGCAGAACTGGATCGGCAGTTAGCGGATTTTGAGCGCGTCCGGGCGGAATTTGAAATTGCGGCCAAGAAACTGGGTGGAAGTGACACAGACAGATATTTAAAGACCGGAGAACAGGCGAGATTAAATGTAGCAGTTAAAGACGTAGAACTGGCCAAATTCAAACTGGATATGGCAGATATATTTTGCCCAGTTAATGGGATCGTCAAGTCTGCAGGCGGTCTGCGGCCAGGGCTTTACGTTTCGTCGGCTTCCAATCCGTTTGTGGTTGTTGACATGGACACATTGGTTTACAGGATTGAGATTGAGGCCAAAGACGTGGACAAATTTATAAAATCCGGGAGAACTCCGGTGCCTGTTTCACAGGGACATTTCGTGGTGGATATGGAAATCGAAGGTGACAAAAAGGACTTATTACCCGGGATGCCGGTAAAAATTAATGTATGAAGCCTCTTTGGCTGCTTTTGGCTGGATCGGTTCTTTTAAATTTCTACTTGCTGGGAAACCGCAAGTCTGAAGGACAACTGGTAACTAAAGTGTTGGATGGGGATACTTTTGTAACCGAAGATAAAAATGTGGTGCGCTTTGATTCACTGGATGCACCGGAACTGGCTTTTTGCGGTGGAGAGCAGGCAAAAAAAGAATTAGAAAAGCTGGTCTTAGGAAAAAGAGTGAAAATAGATGCTCAAGTGAGAGATGTTAACGGGAGAACGGTGGCTACGGTTTACAAGGGCAACTCTTGGGTAGATGAGGAATTATTAAAAACCGCCTGGGTAACCTATGGCTCAACGACCATTCCGAATCACGAGAAGCTAAAGGCTATCGATGACCAAAATCAAATCGACAAAAAGGGCGTGTATGGTGAGCAATGTTACCAATATCAAAATACAGATAATCCAAAATGTAATATCAAAGGGAATATTGTGGGCGAGTGGGTAAATAAGGGTGAGAAGATATATCACTTACCCAACTGTGCTCAATATAAAACAGTGATTGTGGAAAAATACCGGGGAGAAGAGTGGTTTTGCACCGAGAAGGATGCCCGGGCCGCCGGCTACAGAAAATCCACCCGCTGTTTCTAAGGTATAATTAGACAGTGAGGGGCGGTAGCTCAATGGTAGATCCGGCTAGCCGGACTTTTAAGCTGTGTATTACGTGTATGTAATATCAAACGGTAGTAAAATATACATTGGGCAAACTGGCAATTTGACCGTACGTCTAAAAAGGCACAACGGCGAATTGGCTGCGAGCAAGCGTTCCTTTACAAAAATTAATGCTGGTCCCTGGAAAATAATTTATCAAGAACAATTTGAAACTAGATCCCAAGCTATGTTTCGAGAAAAGTTCTTGAAATCTCATCATGGCAGGGAGTGGTTGTATCTAATCTTGGGGCGGTAGCTCAATGGTAGAGCACCAGCCTTTTAAGCTGTGGGTTCTGGGTTCGAGTCCCAGCCGCCTCACATTACGGCTCGTTCGGCTAATGGTTAGGCCAGGTGGCTTTCATCCACCAAATGCGAGTTCGATTCTCGCACGAGTCACAAATAACCTATAGTTGTAAATCGTGCGATGTTTTGTTAAAATAGCTCTCCTATGGCGGAACAATTTTGTGAAGCAAAACAGGCAATGTGTGACCCAAAAAATTGTAATGTCGAAATGTGTTGGTGGAGAGATACTGTTTGGGCACTTCAGCAATTAAGCGAATGGGCCTATACTACAAATATAGAACCAAAACCAAAACCTACTGTCGATACCTCAAGCGACTCCTAAAAAACTAGTAGTTTGAACTGATGAAGGAGGCGTAGGCGTCGCCGTTGGGGCGGAGATTGCCGTCTTTGTCTGCCAGTCCGGTGGCACCACCGTAGCCTTGAACGTCGATACTAAACCAGACTGCGTACGGTAATTTCAAGTCGACGATCTTTTGCATGATGTTGGTTACTTGGTTGGGATCGGTGTTTTTTTGTTGACCGACTTCATTGGTCATGACAGGAAGGCCTGACGCAGTGCGGAGGTAACTTACAGCCTCACCAAGGGCGTTGGTGTCTGCAATATACCAGTGAAAGTTCATGAAATCTGCGCCGGTTGCTTTATAACCGGCCACAAGCTCTTTGCCTCTGGCGATTTGTTCTTGAGCTTTGGGCGAATTAATCGAGGTCGTAATGGATGGATCTTTAGATCCCAATGTTCGGGTGAGGTACTCGTTGGCTTTATTTTGATTTCCTGACTGTTTATAGCTATCGGCTACAAGTGAGGCCACTAGTGAACTGACTAAACCCCCGTTTGCACATTTAATCCCTTTTTGGTGGGCTACTTCACAGCCGGCTTTGAGTTCTTGGAGATATTGCTGGGAGGTACCGGTATAAAACAATGCTTGAGAGTTTTCTTCATTTTCAATCACGAGGACTTCAGGCCTATATTTATCTACAATTTGGGACAATGTACTCTTGTATTTATTCCAGTCTGTGGGAGGGGTGGTGGGTTGTTGTTGACCGCCATTATTTCTGATGGTCAATATAAGTTTTAACCCGGAGGAAACCGCTGCATCGCACTCTGCACAAGCACCTGACCATTTATCTAGAAATACTGAAATGGGGCGGTAATACTTGGCGCCTAATTTAACCGCGGTCTGGGCTTTGATCTGCGAGGTGTTTCCGGAAATCATGACTCCGAAAGGATTGGCGGTGGACTTGGTTTGAGGAGCAGGAGTGACTCCTGTTTTCTTTAATGTAAATTTTGACGGTTGGTTGGTTTGGGGAGTCGGAGTTACTTGGGTAACTGCACCCCGGCGAAGAACTACTCTACGCAAGACAAGAAGAGAGGATATTAGGATGATTATTACTGCCAGGGCCTTGATCACTAAATTAGTTATAATATGTTCACTTACTAATTGCAACTGGTGAGGATTTTTCGAAGACGTAGAAGGCGGCGAGAGAGTCGGGATAGTTGATACGAGTAGCGCCGGGAATGCGGTCCAGTTGAGATTGATCGGCGGAGGCTAGAATCAGATTGCGGCCGGGAAGGGTGATGTTCACCCATTCACGACCACCTGGCTGAAGAAGCCAGATTTTGCCAAAAACTAAGGCCCGGCTATCCCCTGTCAGAATTTGCTCCCGAAGCGGATAGAGGGCCTGAAGTCGGCGGGGAGAAAATTTGGTCACGAATAAATAGGCCATGAGAGGTGAATCGCGGGCCACGTCGATAATTACCCGGTCGTATTGGCCTTCCCTGGACAGGGCGGTTTTGATCAAATCGGAATAACCCCACTGGTAGGGTTTGGCGCTTTCGAAACGGTAGTGGCTGAAATAATAACCAAAAATATAGAAACTGGAGATAGTAAATAGTAAATAGTAAATAGTTAATAGCGGACGGGAAAACCGGCGGAGACCGAGAGTGATGGTCCAGGCCAGGGCGGGGAAGAGAATAAGCAGGCGGGCGGCGTGAACTCCGCCATCGCGGGTTAAGGCCGACGGAATTGGAGCAAGAAGCAGCCATGCTCCTAGTAGCCTGGTTAGTTGGTTATTGGTTTTTAGTAGAACAAAAAGACCGACGAGGAATGGCACGATTTCGATCATGTGCAGCATGCCGATGGAATCGCGGGATGGCGAGTGGCGAGGTTCGGGATCGCCTTTGATAAAGAGAAAATCAGTTCCCCAAGTACGCAGGTAATTAGTAAGAAAAGAGGCGATCCAGACTTGGGGCTTGTTGTGCAATAGTTTATCGAACA
This sequence comes from uncultured Gammaproteobacteria bacterium, assembly GCA_964358085.1. Taxonomy (GTDB): domain Bacteria; phylum Patescibacteriota; class Microgenomatia; order CAZETR01; family Amesbacteraceae; genus GWC2-45-19. The sequence continues at coordinate 9,526 of CAYHNU010000003.1, read as the reverse complement.
AGCTGGGACTCATGCCCACCGTGCGGGGCCGGCCTGAAGATTCGGCAGATAGCTGGCGCTGATAATTAATTTCTGTGGAAATGGTGGGGTCGGTGAAAATGGCTACATCGTGGAAGCGGGTACCGGATTTTCCAAATATGGCGTCTCCAAAAACTAAAAGTCCAAAAGCTGCTAATACTAAGACCGATGTAAGTAAATATTTACGCTGAATCAGGACTAATGATTTACGATTTATGAAGATTAGGATGACTAGAAATAAAGGCACAAAGAGTTTGCCGGGAGAATAGGCTGTCATGGCAAGACCAAAACCGAGAGCAGAAAAAATCAGCCATCGCGGTTGCCGAAGACCGCGTTGGAAACAAACCAAACCTAAAAGAAAAGTGGTGGTTAAACTCATGGTCTCTACGGATTTACGGGAATATTGCAGGTGCCAGGGTGAGAGAGCCAAAATCAGCGGAGCCAGCCAATCACGTACCAAAATGTATATCAGGACAATACCCAGCAGTCCCCAGACGGCGGCCACCAGACGAACGGAAACGGCAGATAGTCCAAGAGAAGCTACAAAGGGCACGGCTGAATAGATGAAAATAGGAGTGCGATAATCGGCGAAAGAATGGGGGAACATAGGCAGAGGATTACTAAAGTAATCCTTGCCTGTTCTAAAAAGTGAATAGGCCTGGTAGCCGGTATCCATTTCGTCCCAATGCAGGCCGTTGGGGAGTGTCCCTAAATTCCAGAATCTAAGCAGGCTGGCTAACAGCAGTAATACGGCTAACTTGACGGGAAGATTGTGCACGGACATAAGTTAGTTTAGCACGACGGACTTTCCCCGGTTTTTTGACCTGAACTTTGATAATCCAGGGAGAAATAAAGGGGAAAATACGTTCTACGCCGATATTGCCAGAGGAAATCTTACGGACAGTGAAAGTGCGGTTGTCTCCCCGACCGCGAATGCCCAAGATCATGCCTTCAAAAATCTGGATGCGCTCTTTTTCTCCTTCAATAATTTTGGTGTGCACGCGGACGATGTCGCCAACATGGACTTGTACTTCTTTGATTAATGCTGAAATGGCCATTTATAAATAACTCACCCCTATCCCCTCTCTTAATCTAAGAGAGGGGGATGTCCAGGTGATATTACGACCTATTTTACAGTTAAGTTAGGTTTTTAACAACTAGAGCGCAAAAAGAATATGTTGATTTTCAATAAATGTCCAAGCTTCTTCTCCAAAATCATCTTTCACCAATTGACTCACTATAGAGATGGGGGTTGCATCGTGAGATCCACGTTTTCCTTCGTCAGTTTTTGCCCACGTATTGGTAAGATAAGCGGTAACCCCAGGGTATCGCTCTTCTATCCGTCTCCATGCCTCATACGCCAAGGTGCGATTTTCAAAATCATATTGTTCCGCATTGAATGTTCTTTCTCGTAACTGAGGGGTGTTAACAAAATCATAATATCCTTCTTGATTCCATTGTGTGGAACTAGCAAATAACTGATTCAACCGTCTGGTTCCAACAACCCATTCTATAGACACCCACTCCGCCGTTCCCTCGTCTACACCTGCACTCCACCAGGGGAAAGGCACCTCGTGCCACATTTCATGTGCTGATTGTCCAAGGATGATACCCTCCTGAACCGTATCTTGCAGATTGAGATCAATATGATTTGGGGGGATAAACCCGGAAGATCCTTTGCCCATTTGTATTCCTTGAGAAACTAAATATGAAAGTCCGTCCGGTCCGCCCAAATAGTAAGAAAACACATTGGCGACCCTTTGGACAAGACTATTTACAGCATCAAAAGAGAGTGACCTATCATCTGCTGGTTGGTAGTCCAAAGGAACGATGTGAGTTGGTTTCATCGCGTGTAATGTCAAAGTTTCTCCTGCGGGCAGCCCTCTTCGCCGTCCAAACCGAGCAAATGTAGACACGACTACGGGGAGTTCAGGCACACCATAAAGACGGGAAATACTATACGTTGTGGCTTCTGGTTGAATGATGTGGCGAATAACCTTGGATTCGAGTATAAACAACATCGGCTCTTTTGGATATTTGGGGATTTTAAGCCATTGATGAGGATATATGCGGTCTGGATCTGTTAATTTATTAGCCGTGATAATTAATGAGGCTTGAGTGTTGTATCGATCTGCAATCCTTGTAATGCTGTCTCCCGAACTAACTTGATAATCTATGGCTGGAATTAGCCCTTCAGCCGTTCTATAAATATGATTATTCTCAAAAGATCCAAGCTCTACTGGAGATGGCCTATTTAAATTTAACGCTAACGCGCTTAGTTCAATAGTAGACAACTTAATAAACTCTCTCCTGGTCATGCCCTCATCCCCACGCTGATTTATCTTATCTGTCACACCACCCATTCTACCATCTACCAGGTCAACTATTTACTGTTTAAAGGCATTTAAATAAATCAGGTTTTTAACAACTCGTGGATTTGGTCCTGCAAACTTGGGGTCCAATCCAGGCCGTACGGCAGGGGCAGGGTTTTTGAGGAGGAGCCGTTATAAAAGATCAAGCTGGCAGGGGTCTGGCCGCGATGCGATTGAAGTAGAGAATTGAGAGCGACCAGTTTGGTCTGCAGTAGACCTTTGGGAATCTCGATAGTAACTGGGTTATTAGTTATTGGTTCATAGTTCATAGTAGATTCGCCGGTAAAAATGGTGGCGGAGTCGACGATGATGGTTACGTCCGGCTCGGGGGCGCCAATGATGTCTTCTTCGGCAGAAGTGTCGCGCATTTCTACTTTGCCCGTTAGAAGCACGAGATTATCCGGTTGCCAGACGCCGGGGGTAGCGGCGTAAGTTTTGGGGAAAACTACAGCTTCGACGCTTTTACCCAAATCCGATACTTTGCAGAAGCACATCGGAAGATTTCCGTTTTTAGTGATGACGTTGCGGCAGGACTCTATGATGCCGCCGATAGTGACCCGCATGCCGGAGAGATTGCCGGAGGGAAGCTCGCTAATGCGGTGAGTAATGAGCTGTCCAAGTTGGGCCAGTTTTTCGGCGTGGGGATGTTCAGTCAGGTAAAAACCCAGCAGTTCTTTTTCCATACCTAGCATAATTGACTTTTCAAATTCCTCAATATTCGGAAGCTTATCGGAGTGATCGGATTGCTCGGAAGGTGCAAAAAGTGTGATTTGACCGGAAGATTTGAGCTTACTGATAGAGGTACCCAGCTCGCGAATTTTGTCTAAGGCCGCTAAGAGAGCGGCTCGTTTGCCAAACTGGTCCATAGCACCGGCTTTAATGAGGCTTTCTAGAACTTTTTTGTTGACTTTTTGAGAGTCAACCCGCAGACAGAAATCGGTAAATGTGGTAAACGGTCCATCGGCTCTGGCTGATAAAATGGAGGAAATGGCAGCTTCACCCACGTTTTTAACGGCAGACAGGCCAAAACGAATAGATTTATCATCTACGGCAAAAGCCACGTCTGAACTGTTGATATCCGGCGGCAGAACGGGAATTTTGATGCGGCGGCATTCTTCAATGGCTTCCACAATTTTTTCGGTATCGCCGGATTCGGCCGTCAGGAGAGCGGTCATGTATTCTACCGGGTAGTGGGCCTTGAGATATGCAGTCTGGTAGGCAACTATGCCATAAGAAGCGGCGTGGGCCTTGTTGAACCCGTAACCCTGAAAAGGCACGAACAGTTCCCAGATTTTTTCGGCTGCCTCTTGAGTCATTCCGGAGGTCTTAATACAGCCTTCTACAAATACTTCGTGCTGCTGGGCCATTTCCTTAGGCAGTTTTTTACCGATGGCTTTACGCAATTTATCTATTGTTTCCCAGGTGTAGCCTGCCAGACTTAATCCGGTAAACATAATATCTTCCTGGTAAACTAGGATGCCATAGGATTTGTCCAGATAATCGGCCATTTTGGGGTGCAAATAGGTAACTGGGGATTTCTTGTTTTTGCGGGCGATGTATTCGGGAATATTGGCCATGGGGCCGGGACGGAAGAGGGCGATCATAACCATAATGTCTTCCAAGCGGTTGGGTTTAAGTTCCTTGAGCCATTTAGTCATGCCGCTGCCTCCTAATTGAAACACGCCCATGGTTTCACCGCGGGTGAGCATGGCAAAGGTGGCCTTGTCATTCATAGGCAAGTGCTTTAGGTCGAGAGTAATATGATGCAGATTTTCGATGAGATCGCGGGCCGCACCTAAAATAGACAGGTTACGGATACCTAAGATGTCGAATTTAACCAGGCCGATTTCTTCACAGGCGTGGAATTCGTACTGGGTGATAATCTTGGTACCTTTAGGCTCTAATTGTAAGGGCGAGTAATTAATCATGGGTTGTGGGGAAACAACCATGCCGGCAGCGTGAACGGAAACATGTCGGGCGTTGCCTTCAATCTGGCGGGCCAGATCAACGGTTTCCTTTACCTCGAGGTCAGAATCGTACATGGTTTTTAACTCCGGAGATTCTTTGAGGGCCCGCTCGATGGACATGGGGAAACCCTGGGAGCCTATGGGGATGACCTTGGCGAGGCGATCGCCGAAGGCGTAAGGATGACCCTGGACCCGGGCCACGTCACGGACGGCGGCCCGAGCTAGCATGCGGCCAAAAGTACAAATTTGAGCTACTTTATCTGACCCATATTTTTGGGTAATATAAGAAATTATTTCTTCCCGCCGGTCGTCGGCCACGTCTATATCGATATCCGGGGGTGAGGGGCGGAAGGGGTTGAGAAAACGCTCGAAAGGCAGATCATAAAGAATGGGGTCTACTGTGGTGATACCGGTGACGTAGGACACCAGTGATCCGGCGGCTGATCCTCTGGTGTTGGTAATAATATTGTGATCCGTACACCAATTAACCAGATCGGCCATCATCAGAAAATAGGGGGCGTAACCTTTGGAACAGATAACTTCCAGCTCGTATTCTAGGCGTTTGCGGTGAATTGCATCGGTTTTGGTGCGGGCCAGATCCTGTAAAGCCTGGGTGGCTGTCTGACCCGCTGGCAGGTCGATATTGGGAAAATACCATTTACCCAGCTCGATTTTGACATCGCACTTTTCGGCTAATTTAACCGTGTTGGATAAAGAATCCGGCAGATCTGGAAAAATATTTGCCATTTCGTCCGGTGACCGCAGATGAAAAGTGGGAGTATCAATATAACGCAAGCGGTCAATAGCTGACGTATTTTTACCTGTAGAAATGCAGACTAGAGCGTCCTGGGCGGAGGCGTCTGTTTTTTCCAAATAATGTGCGTCGTTGGTGGCTACTAGTCTAATTCCTAAATCACGGCTTAATTTGACGATACCGTCGCCCCAAATCTTTTCTATTTTGGCAAAACTTTTGAGCTTGTCTAAGAGACGAGGGTTGTCTTTCACGGAGTCGAAATAATCTTCATTTTGATGACGCTGAATTTCTAGATAATAACGGTCGGCGAAGAGGTGTTGATACCATTCTGCAGCTTCCCTGGCTTTATCATATGAATTTTCAGCAAGAAGCTGGCCGATTTCTCCTTTAGCACAGGCAGAGGTGCAAATTAACCCTTGGCTATATTTAGTTAAAGTCTCTTTGTCAAAACGGGGACGGTAATAAAAGCCCTCTAAATGGGCAATTGTGGACAGATGCATCAGATTTTGATAGCCTTCGTTATTGGCCGCTAACAATAATAAATGGTTGTTTTCGCCTTTGCCGGCTTTTTCAGTATGATTTCTGTTAACCACATATGCTTCCATTCCAATTAGAGGCTTGACTCCTTCTTTGGTACACTCTTTGTAAAATTCAACTGCTCCGTACATGACTCCGTGATCGGTAAGGGCCACGGCCGGCATATCCAATTCTTTGGATCGGCGGATGAGCTTGGAAATTTTGGAAAGGCCGTCCAGAAGAGAATATTCCGTGTGGACGTGGAGGTGAACGAATTTAGCGGACATATAAATCCTTGCGTTGGCAGGGGCCCAGCCCCAGTTTCCGGATAAGTTATATTAATTCTTCAACAGTCCTTTTGACAAGGGCCACATCAACATTGCCGAGTTGTTTTTTGACCTGGCCGATGAGGAAGAAAAGGGCTTGTTGTTTGCCGGATTTAAAATCAGCCACGGCTTTGGGATTGGCAACCAAAATTCGACTTACTACTTCGGGATCGACTTTGACTGTTGCGCTGGTTTGTAATGAACGCTTATTGACCAAGGCATCGGCTGTAGTTTTGGTAGGATTTTGCAGAAAGGTCGCGAGCATTTGCGGATCGGCTAAAATTTTGGCGGCGTATTGAGGAGACAAATGGTGAGTGGATATAAGTTTATGACGGATTTGAGCCGGAAGTTCGGGCAATTCCCTTCGCCAAATTGAGATTTGGCTCTGGGTAAACTTGAGCGGGGGAATGTCGGGTTCGGGGAAGTAGCGGTAATCGTTGGCTTCTTCTTTGATCCGCTGGCTGACGGTCTCTCCTGTGGACTCTTTGAAACCGCGTGTCTCTTGCACCGGATTAGCACCTGATTCCAAGATACGTGATTGACGCATGACTTCGAAGTCAATGGCTTTTTTAATAAATCTAAATGAGTTGACGTTTTTGACCTCGACTTTGTAATCAGGGAGGTCGGGGTGGTCAGGGCGTTTGACGGAAATATTGGCTTCCAGGCGCATTGATCCTTTTTCCATATCAGCGCTGGAAATACCTAAAGCCCTAACAATGGCCTGGACTTCTTTTAGAAATAGGACCCCGTCGTCCGAAGAGACAAAATCCGGACCGGTGACGATTTCGACCAGAGGTACGCCGCTTCTATTGAAATCGATGAGAGTTTCTGATCCGGAGTGTTGGAGTTTGGCGGTGTCTTCCTCTAAGTGGACCCGGGTAATTTTGTGACCAAGCAGTGCTCCATTTTTGCAAAAGGGGATATCGTACTGGCTGATTTGGTATCCCTTGGGCAGGTCAGGGTAAAAGTAGTTTTTACGGTCAAATTTAGAGAAAAGATTTATGTCGCAACCCAGAGCTAGACCTAACTTGACGCACCACTCAATTGCGCGGGCGTTGGGAACCGGAAGGGCGCCGGGTAAACCCAAACAAACCGGGCACACTTGGGTGTTTGGCGCTGCGCCAAAATGATCGGCAGGGCATGCACAGAACATCTTCGTGTTCGTGCCAAGCTCAATATGGACTTCAAATCCCAAAACCGTTTGCCAAGACATAGTCCCCCTTTCTGCCGAGCTTAAGAAAGTTGCGGTTTTTGAACATGCCAGTCCGTGGATAATTGATAACTGTGAGCGACTTGTAAAACTAACTTTTCAGCAAATTGAGGGCCGGTGATTTGTAGGCCGATGGGAAGTCCATCTACAAATCCACATGGAACGCTAATACTGGTCAATCCGGCTATTGAGCTGGGTTCCAAAAATATGTCCTCCAGTTCGCCAAACATAGGAGAATCAATGCTGGCTCCGATTTTAAGGGCAGGTCCCGGTGAGGTCGGCCCAATAATTAAGTCAAACTTTTTGAAGGCTTGCTCAAAATCTTTAATTATTAGTGTCCGGACTTTTTGGGCTTTGTTGTAATACTGATCGTAGTATCCAGATGATAGGGCATAAGTTCCCAACATGATGCGGCGTTTGGCCTCATCGCCAAAATACGATCTATCGTGTCCGAAACGGATTCCATCATATCTGGCTAAATTCGAAGAAACTTCTGAGCGTTGGATTATAGTATATGCGCCAATTGAATATTTGGGGTGCAGTAAAGAAACTTCTTCTACTTTGGCTCCTAATTCTTCAAACTTTTTAACAGCGTCTAGAATAACTTGTTTGACTTCAGGACGCATTTCTTTGACGAGGTAATCGACGGCGATGCCTATTTTGAGATTTGAGATTTGAGATTTGAGATTTGAGTAATCCTCTACTGGTAGGGGAGATGTCGTGGCATCGTAAGGGTCGTGACCGGCGATGATTTGAGTAAGCAGAGCCGAATCTCCTACTGTTTTAGTTAGGGGGCCGGGGGAGTCAGTAGAAGAAGCCATAGCAATAACTCCGTAACGGCTGACCCGGCCGTAAGTAGGTTTGAAACCGGTCACCCCGCACCAGGCTGCTGGTTGTCTGATTGATCCGGCGGTCTCGCTACCAATAGCGACAATGCACATATCAGCAGCGACAGCGGCAGCTGATCCGCCGGAAGATCCACCAGGCAGATGATTGGTATTCCAGGGATTCAAAGTGGGACCGAAATCGGAGGTTTCAGTGGAACTGCCATGGGCCCAAGCATCCATATTTGTTTTACCTAAAATAATGGCCCCCGCGCTTTTAAGTTTTTGGGTCACGGTGGACTCATATTGGGGCATATAGTTTTCGAGGACTTTTGAGGATGCGGTTGTGGGGAGACCGAGGGTTAAAAAATTGTCTTTAACAGCAATGGGGATGCCGCCTAAGGATTTAGAGACATCTGCTTTTTCGGCTTCGTCAAGGGCTTTTTCATTTATAGCCAGATAAATGTTTAACTTTTTATCATGTTTTTTAATCTGATCTAAACAGGATTGCACCAGTTCAACACTGGAAAATTTTTTAACCCTTAATCCGGCGAGTGCTTCTGAAAGAGAAAGTTTATTGAGCATTGAAAATAGCTGGAACTTTGAAGTAATCCCCTATTTTGATCATTCTGGATTTGTCGATCCTGTCCTCTCGAGTGACGTTAGTTAATCCCGTAACTTGAGAAGTAGGCTTTACGCCAGAGGTGTCTAATTCGTTAATAACCTCGACTGTTTTTAGTGTTTCTGCAAATTGGTCTTTAAATTTTTCTTCTTCACCAGGCTTGAGGATTAAATTCGCCAGCTTGGCTACATGCTTGACGTCCATAATTTATTTTTTTATTTTAATGGCTTGAATAATCTCGAATTTACGGAAAAGAACTGTTTCATCGCAAGTATACACGAGACCTTTGTTTAGTTTAGCTTCAAACCCTAAATATACAGTCTTTACTTTACGGCGCTTTAGTTCTGAAACAGCTGGTTGCAAATCCGAATCTGATGAACAAAGAACTGCATTATCTAATAATTTGTCGCACGCTAAAGAGACCATGTCTACGGCAATTTTTACATCTACTCCTTTTTCTCTAAAAATTATTTTGTTGCCAATTGATTGGGCTCTGACATTGCCTGCAATAATGAATTCGAACCCTTGCTTTTCTAAATTGGCCTTAAGTCTTCTTTGAAGTTCAATTAACTGTATTGATTTAGTTCGCGTTTGCGGATGAGCATGTATTTTAGCAGCATAAAACAACTTGCGACTGAACTTGAGCTTGGGAAGGGTGGATGAGAGAAGTTTTTGAAAATCAATATTTGAGATATCCTTGAATGTTCCTATCTTCTCATCGGAAACAATTTCTTTGATTTTGTGGAGAAAATTTTCCCCGTCCACAAAGAGTAATGTTTTTGACATTTAGGCATCAAAAAACCTCGTCGGGCCGTGAGGCGTGGACGAGGCGTTGATAATTGATAGTATATCCAAACGAAAGAGGCAAGTCAAGTTTTCAACCATACCCAAAGTTTAGCACAAAAAACTAGGACATT
>CAYHNU010000002.1:0-42177 GCA_964358085.1 uncultured Gammaproteobacteria bacterium | reverse complement strand
AAAACACCGCCCCCCTCCAGCTCATCATCAAATCCGCCAATCTGGCCCAATAATATTAATTATTCAGTCCTCATTACTCATTATTCAGTTTATGAACGACAAAGAAGATAAAATAAACAGCCTCAGAACAAAGATCAAATCCTTTGTTATTAAGACCATTAATCTTTGTAAAAAGTTACCCGACGACAAAGTCGGAAAGGTTCTCACCAATCAATTACTCAGATCGTCAACGTCCATCGGCGCAAATTTCGAAGAATCTGTAGAAGCGGAGAGCAATAAAGATGTTATTCATAAATTATCGGTAGTTAAAAAGGAAGCCAAAGAAACAAAGTATTGGCTCGATCTAATCCCCAGCTGTTTCCCCACAATTAATACCAGTGAATTGATATCAGAAAGCGACGAGATCGTTCGCATTTTCTCCAGTATCATCCAAAAGCGCAAAAGTTACTGAAAAACCGAGTAATGAATACTGAATAATGAATACCATCGTGGTACACTTAGAGAGATGAAAAAGTTCCTGCCCACATTGCTTCTTCTCATTCTTTTACCAGCCATAGCTTTAGCGACGGCTGGCTCCGCCCTCGCCGCCACCGCCGACTGTACCAATTATGCCCAATACGGTTTCAAAGACGAAGCCTCCTGCGTCTTCGCGGTCGGCTCCTGCGCTATCACTGGTCCATATCTCAACCTTTTCCCAGACGAACTCGCCTGTGTCCAATTTCTCGGCAGCATGGATACTCTTTTTGCCAACCAGGTTGACGGCCCATGGTACAACCAAAACCCCACTCAGTTTGCTGCCAAGGTCACAGGAGGAGACCAAAATGAAATCTTCGGCGAGCGTTACACCTTCGCTCAAATCAATTGGATCATCAACTCTATTTCCACTATGATTAACCCCACCTCCGGCATCGAAAACCCCCTCCAACTTCTGGACTTTTTTAATGTCATTAATGATATCCTCGGTATAGCTCAGTCCGGTCAGACACCAACCCTGGCCGATTATTCTAAACTTGGTCCTGCTGGCCTATTGGCCGGTGGCGTCTCCACCTTGTATTCCAATCCTCCTGTTTCTGGAGTCAACGAAATCAAATATATGGCCAGTCGAATCTTAGACATCAGCACTGGTGTCCAGCCGGCCTATGCCCAAGGATATGGATTCAGCGGGCTTGGTGGAAACAATACCAACAGCGCCGTCCGCGCTCTCTGGACCGCCACTCGCAATATGTCTTACCTCATTATGGTCATCCTTCTCGTCGCCTCCGGTTTCTTGATTATGTTCCGTGTCAAAATTAATCCCCAAACCGTCGTTTCCCTCCAAACCATGATCCCAAAATTAATTATCACAATGTTGTTAGTCACTTTCTCCTTCGCCATCGCTGGTCTGGTCATCGACCTTGTTTATGTAGTTGTTGTCGCCATAACCGGTTTTCTGTCTTTGGGGGGAATAATTAATAATTCAGATCTACCAAATGCCATCAATAACCTTCTCAACACAAGTTTCTCCCAATACATGGCCATGCAAATGTTGGGGCCCATTCTCACCGTTCTAGGGTTAACCGCCATAATATCTCTTATCCTCTTCCCAGTCGCCGGAGTTGTAATAGTAATAGGTGTTATTTTTGCCATTATAGTAGCAATAATTTTCTTAATTACTCTATGGAAAATATTTTGGATGATGGTCAAAGCTTATGTCATGCTGACATTGCAAATAATCATCGCCCCTCTCCAAATCATGCTCGATCTCATCCCCGGCCAACAAGGCTTCGGCCCGTGGCTCCGAAACTTAATCGCCAACGCCTCTGTTTTTGCCACTATACCAATCATGTTAGTTATTCAGAATATTTTATCTGGAAACTGGTTTACAAACACATTTTATCTCCACTTAAACACCTTTAATACTTTCGGAGGTACTCAACTCAATCTCCCCTTCATGGGCGCCGAAACCGGTACGTTTATCTCACTTGCTATGGGTTTTGTAATTTTTACACTCACTCCAAAAATAGCGGATATGATCCGCGACGCCCTCAAGATCCCCGCATTTAAATATGGTGGGGCTATTGGAGAAGCCCTCACGGGTCCTCTCGCCTTTGGTCTCCGCAGTGTCAATGTTGCTACTGATGTCGGGAAAGCCTGGACAACTAGACTTGGAACCAGAGTTCCTGGAGCTCCCGCCGCGGCTACTCAAAGCCCTCGCGGTCAAATGCCGGACACCCCGCCAACCGTGGGAGAATAAATCATCTTTTCTGATTTTTCGCCAAGGCTTGAGCTACATCAAGAAGAAATCCTACCCTATTAAGTGTCGCCGCTTTCCCCCTACCCTTAGGATCTTGATCGTTGGAGTTCAATATCTCCCATGTATTTTTTAATGCTGTTTCAGCTCCGTATTTATTGTCTTTAAGTATAAACCGGGTTCTCCCCCCCACTAAAGATGCCAAAAAACCCTTCTTGGAATCAAGATCGGGTCCCCAAATAAATTTTTCTACTTCCAAAAACGGCCTGGCTTCTTTAGGATCACCAACATTAAACAAAATTCTTAAATTGTCTTTAAACCCTGGTCTAGCAGACTCTACTGCCGTAGCCAACGCTTTACATTCCAAAATCCTAGCCATCATGGCTCCCACCACCTGCTTCCCAGTGTTGTCGGTTTTGCCATCAACGTCTTTCTTGCCAGCTCCTCCATACACTTGATCCAATAGCTCACCTATCGCCGGCAGAGTTTTAGCCATAGTATCGTTTGTCCATTGAGGAATACCAGCCGCCCTAGACCCACCCAAAAACTGCCACAAGGCATCATTATATCGAGCGTACCCTTTTAAGTGACCCACCATCGAAATAGGAAGCGGTTCCACATCTGTTCCCTTGAGTCCATCGAAAATATCCACAGGCCTGAAAGCGTTATCTGTCATGTCCATGATAGCCTTATCCTCTTTTGAATAGACCTTCTTAATAACTCTAGAAAGGAACGAGGGTTGAAGAACCAATATTAGAGGATCTCCCCCCCAACCCACGTACGGCTTTATGTTGGTTTTATCTGGATATTTAACTTTATCTTTCCTTGTTTCACTTTCCCATCTGGTCAATTTGTCGACCATAAAAGCATCACAAGCGAGCCTGGCAGCTGACCAACGGGCAGATTCGTCTACACCTAATTCCGCCTGTGCCGAAACAAAAGCCTCATCGTCAGTTACAAGCAATCCGTCTGAGATATATGGTTCAAAACCTCCTTTATATTTCGCCCCCTCTGTCTGCCTAAGAAAACCGAACAGTTCACTTGACAAGGCCGTATCACTATTTACCTTAAAACTACTTACCTTTCTAAGCTTTCCGTCTATTGTCTGACCAGACTCATTGTCTAGACTTATTCCCGCCTGAGCCAGAATTTTGTAGTAGTAATGCTTGACTAATGGTTGGGAAACAACTCTCCAATATTTCTCGGGGTCATCATGCAATAAAAACTCAGCCCATGTGTCTTGTTTGTCCAGGTCGCCATCTCGATCAACCGTAAGAAGTTTTACATATGTTGCAGCCGATCCAGCTGACCCCTCCATTGCCCGGGCAGAAGCCGACAGAGCCATCATGGCCCGTAAATCTTTTTCTGTTTCTTTAATTCCAACCATTTTCTCTCTACCTGCCTTAACCAAATTGGCCGAATCTTTGATATCTCCCAACCATAAATCTACTACGGCTTTCCAGTCTTTTGTTTGAATAACGCCATTTGCAAAAGCCCCCATATTTGCATAACACCAGGCCAATCTGTCATCTTCGTTCAGCACGCTTAGAAACTTGACCTTGTCCCCCCACTGTTTTTCAAATGAACCATACCTTCCCTCCCTAAAGATAGCCACATAATGTGCTGGTGGCGGGCTGACCGGAAAGTTTTCAAACCCACCCCCAAACCTTTGCCCTCCCACCCCCTCGGCCCGTTTCCTTGCTTCAACTCCATCTTTCAAACCAGGATCGTTCTCCATCAGCCACTGCGTATGCCTGGCAGCCAGCTGGTTCCACCTACCCTTTGTCGCATCTTTGTTTCTTCCCCAAACCAGATATTTTGACTCAATACCCAATTCTTTTATTCTTTCTCCCACCTCCTCTGCCTCTCCCCCGGGAATTTTTGTCCTAAGACTCAACTCTGCTCTTAAACACCTTTGTTCAACATTAACCCTAACCCCCCTCCACCAACTGGCTTTTACGGGATCTTTTTGACTTCCGTTCGTATAAACCCCTATCTTTCTGTCCACGTCTTCCAAGAATAATTGCAGCGGATCCCCTGGTTTCGCCCCCGGCACCAATCCGTCTGAATCGTAACGTCTAACCTGGTCATCAATCAAATTCCCCGCCGCATTTTTATCTTCGGCGGTTATATGCTCCCCTTTGTGTTCCTCCCAATAAGCATCTCTTTCGCCTGTCAATTCCGCTGCCCGGCTTGATGAGAACGGTCTACCGCCCTTCTCTTTGTCAACGATTTTCATTAGTTCCGCTTCGTTTTTCTCCCAATCAAAAGCCTCCCTTTTAGTTTCCCTCACTTCTCCGGATCCAGCAGCAGGTTTCTGTTCAGGTTCTGGTGATTCCGCTGGCCTTGTCTTTTTCCCCCCTTTCCGCTGAGCCGCGTCAACCGCCTCTGCTAAAGTCGCCCCGACAACCACATCCGCCACTGATATTACGGGTGGTCGAACGTTGTCCTGCTCGTCACTGGCTACCTCTCTCCACTCCCCCTCAACATGCTCCGCTTCTGCTGGCTCTGGGGGCAATGGCTTCCTAAGATAATCTCTCATAGATTCATCTTCTGCTATGTCTGCTGGACGAACCATTTCGTCGCGTTTTGGCACGCTACCTGCAGGAACCGAGATTTGTACCAACGCTTTTGCTCTAGCTTCAATTTCACCAGCCAAGCTCAAAATTTTCTCACCAGTAGATTGTTCCAAACCTCCGTCCCTTATTACTTCAGCTATCTTCAAAGCCATGGCTCTCGCAACCCCATCGTCTCCTAAGCTGCCACCTGGCGTATATGCTGCTCTGGCAATCGCTTTGGCCACTTCTTTTTGATCGCCGCGTTGATCTGATGACAACTCCGCAACAACCCTTGCGGCTTCCCTTTCGGCCGAAAAATGCAAGCCCTTCTTAACGGCCTCCTCTCTCTCCCCCTCGCTATAACTAGCCAAAGGCTTTACCTCAACAGATTTTTCTTCTGGTTCGCCCATACCCGAATTATACTATCTCTCCCAAATTTTTGTGTCGAAGATGGTGAGTCGAAGACCCTGAGTGAAATCGAAGGGCGCAGTCGAACCATGAAAAAGCCTGTAGCTTGCACAAAATCGTTCATGTCCCCTGGAATTAGAACTTGACAAGTTCAAAAGACAGGCCATAATTACCATTATGCTGCCTAGAACCATCTCTTCCAGTCTCAAACAGGCTATTCGAACCTTTCCTGCTCTAATTCTCACTGGTCCACGCCAATCAGGCAAAACAACTCTATTAAAAAATTTATTTGGCACAACCCATAGTTATGTGAGCCTGGAAGATCCAGATCAACAGGATTATGCCAAAACTGATCCCCGGGGATTTCTTGGGCGGTTAAAAATGCCAGTTATCCTTGACGAAATTCAATATGTTCCCGAGCTGTTGTCGTATATCAAATCAGCTATTGACAACCACCGAGATCCCGGGCAATGGCTTATCACCGGCTCACAAAATTTTGCGCTCATGCAGGGTGTGGGGGAGTCTTTAGCTGGTAGAGCCGCAGTCTTTTCTCTCCTACCGCTCTCGGTAGCCGAAATCGCCAAACAAGGATCCACCAGCCTATCGCCCACTTCATGGTTAGAAAATTTCGACAAATTCAATCGCCCCGCTATCCCAACTTTAAACTTATCTAAACTATTATTACGGGGGGGTTATCCGGAGCCCTCCCTTCAACTTGCTGTCGATCGTAATTTTTGGTGTGGTTCCTATATAGCTACCTATTTAGAACGAGACATACGCAATCTCAAGCAAGTGGGTGATCTTGGTCAATTTCAAACCTTTCTACGAATCTGTGCTACTCGTACTGGTCAAATATTGGATATTACTGGGCTGGCAAGTGACGTGGGCGTTAGCCATACTACTGCCAAACGCTGGTTATCGCTTCTGGAAGCCAGTCACCAGGTTTACCTACTCTATCCTTACTACAAAAACATCGGCAAAAGATTGGTAAAAAGACCAAAACTTTACTTTGTCGACACCGGACTAGCTACTTACCTTATGGGGTTACACAGTTCCGAAGTTCTACTATCTAGTCCATATTTTGGCCCATTGTTTGAAACTTTTGTGATTATTGATACTCTCAAACGATTTTACAATCGCGGCCTATCACCAACTTTATATTATCTGCGTACCCCAGACAAACTAGAGATTGATCTCGTTATTGAATTGGAAGGTAGGCTGCACTTAATCGAGATCAAAGGAGTACAAACTATCTTTAGTAAATTCGGTAGTAATTTACTACGCCTTAAAAAAGAACTCAAACAACAAATAAAAACAATAGCCTTAATCTCCAACACCGACCACTCATCTCCTCTACCCCACGAAACAATCAACCGCTCTTGGAAAGACACTTTGATTTTGTGAAAAAGCCTGTAGCTTGCACAAAATCGTTCACGCAGTAACATAAAGTTACAAACTGCCCATGAACCAACACCCTGTACCACAGAATATCTCTTCTTATGAATTTCACCTTGTGGGCGATATGACCCTCAAGCAATTTTTTCAGTTGGCCGGCGGCGTGGCCGTCGCTGTCGTTATCTATCGTCTCCCCCTCCCCCTTATCTTGAAATGGCCCATGATGGGCTTGGCTGCTTTAACGGGAGTCATGTTGGCCTTCGTTCCGGTCTCCGGCCGCCCTTTTTCCCAATGGATCATGGCATTTATTAAAGCTATTTATTCTCCCACGGAGTTCCACTGGTCCGAAACCCCCCCACCCCCGGCTACCATGAACCATGAACCAACTAACCCGCCTACCAAAAAAACTCCCCTCGACATTATCGAAAGTCAGCTCTTCGCTCGTTTCTCCCAAATCTTCTCCCACCCCAACCTTGCTTTTTCTGCTATTCAACCAAACCCTCAGCCCTCAACGCTCAACCCCCAATCGCCAATTCTACGTTCACAACCACCAGTCTCCCCTCTGCCTAAACCCACAGCTACCATGAACCATGAACTAATAACTAGTAACCCGGTCCCCCCTCCCGAGCATCCCAACCTTCTCACCGGCCTCGTTCTCGATCCCGCCGGATCATATTTAGAGGGTGTCATCTTAGAATTATCCGATGCCGCCGGCTTGCCCGTCCGGGCCCTGCGCTCCAACAAGCTCGGCCAGTTTATGACTGCCACCCCCCTCCCGACCGGCACTTATACTCTCATTGCCGAAAAAGAAGGCCTGCATTTTGCCTCCCTTACCCTCAGTGTCAAAAACCAGATTATTGACCCTATTCTCATCAAAGCCCAAGCATGAATTCCAAACTCATTTCGTCTACAACCCAAGACCATCTCGACGTTCAGGACATTGTCCAGGATTTAGTCGTCCTTAAAGACGGCTCCGCCTGCTTAGTCCTCCAGGTGTCCGCTCTCAATTTTGGTCTGCTTTCCGAAACAGAGCAGGACGCCACCATCTACGCCTATGCCCAACTTCTCAATTCCCTCACTTTTTCCATTCAAATCGTCGTCTCTTCCAAACAGAAGGATATTTCTGATTATCTCACTCTTCTGGACCTTCAATTAGGAAAGACTGCCAATCCTCTTCTCCACGATCAGCTCGCCAAATATCGCGATTTTATCAAAACCGTCGTCCGCCAAGGCAACGTCCTGGACAAAAAGTTTTATGTGGCCATTCCTTTTTCTTCTCTGGAACTTGGTATTTCTTCCAGCTTTTCCGTTTTAATCAAGAAAAAAGCTCTTCCCAAACCCCAAGTCGAAATCCTGGAACGCGCCGCCTTGGCTCTATCTCCCAAGCGCGACCATCTGGTCAGATTATTAGCCCGCATCGGCCTGCGCGCCCGTCAACTTACTTCCCCCGAGCTCATCCAGTTTTTCTTCAATTCCTACCACCGTTCCCAAATCGAGACGAAGGCCACCTCCGTCCCCACTATCGCCCCCCAGTCAATTACAGTTGATTTCAACACTCTCAAAATCGACGATTGGTACTTCCGCTCTCTCTTTGTGGCAGGCTATCCTAGATTTGTCACCGCCAATTGGCTGGCCCCCCTCATCAACTTCGACCATTCATTAAATATCTCCATGTTCGTCTATCCTGTGGAAAGCAAGTCCACCCTAGACGATCTACGCCGCAAAATCGCCGAAATGGAAGCCGAAATCTCTACAGATTTACAGCGCGGCCGGGTGGTCGACCCCAGCACCCAGGCCAAATTGGAAGACGCCCTGACTCTTCAAGACCAGCTGGTCAAGGGGGCCGAACGCTTCTTCCAGTTTGGATTGTATGTCACCATCCCTGCTAAATCTGAAAGTGAGCTCAATCAGGTTACCAAACAAGTTTCCAGCACTTTAGGCTCTCTGCTTATTACCACCGCCCCCGCCCTTCTCCAGCAGGCCGATGGCTTCAAAACCACTCTTCCCGCCTGTACCGATCACCTCCTGGTCACCCGCAACATGGACACCACCTCTCTGGCCACCACCTTTCCGTTTACTTCATCCGAACTCACCAGCAACGAGGGCGTTCTCTATGGTTTAAACGAGCATAACGGAAGTTTAGTAATTTTCGACAGGTTCAGTTTAGAGAACGCGAACACGGTCGTCTTCGCAAAGGCTGGAGCTGGTAAGTCGTATTTGGTCAAGCTGGAAATCCTCCGCTCCCTCATGTTCGGCACCGAAATAATCATCATCGACCCCGAGAACGAATACAAAACTCTTAGCGACGCCGTCGGCGGTGAATACATCAATTTTTCCTTCAACTCTCCCTGCCGCTTAAATCCTTTCGACCTATCCTCCCTCACCGCCACCTCCGACGAAAACGAGCTAAGCTTAAAAATCCTTTCCCTGCACTCCCTTTTTAAAGTCATTATGGGCGCTTTGTCTCCTGGCGAAGAAGCCATTTTAGACCGGGCCTTAGTTGCCACCTATAAAATGAAGGGCATTACCCCCGACCCTGCCACCCAAAAACTCCCTCCCCCTCTTATGGAAGATCTCTACAAAGCCCTGGTGGGCATGGAAGAATCCCAAGCCGGAGCCCTGGCCGACCGCATTGAAAAATTCGTTAAGGGCAGTTTCCGCGGCATTATTGACCAGCCTAGTAACGTTTCTCTAAAAAACCCTTTTACTGTTTTTTCCGTCCGCGACCTGGAAGACTCCCTCAAGCCCATCGCCATTTTTATTATTCTGGACTATATTTGGACCAAGATGCGCCGGGATTTAAAAAAGAGATTGTTAATTGTGGACGAAGCCTGGTACCTCATGCGCTCCCCCGACTCCGCTGCCTTTCTTTACGGCATTGCCAAACGAGCTCGCAAATATTTCCTGGGGCTAACCACCATCACTCAAGACGTAGAGGATTTCCTAGCCACCGACTATGGCAAAGCTATCGTTACCAATTCCAGTATCCAAATCCTCATGAAGCAGTCCCCTGCCGCCATCGACAAAGTCGCTCAGGTCTTTTATTTATCTGAAGGAGAAAAACATCTGCTGTTAAGTAGCGAGGTAGGCGAGGGCCTTTTTTTTGCCGGCAACAACCACGTTGCCATTCGTGTCGTCGCTTCCCCCGACGAACACAAATTAATTACCACCAAACCTTCCGAAATTCTTACCCAACAGTCAGAACAAGCCAAAGTCCGTCTAGTAGCTGAAACAGTAAAACTGCCTTAATTATTATGTTTACCCCAGACCAGATCAGCGCCATTGAAAATATTTTTTTAAACTTGGTGCAAAAACCGCCCCAGGCCCCCCGGGGAATGACTGTTATCCAAGCTGAAGAATATGTTTGGGAAAATCTAGCCAAACTGCTCACGCAAGAAGAGTTCAAGCCGGTTTTAGAAATCGCCGATCGAAACCAAAAACTCCTGGCCCTAAATCTGCGCCTTCTCAAGAAATTCCAGGAAGACAAAACGGCCTCCCTCCCCCCCCACCTAGATGAATTAGTTGATGCTTATAACAAAGCCTGTGAAGAAAAACGCCAAGAGGCCGCAGCTAAAATCGCTCATAAGCCCACCATCCACCAACTAGTTCAGGCCCGCCTAGAAGAATACCGCAAGAACCTTTCTACTGCCTCTCCAGAAGAGTCTCAAATTATCGCCTACCTTCAGCCTGATTTGGAAAACGAGATCATTCTCCGCCCCAAAGAAACCCTCGAACAAATAAGCGCCCTCTCCCCAGGTGTCGCCTTGTCCCCGCTAGTAGAAATCGCAATCACACTCGACCCAAGCGTAAACAATCTTTGGCACCAAACTATTACTAGCCTTCCTGAAAACATCTTCCCAGCAGGGAAAGAAGCCCTTGCGGACAGGATAATAGCGGAAAAGATTGTCAATCCAACCGCCTCTATTAAGACATTCTCAAACCTTCTCTCCACACTAGAAACGGAACTAGAGGCCGCAGGTAAAACCACCGTTACTTTACCTGTCCAACAATTGGCTCAACTTGTAGCCGACTTTAGCCTCAACGCCACTGGCACAGAATTGGTAGAGCAATCTTTGGCCACCGTTGTCGGAAAAGTTCAAGCCCAAACAATGGTCGAACAAAGCTACCCTTTAATTTCATATTCTGTGAGTAGAAACGCCGGCGACCCGTCGGACTCTCCAGAAAAAAGGCGGGAAGAAAAACAAGAAACACTAAAAGAAATCACTCAAAAATCAGTTGAATTTTTATCTCGTGTTCCACCGGCCCAGCAAACCGAAGCAAATTGGGAATTGCTACTTGAAACATATGAAAGCGCCTACGATGAACCGGCCAATCAGGAACAAAGCTACCGCGACAGTCACGGAAATCGGAACCCCCTTCTTGACTACTTGCAAGACGAAGCCAAAACACGATTGTCTGATCAGGCCAAAAATGCTTGGAATAAATTTACCAGTTCAGGAATTGGAGAAGGGTTGGGAATGGGAACTGGAGCCGTTGCTGGAGCCATTGTTGGTGCTGGTCTGTCTGCCACAAGCGCCGCACCGTCAATTTATGCAGGCTACCTTGTCTCCGGCACTCTTCCCACCTTTTATGCTTCTGCTTTTAGTCAAGCTATAGCCAATGGCTGGATGGTAAACATTGGGAGAGTTGGAGTCAATCAGGCCGGTTTAATGTTTACTCCGGCCGGTGTGGAACATTTGTTTGGTGAAATCTCCTACATGGTCGGAAAGGTTCCAATTGGACAAACGTCCCTGAGTGGTTACACCGCTTTTAACATCATTCGACAAACAGTTGGAACTGGAACCGCAATGGCCCCTGCCGGGATGAGTATTGTCCCGGTTGCCTTTTCGGGCCCCGCGCTTCCTGTCGTGACTGGCGCACTCGCCGCCGGCGCCGCTCCGCCAGCTCTCGCAGCTAGTACCGGAGCAGCCACAACAGCCCTGACTACCGTTGGAGGAGCTGGAACTGGAGCCGCCGCCGGAACTGCTGTTGCTCCGGTAGTGGGCACAATTATCGGCGCGGTCATTGGCTTCGTCGTCGCCAATTTACCCAAGATCTGGAAGTGGGCCAAAAGAACTGCCACTGATATCTTTAAGTTTTTGGCTGGTATGAGCATTATTATAGGAGGCTCTCTGGTCGGCCTTGGTGCTGCCGCAATCACCGGAATCGTATCCCTTCCTTTAGGACTTCTCGGCGGCGGATTAGCAGGAGCCGGCATAAAGAGCGCCGGCGGCATTACAGGGGCTCTAACCAAACTTGGTAACGCCATTACTTCGGCTTCTACCGCCGCAGTCGGCCTGGTAGCCACCGAAATTGCCACCCCGCTTCTTGTTATTGCCCTAAGTATTCCCGTCGGCATTGCCTTAATTCTTTTTATTATCAACTCCTCTGCCCTAGTTGTTCCTCAAAATACAGCCGGGGGTGTCGGTATTCCCGGTCCGGGTGGCGCCTATCCCCGCTGTTGGCCCACCGTTGGGGACCTCACCCAAGGTCCTTTTTGTGGCGTTGATCGCACCTGGACACACTGTGACAACAATTCCAACGCCATCGACATCCACGACCCTATTGCCCCCCCCATCTATGCCGCTCACGACGGCACTGTTTCCACTAATTGTGGAGACCCCAAATACGGCAACTGTGTCAAAATTATATCTCCCGAGGGATTTCAAACTCTTTATGCCCACTTGTCTCAAATAGCCAGCCTCTCCCCCGGTTCTCAAATCACAGCCGGAACTCAAATTGGAATCATGGGCAGCACCGGAAACTCCACCGGCACTCATTTACATTACGAGCTGTTTCCTAAAAGTTGGGATATCCGCACCTACGTTCCGCCTTGGACGGTCAGTGGATTCCAGCTGGGAGTAAACACTTCAAGCGTACCCAACACATGTTATGCTAAAGACGAAGGAGGCTCCGTAGGGCCATGAAACTCACCAGAAACAAAAAATTGCTTTTGGGACTAATCGCACTTGTAATAATCAGCGCCGTTTATCTCATGAGTTCCGTAAAAAAATCTCTCCCTCCAACTTCTCCCCGACCGGGGATTGAGTCTACCAACCCCGAAGTTAGAAATACTACTTATCAAAAAATCAGTCTCGCCGACGAAGTTGGGTTTCCTTCCGTCCCGCAATCCCTTCCCGTGTTTTCCCAAAACAAAGCCTCCTTCGACTTGTTTGGCCAGTCTCAAAAATTAGCCCGCTATTTTGATCTCCAGCCAGTGTCAGGCCGGTCTAATTTTTGGTTAAGCAAGGACAAAAAAGGCGCCTTGTTTATTGACTCTCCTAACCAAATTCTTACCTTTCAGGTTGATAGTTTCCAGAGCCCTGAAAGCTATACTGGAAAAGCCGCCCCCACCGCCGAGGTGGCGGTCAAATCGGCCCAAGATTTTGTAAACAGTTTTGAAAATTGGAAAGATTTTAAAACCGACATAAACGAATTGGTTTTTTTTAAAGAGGAGGGGGCAGAACTTATTGAAACAAATATCCATGACGCGGCTGTAATTAGTGTCCCTTTTTCCCAGTCGGTTAATGATATTCCTGTGCGGGTTGGGGATCAAACCGAACCGCCTCTCGTTGTTTCCGTTGGTCAGAAAAATCAAATTATTAAAATAGTCGCCCACCCCCAAGGAATCGATCTCTCCTCACCCAAAGAATATTCTACTATCTCCCAAAAAGAGGCCATGGGCCTGCTTGACCAAAAACAAGGCAAGATTATCCAGCTCACGGGAAAGGCTCTTGTCGAGTCTTCTGCTATTCTCGAAGAAGTCTCCCAAATTACCATCCAATCCATAGAGTTAGAATATCGCCTCGACGCCAAAGCAAGTCTGCTGGTGCCATATTACAATATCAAGGGATCTTTTTTCTTTGGACTCTCCTCAATTCCCAGCACTGTTGTCCTCCTCCTTCCGGCCGTCAAGTTGTAACCTACCCTCTCACCGGCATAATCAGGTGAATCAGGCTCTTATCCTTTTCCCCTGCCCACACCCCCGGCGATAAACTATCGTTAATTTTCAATCTTATTCTTTCTTCCGTCACGCTCTCCAAAAAATCCTGCACAAATTTATAGTTAAACGCGATCTCCCCGTCCTCGCCTTCCTTCTCAGTCTCTATCTCGTTCTCGTTCTCCCCAAGCTGCGCCGCCCTCGCGGCAATATTGAAACTTGATCCTTGAACCTTGAATCTTACAATATTACTGTTTTCCCTAGCGAAAATCCCCGCTACCCGTAGTGCCGATTTCAGTTCTTCCCTGTCCACCACCACCTCTGTTTTAAAACCCTGGGGAATTATTTTATCTACTTCAGGAAAGTTCCCCTCCAGCACCCTCGACACCAATTGCACGTCACCACAGCTGAATATCACTTGATTGTTTTCTTTTACCATCTCCATCACTATCTCTTCCTCTTCTACTACTCTGGCCAATTCTAGTATCGTTCTCGCCGGTAATATTACATTTGGGATTTGGGATTTGGGATTTGGGATTTGTTTCCGGCTTAATCTAAATCCGTCCGTCGCCACCACAAACAACTGATCACCGGACACCGAAAACCGAATGCCGGTTAAAACCGGCCGGCTCTCATCCACCGCCGCCGCATACGCCACCTGACTCGCTATCTCCAGCAACAACTCCTTTTTAATTTTAATGGGGGCTTTCCCCTCCGTAGCCCTGAGCGAAGTCGAACGGGCGAAAGGGGGAAATTCACTGGCGGCAATTCCCGTCAGTATTCCTGCTGATTTGCCAGTCTTTATTTTTAATTTCTCCCCATCCGTTTGTAAATCCAAGCTTTCTCCCGCCAACGATCCCACTAACTCCCCCAGACTTCTTCCCGGAATCGTTATTGCTCCCAACTCAATTATTTTCCCTCCCACTCTCACCCTCAATCCAATTTCTAAATTTGTTGCCGCCAGTACCAACCCTTCTTTTGTCGCTTCGATCAAGATGTTCGCCAACACCGGCAATTGCCCTCTTGTCGCCACAACCCGTCCCACTATCCCCAATCCTTTATTTAAATCCTGTTGTAAAACAGTAGCGTGCATATTCTCTCTTAACTAGTAGCATCCGTAGTAGGTCTTGTGGATAAGTTGATAACCGCCACCAGCCAGCCAGGGGACAGTCTTGTGTATAACTTTGTGGATAGTTTCATTGCTCCAGTTAATAAGTGCATAAGCATCTCCAGTTGTATACAATTATCTGACCTCTGTCAATAATTTTTTCTTGATATCCCCAATTTGGTTGTGGACAGCCTGATCTGCCTGCATGGCCAGAATCACTTTTTTGTCGGCGTGCATCACGGTCGTGTGGTCCCTCCCTCCTATTAACCTTCCCACTTCCTCCAAGGGCAGTTTTAGATCCGTCCGTAGAATATGCATCAATATTTGTCTCGGCCAAACTACCGTTTTGGTTCTCCTTTCCCCCTTCAGTTGTTGCACTCCGACTCCGTAGTAGTCAGATATCAAACTGACGACTTCGTTTGGGGTCACAATTCTGGTCGGCCCATCGGCCGGCCTGCTAATTTTTAACAGTCTCTCCGCCATTTCCACCGTCACCAGCTCATTCTTGATCTCTGCCTCAGAGGTTATTCTCATCAAAAACCCTTCCAATTCTCTCACCCCTTCGATGTGCGAAGCGATTGTCTGGGCGACGTCCATAGCCAGTTCACGGCCTCGCTGTTTAGCTTTAATCAGGAGGATCGCCGTCCGCAGTTCAAAATCCGCTGGTCCCACGTCTACCGTCATACCCGCCCCAAACCGGCTGCGTAATCTTTCTTCCAACTTAGCGATTTCCCTCGGCGGTTTATCCGAAGTCATCACCACCTGTCCCCCCTCCCTCCCGAGGGAGTTGAAGGTGTGGAAAAATTCTTCCTGGACAGAGGCCTTTCCGGCAATAAACTGCACATCGTCGATCAACAGGGCCTTCACTTTCCGGTACTTGCCCCGCACCCGGTCGGTATCTTTGTTGCGGATGCCCATCACCAGGTCGTTGGTAAATTCCTCTCCGGTGCAAAACAACACCGGCCCTTCTCCCCTTTCAACAATCGCGCGGCCTACCGCCTGCATTAAATGGGTTTTTCCTACCCCTACCCCGCCGTAAATAAAGAGCGGGTTGTAAGCCGCCCCGGGCTTGCGAGCCACCGCCATGGCCGCCGCGTGCGCCATTTGATTTGATCCGGATACGGCGTAATTATCAAAAGTAAATTCGGCTCTTAACCTGGCCCTCTTCACTTCATCACTATTATCTCTTTCCGTAAACAGCGGCAGGCCTTTCTCTTCTTGAGGGTTGCGCGGTGAGCGTTGCGGGCTGATTATAAATCGTATCTCACAATCCTTCTCGGTTACTCTTTTCAGTTCTTCCGCCAATTGTCCATGAAAGCGTTGCTCAAGCAACGTTTTGGTCATTCCTGACGAGCAACCCACTTCACATATCCAGCGGTCTCCACTGTCTACAATTGCCACCAATTCTGTCTGCCGAATTAAGGTATTGAAAGTTCCCGCGGATACCACCACTTTCATCCCTTCCAAAACCACTTTCCAAATTCTAGTTACATCTCTGTCCATGCAAATTCGTTATACTAGTTATAACGACGCTGTCAAGTGGAGATATATCCAGTTTTCAACTGGAAATCCACAATTTTTCAAGTACATCTTTGTGATATAATTTTGCATATGGCAATGAAGCACACCTGGCAACCCAAAAAGTTGAAAAGAATTCGCAAACATGGGTTTAGGTCCCGCATGTCCACCCGCATCGGCCGCAACGTCCTCAAACGCCGCCGCCTCGTCGGCCGCAAGCGGCTTACTGTCTAGCGCATGTTGCCTAAATATCTTCGTTTGTCTCACTGGGATTTTCTCGTCGTTAAAGCCAGCGGCAAATCTCTCTCTTTTTCCTATTTCTCTGTTCTGTATTACCCTCATTTCCCTGGCCGGGTAGCCATTGTTACCTCTACTAAGCTCTCTAAATCAGCCGTTGTCCGCAACCGTCTCCGCCGTCAAATTTATTCATGCATCCCAAAATCCGATTTTGACATCATATTGTTTCCCAAACAGTCGATGTTAAAATTGTCCCATGACCAAATTAGCTCTGAAATTGATTCGCTGGTATCAAAACTTTCCCACTAGTTTGCACTCTTCTTGCCGCTTCACGCCTCGTTGCAGCGAATACATGTATCAGGCTATCTCGAAATATGGTATCCTTAGGGGCGGCTTTCTGGGCACGAAGCGGATTTTTAAGTGTCACCCTCTTCATCCCGGCGGCCATGACCCCGTTAATTAAAAATTTATGAATTATTGAAGGTAGAAGTTAGAAGTTAGTATTTCAAAACATCTAAAATAAATGTTAGAGCTCTGGAAATTATTATTAGAGTATCCTTTATTAAATGCTCTTATCGCCCTGACTCGAGTGACCGGCGGTCTGGGCTGGTCCATCATTCTTCTCACCATCGGTCTGCGTTTAATCATGACCCCGTTGGTTATTCCTTCTCTCAAAGCCAGCAAAAAGATGCAAGACTTGGCCCCCGACCTGGCCGCCCTCAAAACTCAATACAAAGACGACAAACAAGGCTTGATTAAAGCTCAAGCCGAGCTGTACAAAAAGAATGGGCTTAATCCCGCCGCCGGCTGCCTCCCCCAAATAATTCAAATCTTGGTTCTTATCGCTCTCTTCAATGCTTTCAACACCGTTCTTAAGCCCAATGGTCAGTCTTTGGTTGAGCATCTGAATCCTGTTTTATATGCAGTCAACAAACTCCCTTCCGATCTTCGCCTTTCCACCTCGTTTTACGGCCTCGAATTGACCAAACCCGATCTGATCCACATTCCCGGCCTCCCCGTTCCTCTTCCTGGATTGTTTGTTCTCGCTTCTGCCCTTATTCAATTCGCCAGTTCTAAAATGATGATGCCGGAAGTCAAAGCCGCCGCCAAAGTTGCCAAAAGCACTCCCAACGACTCCGACAACATTATGGCCGCCACCCAGACCCAAATGTTGTATATGTTTCCCCTGATGACTATTTTCTTCGGCTACCAATTCCAATTTGGGCTTGTTCTCTACTGGCTGGTCTTTTCCGCCGTTTCCATGGTTCAGCAATATTTTGCCTCTGGTTGGGGCGGGTTAACTCCATTGATAAAAAAGATTCATGGAAGATAAAATTCGGGAATTGTTGTCTCAATTTCTCACCCAGCTAGGCTACGCTTCTCCTTACGAGGTTACTGTAGTTTTTGATTCCGAAAACAAAATTTATCAAATTACGATTAATACTTCCGACCCGGCCATTCTCGTCGGTTATCACGGAGACACCATCTCCTCTTTGCAATTACTATTATCCCAACACCTGCATTCAGCAACCGCCGAGTGGACGAGCGTCTCCATTAACGTCAACGACTACAGGCAACGCCGCGAGCAGGCTCTCCAGGCCATGGCGGACACTATTGTTAGTCGGGTCGTTTCTACCCACCAACCAGAAGCCCTGCCCCCCCTCCCCTCCAACGAGCGCCGTGTCGTCCACGTCTATCTCACCGACCATCCCCAGGTCACCACCGCTTCTCAAGGCGAGGGTCGTTTTAGAACCGTAGTTGTCTCTCCAAAGGAGTGATCTTTTTAATATTATTATTTCTGCTTTTCCCCTCCCAGTTGGCTTTTCATTTCTGGCCGTCCTGGTCGCTTATTAACGGTATCCGCGTTGACTATCTCTCCCCCGCTCTTTATCTAACAGACCTGATTATCCTTGGTTTATTTCTCGTCTCCCGTCTACGCATCCGCGTTCCATTGTCGGTAATTGTTTTCGTTGTTCTTAATGTCTTAATCTCTTATTCCCCCTTAGTATCTTTATATAAGTGGCTCCGCGTCCTCGAATATTTCTGGCTATTCAAATGTCTGGTTTATAAAAAAGATTGGTTATTGAATCTTGGACCCTGGACCTTGAGCCTTGCCGTCCTGTGGACGGCGATATTGGCTTGGTGGCAATTTTTCCTCCAGCACTCCGTCGGCGGTTTTTGGTATTGGCTCGGCGAGCGTTCCCTTTCGGTCTCCACCCCCCTCATTGCGAAAGTCTCATTTTTTGGCCACTTGCTTATGCGCCCCTATGCTACCTTTCCCCATCCCAACGCACTGGCAGGGTTTTTACTTGTCTCTGGACTAATTCTCTATTCTCTAAATCGCCGCGTCTCCCCCGCTATCGTCATCGCTTTCCTCACCATCCCACTTACTTTCTCAAGATCGGCCATAGTTTTAGAAATTATAATTTTGCTCTTTTGGCTCCGCCCCTTATTTCTCAAGGCGGCTCTTCTAGTATCTAGTATCTATTATCTTGTCTCTATCGCCGGCTCTGCTGTCTCTATTCCCGACCGTATTTCCTTAATTCATAATTCATTATTCCTAATTCAAAAATCACCGCTATTTGGCGTCGGCCTCGGGGTGTTTATTCCGTCTACCATGAACTATGAACTAATAACTAATAACTATTTATATCAACCAGTTCACAATATTTATCTTCTCCTCGCTACCGAACTCGGTCTCCCCGCCTTGTTAGTTATTAGTTATTGGTTATTGGTTCATGGTAAAAAAATATTAAGAACTATGAACTATGAACTAATAACCGCGGTCGCCGTGATAACAATCACAGGCGCCGCCGACCACTACTGGCTCACTCTTCATCAAAATATTTTATTATTGGTTATACTTATAGCCTATGCGTATTCATACCGATGGGGGAGCCAGAGGTAATCCCGGACCGGCCGCTTGTGCCTTTGTAGCCACAGATGATCACAGGCAACTAATTCACCAGCAAGGATTTTTTTTAGGCGTAGCCACCAATAATCAGGCAGAATACCAAGCAGTCATCGAAGCCCTGAAATGGGTCTCAACTCTCAATTCTCCACTTTCAACTCTCAACTTCTTCCTGGATTCTCAACTTGTTGTTAACCAACTTAAAGGAATATTTAAAATCAAAGACCCAGTACTAACAACCAAGAAAAAAGAAGCAGAAAAACTTTTAGATCAATTAGAGCAATTAGAAATTAGAAATTTCACCTATGTTCCTCGGGAGCAAAACACCGCCGCCGATCTTTTGGTCAACCAGACACTTGATAAAAACGCATAAACCCCTCGCATTACAGGCCGGAATCAAAAACCAAAAACTAAAAATCAAAAATTTGGCGAGTGCGGCAATTTCACGTTTTTTATGTTCATACCAAAACATAAAGACCCCTGCGTAAAAAAATTACAAAACACGCACGTGAATAGTCGTACATACTCTGCATCATTATCCTCTAACTTCAGCTATAGGTTTTCCGCAACAATTATTTATTGACTATTGTAAATTAAAAATTAAAAATTGAAAATTAGGAAATGTCCTTTCGTTTAATTACACAAGAACTTCAAGAATTAAAACCGACAGAACCAACCCCCGTCCTTCCGGTAAAGCCTTCGCAATCAGCTAAATACATTTTCTCCATCATTCTTCTTGCTTTTTTGCTAATAATTTCTTACCCCATCGCCCTTTATATCCTTCTCCACTGCTCGACCTCCCAATTCCAACGCGGCAATTTCTCCGCGTCTCTCGCTTGTGCAAAATTGTCATCCGGACTTTCGCGGTTGGTCCCGCAAGCTTCTCCTTATTTAGTTGTCTCTCGCCAGCTATCTGAAACTTTGGTTCTCGCTAATCAATTTGCCTCTCACTCGCTTCCATATCTACAATCGTTTTTTGGTCGTGGCCAGTCCCCGGCGTCAGATACTACCGATTTATCGTTTACCCTGTCTCGTCTTATCGATTCTCTGGCTTTTCTTCAAGCCAGCCTCCAGCCGCTTCCTCGCTTGACTCCGCTTTTGGCCCGCGTGAACGCGGCCCGGACCTTAATTCAAAAAATTTCTCCCCTTATCGCTTCATTGCCGGAGCTTCTGTCTTTAAATGGTAAAAGCACGACCCTTTTATTATTGCAAGATTCCACCGAACTACGTCCGACGGGCGGGTTTCTCAGCCACATAGCTCTCCTAAGCCTGGACAGTGGTCGCTTAACCAACGTTCAGATCTATGACACAGCTACCACCGACAGTCAATTGCGGGGTCAAGTTTCTCCTCCCGTAGATTTGGCTAGGGCGACAGGGGAATCAAGCTGGTTTTTACGCGACTCAAATTGGGATCCGGACTTTCCTTCTTCTGCCGCCCGGGCAATCTGGTTTGTTAACAAAGAGCTCTCGCTTTCTCCAGATCGGGTAGTTAGCCTGAATTTGGGAACTCTAGTCGAGCTTCTTTCTATGGTCGGCCCCCTTCAGCTTTCGGAACTTAATCTGACCGTTACCAAGCAAAACTTTTTTTCTCAATACCTGGCCCACCCGGACATTCTCTTTTCTTTTTACCAACATTTTTTTGATCAGTTCCGCGCTCTTAACTCAAGCCAATTATCCAGAGCTGTTGGAATAATTATCAACTCTCTTGAATCTCGCCAAACGCTTATCACTTCTACCGTCTGGAGTGGGGAAGTTGCCCCTTCCACCTGCCGCTCGGCTCTCCCTTGTCTCAACCATTATTTTTATGCTGTCAGCAGCAACATTGGAGTCAACAAGACAAACATGTTCATTCAACCCATCGCTCAGCTGGCAGTTCAAATTGAACCTACAAGAGCCGACTTTCAATATCAAGTAGATTTTACTCACACATCTTCCCAAACGAATTGGCCCTCCGGTCACTACAAAAATTATCTCCGTCTATATTTGTCTCCCCAATCCGAGCCCGACGCTGTCCTAATCAACGGTCAGCCAGCCCCAGACTATTATGTTACCGCCGAACGCGGGTTGGTTGTTCTGGGGGTGCTGATCGACACCCCTCCGGCCACCACTACCAAACTTACCGTTCGCTGGCACCAACCCCTCGTTCTCTCTTCCAGGTTTCATTATCAATTAGACATTCCTAATCAACCCGGCCAGTCACCATACCCACTTACAGTTACAGTTACATATCCTCAAGGCTGGTTCGCCACTACCGCTGCCACTCCCACCCTTGCCTCCGCTGGTTTGCTCCAGTATAATCAACCCCTATCGCGCCCGTTGCGCTTCGATATAGATTTCGCTAAAAATGACAACTAAACATCTTCTCAAAGCTGAACCCCGTAAAATAACCGGACGGAAGATCAAGTCCTTGCGCAGTCAAGGGCTGATTCCTGCCAATGTTTTTGGCAAGGATCTCAAGTCCCTCTCTCTCCAGGTCAAGGCCGTTGATTTCACCAAGTTATACAAAGAAGTAGGGGAGTCCACCCTTATTTACCTCTCTACTGAAGGAGAGAGGGAAAACCGCCCAGTCATGGTTCACGAGGTAGCCCTACATCCCGTCACGGACCAAATTCTTCACGTTGATTTTCATCAGGTCAATCTTAAAGAAAAAACCACCGCTTCGGTAGCCATCAAACTAACCGGAGAAGCTCCGGCTGAAAAAGAGAAGCAGGGGATTTTGGTTCAACAGCTTAGCGAACTAGAAATCGAAGCCTTACCTGCGGACATGCCTGAATCAGTAGAAATATCTATCGAATCTTTAGCCGCGGAAGGGGATACTCTCCAGATCAAGGATATCAAGCTGTCTGATAAACTGACCGTTAAGTCCGACCCAGAGGCCATTGTTGTTAAGATTGAACCGCTGGCCAAAGAAGAACCCAAAGAAGCTCCGGTCGTAGCCGCACCTGTCACCGGGGAAGAACCGGCCAAGGCTGAAGAATCAGCTGCCCAGGAAGTTCCAATTCCTGCCACACCGCCTCAGTCACAAACGGCATAAAGGGGTGAATTAATTTTAAAAATACCATCAAGCCGTTTTTAAGAGATTCATTTGAGAGTTCACCTTTTTTATTTTCTTCAATACACACATCGCAATACCAATGCCAAAACTCAGTGTAAACTTTTTCAGCGGCAATTCCCAGATCATATTTTTCAAAAGAAGAGGTGACGTGTTGAACAATTTTATTCAATTTTTCGGCAAACTCTTTATCTTTGGAACTTGATTTTGGATTTGAAGCCGAGGTAGATACATAGCGACTTGCATGCCAGATTTTATTGGCAAAATTCCGATATCCACGGATACGTTGTTCCATTTGATTTCTAGAAATTGCCAAATCATTTCCATTGTCCCGGCCAGACAGCAGCGCCATGCGGATGGCATCAGCCCCATGCTGATCGATGGCTTCGTTAGGGTTTACTCCATTGCCTTTAGATTTGCTCATCTTTAATCCTTTGTCGTCTCTCAACATTCCATTGATAAGGGCGATCTTAAAAGGAGCTTTCCCGGTTAAATAAATTCCAAACATGATCATTCTGGCTACCCATAAAAATAAAATTTCATAAGCTGTATTCATGACTGTTGTTGGATAAAATTTTTCAAAATCTCCAGATTGGTTTGCCCTGAGCGTAGTGAAGGGCCATTGACCAGACGAAAACCAAGTATCAAAAGTGTCAGGATCTTGAATATATTCATCATCTCCAGTAGGCTTATCAATCGAGACGATGGGGGATTCAAGCACATCGGTTCTGGCGCCGGAATCGTTTTTAACCAATTTTTCAAATTCTGTTATTTGCTCACCGGTTACCTGTGACTTCCTGCTATACCACACTGGTAATTGATGTCCCCACCAAATTTGCCGGCTGATTGGCCAGTCTCTAATGTTGTGCATCCAGTTAAAATACATTTTCTCAAATTTTTCCGGAACAATTTTTACCTCTCCTGATTCCACGGCTTCGATTGCTTTTTGGGCCAATGGTTTAATGCTTATAAACCATTGTCTGGACATGAGGGGTTCGATAGTAGAATTGCAGCGTTCACAAGTTGCCACTTGATGCACATATTTTTCGTCTATTTTCTCGATTAACCCTTTATTTTGTAAATCTTCGGCCACTTTTTTCCGGGCTTCAGCTACTTTCATCCCGGCGTAAGGGCCGGCAATACTGGTCAACTTGCCATCAAAATCAATTACAGATTTAATTTCCAGTTTATGTCTTTGGCCTATTTCCCAATCCAGAGGATCATGGCCGGGGGTGACTTTGATTACGCCGGTTCCAAAATTCATATCTACCGCCTCGTCGGCAATCACTTTTAATTTGAGTTTTCCCAACAAACCTTCAACATCGATTTCTTGACCCACATATTTTGTATAGCGTTTATCTTTGGGATGCACCGCCAGGGCGGTGTCGCCAAACTTTGTTTCCGGTCGGACGGTCGCCAACACAAATGGCCCATATTTAATGTAATACAACGGATCGGTTTTTTCCTGCCATTCCAATTCCACGTCGGCCAAAGTGCTTCGGCAGCGTGGGCACCAATTCACAATTCTATATCCTCTATATATCAATCCCTCGTTGTGCATTTTGATGAAAGTTTCAAAAACCATTTTGGATATTTGTGGGTCCAGGGTAAATTTCTCCCGGCTCCAGTCGCAGCTTGAACCTAAAGCCCGCATCTGATTTTCCATAGCCGATTTATTAGAAATAGCAAAATCGTAGCAACGTCGGAAAAATTCTTCTCGCCCCAGAGCATGTCGGGATTTGTTTTCTTCTTTGAGAAGTTTCTTTTCAAAAGTAACTTGGGTGAGTATTCCAGCGTGATCGATGCCGGGGAGCCAAAGGGTAGGCTCTCCCTTCATCCGGTGATAACGGATCAGCGCGTCAGACACGGCAATAAAAGTAGCATGTCCCAAATGCAACTCGCCATTCGCATTTGGCGGCGGCATGATAATGGTGAAAGGTTTACCCCGAGCGGAGCCGAGGGGCTTAAACGCCCCGGACTCTTCCCATTTCTTATAAATATCCTTCTCGTACTTTTTATGATCGTAATTTTTATCCATGAATTTATAATATCACCCTCTAGCGCCCCCCTCTTAATTTAAGAGGGGGATTGAGGGGGCGTTATTAACAAAAAACTCCGCCAAATGCGGAGTTGCGGCCCCGCAACTGCGGGGAGTTACCACCTCAACCAATACTCAATTTAAAAAAGACTCCCCGGTGACAAATCGGATCATCGCCAAACCCAATTATAAACCCGCAAGGGCACACGCGTCAAAAATAGTGTCCCTCTCCTGAGACCGAAGGGCTGATTTCTTTAGGAGAGGGATTAAGGGTGAGGTACAAAAGCATTCTCATCCACCCTCCACCGGGGGAGACGGTCAATTTTGTTCGGATCGGCAAATTCGCCACGTTCTGCTTTAAATCCTGCCGCAATCCCAATCATCGCCGCATTATCTCCATGCATTCCCTTCCCCGGAAACCAGGCATTTCCCCCAGCTTCATAACTTAATCTCTTAATCTCTTCTCTTAACTTGGCATTCGCCGCCACCCCACCCCCGACTAGCAAATCCTGTGTGGGATACTTTTCCATTACTAATTTAGTAATCCGCAGCAAATGTTGGAAAGCCCGGTTTTGAAATGCCGCCGCCAAGTCATTTATCGTCTGCTCACTTAGACTTAGACTGTTAACTAATCGCCACATTGCAGTCTTCAGTCCGGAGTAGCTGAAAGCCAATTCCTTGCTGCGGGCCATCGGTAAGGGCAGGGGATACTTCTTTGAATCGCCCAAAGCCGCCCTTTTCTCCAACTCTGCCCCGCCCGGATATCCCAAGCCCAGCATCCTGGCCGCTTTATCCAGCGCTTCTCCCAGCGCGTCATCCATCGTCCTGGCCACAATTTCATATTGGCCAATTTTCTCTACCCAAATTAAATCTGTGTGTTTTCCAGAAACTACCAAGGCCATAGCCGGAAATTTGACCTCTGGAGTTAATCCACTCAACACATGACCCTCTATGTGGTTTACAGCAATTAATGGTTTATCTAATTTACTTGCCCATTCCTTCGCATGCCGAATTCCTACTTCTAGAGCAATCGCCAGCCCCGGCCCTGCAGTCACCGCAATAGCGTCAACGATTTCTTTTCCCAGCGCTTTTTTAATTACAAATTCGATTTTTTCCTCGTGCGCCCGCTTAGCAATATTTGGTACCACGCCCCCAAACTCCTTATGCAAATCAATTTGCGAATACACCACATTCGACAAAATTTTGACACTTGCCCTTCCGAAGCCTTGGCGAAGGAGGGTCACCACCGCCGCGCACGTTTCATCACACGATGTTTCAATAGCTAAAATAATCATATTTTAGATATACGAGATCGAAACGCGGATGCGATAAATAATTCATTATGATCTCGTATGGCAAGAATTTTCATTTAGGTTAATTAGAAATTAGGTCAATTAGAATAATTCTCTCATTTTCTTTTTCTCCATACTCTAATTTCACCCAAACAATCTTAGTATCTTTATCTCTTAATCTCTTAATCTCTTGTTCGAATTTATCCGCCCACTCAATGATAACTAAATGCTTATGTCTGATCATTTCCGCCAATCCTAGTCTTTCTATCTCTCCAAAATCTTCCACTCTCCAAGCATCAATATGGTCCAATCCCGGATACTCTTCATGCAAAATAAAAGTGGGGGAGAGTATGTCTTCATCGATCCCCATTTCCTTGGCGATCGCTTTTGTCAGAGTCGTCTTTCCCGCCCCCAACGGCCCCTCAATGGCAATTATGTCCGGATGCATTGCCAAAATTTCCCTGGCAATTTTTTTTATTTCGTACCTTTTAAAAATACTGCTTGCCATGGTCGATAATTGGAATAAAAAGTCCTTTGTTGCAACACCTCTCCGCCCCGAGTCACTTTCCAGTCAAACGCCGCCTTAGCTCCCCATGCCGAAAAATCCACTTGTCGGACTTGCCCTGAGGGAATCGAAGGGTCGTCCTGATACAGAGCCGGCGGTGGGGGAGTCACGTCCCATACTCTGGCTTTGGAAGTTTCCACTTTTCTCCCGTCGCTGGTTCCATACAACTCAAACACCAACTTAGACTTAGACTCGTCCACTGTCGTCTGGATTAAAATATACGCCGGGGTATCATTTTTAAACTTTAAATCCACGTCCGGAGTAAAAATTGTAGCATCAAATCCCGGCTGACTATCTTCTTCGTAATAATGCACCCGGTAGGCATGTGCAGTCCGTTCTTCGATAGGCACTCCGGCAGCCAGAATTGCCCGGAATAAAGTCGTAGATACCTGGCACACCCCACCTCCGTCTCCTAATACCGTCCGTCCACCCTTAATCACATATGCTTGTCGGTATCCCCCCACCGCCGAAATATCCCCCACATATTTGTTAAAAGAAAAAGTTTCTCCCGGCGCTACCAAGACGCCATTCATATATCCGGCTGCTTTTTTGATATTAAATATTCTGTTTGGAATGGATCCGGAAAAGTTGGACTCTCCTTTTCCGATCAACTCTTTTATCCCTAAAGTATTTACTTGACCAGTTTTAATTGCCGGTTCTGTTGCGACAGTCGGAATTTCCACAGTAATTTCTTTTTGTCTATCCTGCTCCAAACTAACCAAGTAACTAACCAACAAAGTAACCAACTCTCCTTGTTTTACGACGGCGCCATTTTTAGCCGGCGCAAACTCCTCCACCCGGCCATTTACGTATCGAAAGTGTGCGTTTTGCGGCAGCCGGTCTATGCCGGCGGCCAATGTTCCCACCCATCCTTCAATCTCCATTTTTTTCCAGCCGTCTGCCTCCAACCAGGTAATTATTTGATCTGGCTCTATTTTCCATTCTTCTCCGTCACTTTTTAAAGTCACAGACTTTCCCGCTAGCTTTTCAGCCCGAAGTCGAAGTTGCTCCGCTTGATCGGCCGTAATTTTTGGTAACAGCTGTCTAACAGGTACAGTTACCGGTAAATTATCCGTTCCAGATAAAAATTGCCTAATTCTTTGCATCAGCATTCTTTCGTCAACCTCTTGTCCATTCTCTCCTAGGGACACTTCTACCTTACCGGATTTTATGCTCACCTCTGGTTCACTGGCAGGGATATTGACCTGTGCAGAAATACTGGCAATTTTTTCAGTCAGCTGGTTCTCGTCCAATGTAAGAGCGGCCCGTGCATCATATTCCACTCCAATATCAGCTGTTTTAATCTCCCATCGGCTTGTTCCCCAGATTAAATTTATTACCTGTCTTGCCCGCAGTGCCTGAAGCGTCTGCCTTGCCTGCTCTTGTTTGCTTTTCTCTTCCTTGATATACACCCCCCCCGCAATCCCCAAAGCGATCAATATCAAAATGACCAAATGTTTAAATCGCATATTTGTATTATAACCGGAGGAACGACGGGTATATACCAGTCGAAGTCTGGTATATACTGGACTCATGGACCTTCCTTCCCAACCGCTAGCCCCCAACGTAGCTCCTCAGAGCGTAGTGGGGCCGCCGCCTCCCAAGAAAGTCTCCCTTGCTGGAAAGATAATCCCCGTCATCATAATTTTAGTCCTCGTCATCGCAGGCTTTTTCGCCGCCAGGTTCTTTCTCCAGCTTAGCAAGAAATCCCAAAAAGTTGAGCTTGCTTACTGGGGTCTATGGGAGTCAGAATCAATCATCAAGCCCCTAATTGACGAATACCAAACAGCCCATCCCAACGTAAAAATTAGTTATGTTTTTCAATCTCCCCGCGAGTACCGTGAGCGTTTGCAAACTGCCTTGAGTATGTCGAAGGGGCCAGACCTCTTCCGAATTCATAATTCGTGGATCCCCATGTTTAAAAACGATCTTTCTCCAGTTCCCCCTACTGCTTATTCTGCTTCAGAATTTGAGTCTACTTTTTACCCCACAGTTAAATCCGACCTCCGGCTTTCCGGAAACTACATGGCAATCCCTTTAGAAATTGACGGCTTAGCCATGTTTATCAACGATGATTTACTAACTAAGTCTGGCCAGTCTATACCCGCCTCATGGGAAGATCTGCGCTCTGCGGCCAAAGCCCTTTCTGTTTGCGATTCCGAAGACGGCACCTGTTCCACCGGCGACCGTATTCTGATTTCTGGAGCAGCTATGGGCACAACAGACAACGTGGACCACTGGCAGGATATTCTGGCCGTCTTAATGCTTCAAAATAACGTTAATCTCAATGCGCCAACTGGCGCATCGGCCGAGGACGCCTTATCATACTACTCCGTTTTTACCCGCTCCGACCACGTTTGGGATTCTACCCTTCCCCCCTCCACTCAAGCATTTGCTGCCGGTAAACTGGCCATTTATTTTGCACCTTCTTGGCGGGTATTCGACCTAAATGCCATCAACCCCCAACTTAAGTTTTCAGTGCATCCTATTCCCCAGCTTCCCCTGGACCCTGCCCGTGGCGAAAAACCCGTTACCTGGGCTAGTTATTGGGTAGAGGGAGTCAACAAAAAAAGCCCCAATACCACCGCCGCCTGGGAATTCTTAAAGTTTTTGTCATCCAAAGAATCGTTGGCCAAACTCTATCAACAAGCCGTTATTTCCGGCCGCCCTTTTGGCGAACCCTACAGTCGAATCGATTTAGCTAGTCAGTTATCCTCCGATCCTTTAGCCGGCCCCTATATTGCCCAGGCCCAATACGCCCGCTCCTGGTACATAGCCAGCGACACTTTTGACGGCCCCACCGGCATCAACACTCGTCTTTCAGCTCACTTTGCCACCGCCGTTGGTTCCGTCAACCAGGGCCGTTCTCCTTCCGAAGCCGTCAAAACTTTGAGTGCCGGGATAAATCAGGTATTATCCCAGTATGGCCTCGCTTCCCCCATCACTCCGTGAGACTCTGGCGTATTTTGACAAATACGATTACCCCCTAACCGCAAACGAGCTTTGGTTTTGGCAACACGGCACAACTTTTTCAAAGTTAGAAATTAGAAATTTTTTAGGTAAATTAGGTCAATTAGAAATTAGAAATTGGCAGCTGCGCCGTCAACGCTCAAAATTCAGCCAAAACAAATGGAAGATAGCAAAAAAAGTTGGGGAATCACTCAAGAGCTTTCCCACAATAGCAGCTGTCTACGTCACCGGCGCGTTAGCTATGAACAACTGCCCCAAAGATGATGATATTGATTTGATGATAGTAACCTACCCCAACACTCTCTGGCTCACCCGCCTTTTCGTGGTAATTTATTTAAAATTTCTGGGTATCCGCCGTCATCCGGCAACCGAATACCGAATACCGAATACCGAAAACCAAATTTGTGACAATCTCTGGTTAGACATTAAAAATTTAAAATTCAAAACTAAAGATTTGTATGTGGCCCACGAAATTCTCCAAGCCAAAGTTCTTTGGGACCGCGCCCATATCCACTCGCAGTTTCTTTCCGCCAACTCCTGGGCCAGTCGCTATTTGCTGGTGGCTTATAAGGAGAGTTTTAGAAATTTAAAAATTAAAAATTTGGATTTGATTAAAAATTTAAAATTTAAAATTAAAAATTTTGTGTTGTGGCCACTAAACTTTGTTTTTTTTGTAGCCCAATATCTCTATATGAAACCCAAAATGACTTCTGAAAAAGTCGGTCTCGGCTTCGCCTTCTTCCACCCCTCAAAATAAGTGTTACAATCCACGCACCGCCCAGAACAAATGTCAGCCGAAACCGAAATACCCGAAAAAATGGCAGCTGTCCGGCTTTTTGAAGAGACAACTGCAGCCCGCAAAAGAGACGTAATTCTTTCTCCGGTATCCAGGGCCGCCAATCCGTTTTTCGGTAACGGCCGCAGACTGACAGAATCTGAAGTAAATTCCGTCCTTGTCACCACAGAATGGGGGAGGCGTTGTGAAGAACTGGCTCTTGCAACTTGGACAGGCAAATTAAAGGTTCCCCATGATCAGGCAGAAGAACTAGCTAGAACCCTGGACAGTTTTTTAGAAACAACATACACGGGACTTGAAGAAATAAGAAAACGAAGTCGCCCTAAAATTCTCAATGCCCGGCTAAGACACGCCCTTCAACAACCCGTTGCATATATGTCAGGGCCAAAAATCGAGTCCGTTCTTCGCTTGCCCCTTCTTCAGCTTGCAGAACAAATATTTGACATTCTTTCGGAACGGAACATATATTTCCCTCTTCCAGATTTCAAAAAATGGGGATCAACCAGCGGGAACAGTAACGACCTGGACGGCCTTTACGCAATTCAGGCCACACTAATTGCCGCCCGCCTTATCACCGGGCGCATCTCCTCACCATTTATTGGCCCTCTATTTCCCCGTGTATGCGTATACGATTCCAAGGGAGAGAAAAGAGCTGAATTTGATGGCATATCATACATTCCCACAGGCCGTTCCCTGGTTGGTTCGCCGCTGGATGAGATCGATCAACACAAACTTCCCTGGAAAATGCTGGAAGTTAAAGGAGTTTTTGGAGGAGATGCGTTTCACCGGTACATAGATAAACCCCAAAAAAGACACCTGGATCAAATGTATGGTCAACTGGGAACCGCTGCCATCATCTGGTCTCGCTGGGATATGGATTTTCCTTTTCCGGAAACCGTCACACTTTTATATTTGCGTGGTCTATATCCATCACGCAGGTTTGACATCTGCCTGGGAGCTAAATTTTTTAACGATTGGTTATCTTTTCTGGACGCTTCTTTGTCAAAAGGCCCCGACGAAAACCTGGAGATTCTTCAATACGAACTCCGCATCGCTCTGGACAAAGCTCAAGCGAAGAGCTAACATGCGGCCATGATTGAGTCCAGACTTCTTCTTGTCTACGCCCCTTTGGATAAAATTAAATTGTGGGGCGCAATAAATGAAACGTTTCAGGCAGCCAAGGCCGATCGTGTGTACACCGACATTGAGCGAATTACTCAATATCACCAATTTATGTCTTTGTTGGCAAGAGGTCTTCCTGGTGTCGATCGAATAGTAGCAGTGTACGACAAGGTTGGTACGGCCATATCTATAGTAAACGCAACTCCATGGACAGAGACCATGGCCATCACGGGAGTTCCTAACCGTAATTTGTGTGACTCCATTAGAAATAGTCTAGTGCGTCAAGGAGTATGGGTCTTTGGTGTTGGAGACGGCTATAAAAGTGGAGTAAATCTCGAGGCTTTTATATCCGGCACCCTAAATTTCGGAGTACCACTCTGATCTTCCCCCTTGACAACAATTTTTGCTAAGTCAAAAATAAAAGTGTACAATCCGCGCATGGCTGCTAAAGACGTACTTACCGCATTTCCTGTCACCTGTTACGGAGTCTCAGAAAGCGATGGATCACCCCTACGAAATCCCATTACTGCAAGCGTAACAATTGGTAAAAAAGGCGAAAGAAACGTGGGATGCTGTTATCTAGCTTCAGATTGGAAAATGGGTGGCCAAAAAAAAGGCGAATGTCTCGCAGCGTCCTGGGGTCATAGAACATGCCCCCATTTAATCCCCATAAACCAAGGCGACGTTCCTGGTTCTGAAAGCATGGCGGAACCCGATAGCGAACAAAACATTCCATTTTAAGTAAAAATTAATGAGCAGGACATCTTCCCCC
Source organism: uncultured Gammaproteobacteria bacterium (assembly GCA_964358085.1). Taxonomy (GTDB): domain Bacteria; phylum Patescibacteriota; class Microgenomatia; order CAZETR01; family Amesbacteraceae; genus GWC2-45-19. The sequence continues at coordinate 10,265 of CAYHNU010000002.1, read as the reverse complement.
TTGACAACCTTTAGCCTCATTTGGTATATATTGCTAGCAATCTATGGTTAAGAGTGACAAAAAGTCCATTTTAGATCAAATCCAGCCTACGGCTGGCTATCTCCTCATTGAGCCGGACGTTCAGGCCAAGCAGACCACTTCCGGTATTTACTTACCCGATTCCGCCACCGCCGACAAACCCCAAACCGGCACAGTTCTGGCCGCCGGCCCAGATGAAGTTACGGATTCAGGAGCCAAGAAGGCCTGCCCCGCGAAGCGGGGGGACAAAGTAATTTATAAAAAATGGGGCGGCAACGAAGTCAAGTTCGAAGGCAAAGAATACTTATTTGTTAAATCTGAAGACGTTCTTGCCGTATTATCATGAGTGCCAAGCAATTAAAATTTTCCGATGACGCCCGCCAGGCTTTAGTTCGCGGAGTCAATCTCCTGGCCAAAGCCGTCATTATCACCTTAGGTCCCAAGGGCCGCAATGTGGCCCTGGACAAGAAATGGGGCGCCCCCTCCGTCGTTCACGACGGCGTATCTGTTGCCAAAGAGATCGATCTTGCCGATCCGTTTGAAAACATGGGTGCTCAGCTGGTCAAGCAGGCCGCCGAAAAAACCAACGACGCCGCCGGCGACGGCACTACTACTGCTACTGCTCTAGCCGCCGCCATCGTCAATCAGGGCATGAAGAACATTACCGCCGGAGCCAATCCCATGGCCGTCAAGCGCGGCATTGACCAAGGAGTACAGGCGCTGGTTGCAGAGATCAAAAAAATCAGCAAACCCATCAAGGGCCACGACGAAATTTCCCAGGTGGCGACTATTAGTGCAGGTGACGCCGAAATCGGTGCCAAAATTGCCGAAGCTCTGGACAAAGTTGGCCGTGACGGCGTGGTTACAGTAGAAGAGGGCAAAGGCTTGACCATTGATATCGAATATAAAGACGGCATGGAGTTCGATAAAGGCTATGCTTCGCCCTACTTCGTCACCGATCCCGCCAAAATGGAAGCCGCCATTGAAGATCCATATATCCTCATCACCGATAAAAAAATTACCTCTATCCAGGACCTTCTGCCCTTTTTGGAAAACTTTATTAAAGTTTCCAAATCTCTGGTCATTATCGCCGACGATTTAGAGGGCGAGGCCCTGGCTACGTTAGTGGTCAACAAACTCCGCGGATCATTCAATATTCTGGCTGTCAAAGCCCCCGGTTTTGGTGATCGCCGCAAATCCCTTCTTGAAGATATCGCCGCTCTTACCGGAGGCACCGTCATCTCCGAAGACACCGGCCGCACCTTCGAAGGCGTAAAAATTGAAGATCTGGGCCGGGCAGACAAAGTCTGGGCAGACAAAGATAATTGCCGCATCATTGGCGGCAAAGGAGCCTCTGGCTCCATCAAAGGCCGCATCGCCCAAATCAAAGAAGAATTGGCCAAGACCACTTCTGACTATGACCGCGAAAAACTGGAAGAAAGACTGGCCAAACTGGCCGGCGGTGTAGCCGTCATTAACGTTGGTGCAGCTACCGAAGTAGAAATGAACGACCGCAAAGAGCGGGTCAAAGACGCTGTTGGCGCTACCAAAGCCGCTGTTGAAGAGGGGATTGTCCCCGGTGGTGAAGTCACCCTCATTCGCGCCGCTAAAGCATTAGACACCCTCAAATTAACCGGCGACGAAAAAGTAGGCTTGGATATTCTTCGTCACGCTTTAGAATTGCCTTTCCGCTGGCTGGTCAAAAATTCCGGCCTGGACGACGGCTATTATCTGAAATTAGTTGTCGAATCCAAAGAAGCTGACTTTGGTGTCAACGTCGCCAACGGTGGCCAAACCGGCTCCATGACTAAGTTTGGTATCATAGATCCGGCTAAAGTCGTCCGCTCCGCTCTCCAAAACGCCGCTTCCGTGGCTACCATGATTCTCACCACCGAAGCCCTAGTTACATCGCTTCCTGAAGACGAAAAGAAAACTCCAGCTTCTACCCCCGGCATGGGCGAAGACTATTAATGAATGATATTGAAAGGGTGGCCTTAATAGTTCCGCGTAAAGGAGATGAAGTGATGGTAGAGGTAGGAATTAATCCAGAAGACGGTAGTCCTTGGTTCGAGTTTCTCAATATTTTGGGAATTAAAAATGGGAAAGCCAGATTGAGTTTAGGGCCCGACGCCTCACTCATTGTAGACATTAACCGTGTTGAGGTGGTGAGGAAAGCAAGAAGCTTAAAACCAAGACGTTGGAGGTAGTTTTTTCCCTCATGCTAAAATAGCCTCGATGTCTCCTGATTATCTACTAGGCCTATCTCCATGGTACAAAATCACCGACCCCGCAGAGTTAAAGGAAGCCGTATCGAGTCTGTCACCCAGAAATGTCATAGAAGCCGGCCACATCATTGAAGCCAGAATAAACGCAGTCTTCGAGGGCGACGAAGAGCAAAGAAATGAGCTACTTGGCCATTTAGCATCACTCACCCCTCGTCCTCGCGGCAGGAAATAACTCATAAGTGCTAAAATCACCTCATGGTGCCCAAACCCACTCAACCGGAAAAAATAGTTTACCAAGGCCTAATTGTGGAAGTTGTTCAACAGAATATGAACGAGGGCAACGGCAAGATTAAAACCTATGAATTTGCCCGTCGCTCTCCAGGTATACGTCTAATCATAATCGGTTCAGACAAAAGAATTCTCCTTTCTAAAGAATACCGCTCGGAAATCAAAAGTTGGGACTTTCGATTACCGGGCGGAAAGATCTTTGATTCTCTCCAAAAATTCAATTCCTTCCTAGCCACTGGCCAGAATATCTTGGTTCCTGCTCTGACAGCTGCTAAAAAAGAAGCCGAAGAAGAAGCGGGTATAAGAACAGAAGATATCAAACACTTTGCCACATCCACTTGTGGCGCTACCATGCGCTGGGATCTATTCTATTTTGTAGTCGCCAAGTTTACTGCTCTGGACGAACAATCTTTGGGAGAAGGGGAGAATATTGAAACTAACTGGTTCACCTTTAGTCAAGCTAGAGAGATGTGTTTATCCGGTCAAATATCTGAAGACCGTTCAGCTGCCGTCCTCCTTCGTTATTTGCACACTCAAGCGGTGCTAAAATAGCCACAAGAATGAAATTTATTATTCTGCATGGCACTTTGGGAAGTCCGGAAGGTAATTGGTTTCCCTGGCTAGCGGGAGAGTTGGAAAAACTTGGTCACACCACAGTTCGCCCTCAGCTTCCTACACCCAAAGGACAAAATCCGGACAACTGGGTAAAAGCCATAACCGAAATCGTAAACAGCCTTGGCGGGCCCGATAATCAGACAGTCTTAGTTGCTCATAGCATGTCCTGTTTGGCTACTTGTCACTATTTGGCCACGATCAACAAACAAGTAAGAGCGTGCTTCTTTGTTTCCGGTTTTGCCAATAAACTTCCGCTCCAGGAGCCATATCCCACTCTCAACGATCCCTTCTCAGATAAACCCATAGATTGGGATAAGGTCCGTCAAAATTGTGGCAAGTTTGTGTGCCTCGCTGGAGACAATGATCCATATGTGCCGTTGGACATTGCTCGCGATTTTGCCGAAAAACTCTCCGCGGAATTTATTGTTATCCCAGGCGGCGGACATCTAAGCACCAAGGCAGGATTTACTCAATTTCCCCAACTTTTAGAAAATATTAATAATCTACAATACCCATCATGACCGAGACCAAAGACGCACCAGGGAATTGGAGGAGTCATTCTTCCGCAGTTTTTACAGAAGTAGAGTTCCCTCCTGCCACTCCAGTGAAAAGCAGAATTAATCCTGGAGTAGCCTTAAAAATAATTGGTCTCTACGGGGATGACGTTTTGACTAAACTGGAAAGGAAAGACCCGTGGAGAATTGGCCCTCATTTAGGGGTCTATGTCGGTGACCGGCTAATAGCTAGATGGAGACCTGACAGCAACGCTAATTCTTGGATGATTCAGGAAAGCCCTGAAGCAGCTGAGAGATTTAAAGCTCATACTCCTCATCCATGAATAAAGTCAAAATTCTCATTGAAGGCTATGCCAAGGTCAACCTCGCCAGCGCCTGGGACACTATCACTGGTGTTATGGGTAATATCGGTTATAAAATAGCAATGCCATGATCGGAATTTATACTCTTACTTCCAGAGGCAGAATCACCATTTCTCGGAGCATCCAGATTTTGTTGAGGATTGTACCGGGAGATAAAATTTCCTTTAAGATAAGCCCCGGGGAGAAGGTTATAAAAATAAAAAAACTTCAGAAACTCACTTAATATCCAGCACGGATTTGGGGTTGATGGTTTTGTTACCTTCCCGGACTTCCAAGTGCAAATGCGGTCCGCTAGACCGTCCGGTTGAGCCGACCTCACCCAAAACCGTCTCCATGTTCACTTCCTGGCCTTCTGCCACGTTGATTTTGAATAAATGGGCATACAAGGTTTGGTAGTCTCCATGATCTACGATTACGTGTTGGCCATAGCCCCAGCGGTCTTTTTGTACCAGAATGACCTTGCCGCGAGCGACAGGCTTCACCGGTTCGCCGATCTTGGCCGCCAAATCCACTCCCGGATGGAAAAAACGATATCCCTGGGATACTCTGTAGTTTTCTATCGGCACCTGGGCCGCTTCCTCGGTCACCACTTCAATTGCCCCCTCGGGCAGTATTGCCAGACCAGCTCCGCCCGTATCCGAGGCCAAAGCAGGGAAGGGTCCCCAAATTGCTACCACGGCCACCAACAAGGCCATAGTTAGCCCCACGGCCCGCTTCAGACCTTTATGGGCGGCCCATGGTCTAGCCAGTCGACTCATCTTTGCCAGATATTTCCACATATTAGTGGGCCTTTGGCCCAAAAAAATTCTCCCTCATATACTGGGGAGAACTGCCCTGCAGTATAACCTGTAGTCTACTAAAAGTCAACCCAAACCGAAGAAAGTCCGAAGCGTCGATTTTAGAGGCCAGGAGGGGAATCGTCTAGCAAAGCTAGATCCTGCTTTGCAGGAAACCCCATCCTAGAGACCCGGGCGGGATTCGCACCCGCGAATAAGGGTTTTGTCTGGCAAAGCCAGATCTCGCTCTGTGAGACAGAGGCCTGAGGGGGAATCGAACCCCCGCATGGCGGTTTTGCAGACCGCAGCGTTTCCACTTCGCCATCAGGCCGGACTACCTGTTGATTTTACCATTAGCTTCGGTCAGGCTCCGAGAAATCTGCTTTTCCAGGGAAGATTTGGCAGCATGTGTTTTTAATTGTTTTTCTCGTCCTGCCGCATCAAATTTGTTTAAATAAGCCTCGTAATATACCAAAATCCACGGCTTATAGCCTTTAGTCGATCTTACCCTGCCCGAGTTGTGATATTCAAGACGGGTTCTTAAATTTTCTGAGTATCCGATGTATACATCCCCATTTACTAGACTCTTTAGTACATAAGTATAGTACATATCACTTCGCCACTCTGGCAAAGCCAGATCCTGCTCTGCAGGACTGGCCAAATCCTGCCTCATTTTACACCAAATCGTGGTATTATTTACCCGTGGGTAAGAAGATTGCAGCCATTATTTTGATCCTGGCCGGGGCAGCAGCCATCGGCTTTGGCGTTTTTAGCTACCTCCAGGGGAAAAAGCCCAACGCCGGCTTGCGCATCGAATCTACTCCTACTTCCTTGGTTTATGTGGATAACGTTCAACTGGGCCAGACTCCTCTGGAAAAGATTTTTAAACCCGGCGAAGTGACCATCAAACTTATTCCCACCTCCACCTCCTTGTCTTTGACTTCGTATCAGACCAAAGTTCGTCTTACCTCCAACACCTACACCGTGGTCAAGCGGGATTTTGGTGACTCCGACTTGGCTTCCTCCGGCGAAGTAGTCAATCTCGAGCTTCAGTCAGGCAAGACCGCCTCCCTGGCGGTAGTCACTTCCAACCCGAATTCCGCTTCGATTACTCTCGATGGTCAGCCCCAGGGATTTTCTCCACTTCCCGTTCCTTCTGTTCCCGCCGGCGATCACCAGATTGGTATCTCTGCTCCTGGTTTTTCACCCCGGACTGTTTTTGCTAAGGCCGTTTTAGGTTACAAACTTAACGTCAACGTCAAACTGGCTAGCTTGCCCACACCATCTCCCTCTCCAACACCAGAAGCCACAGCCTCCGCTATTCTGAAGAAGCCGTATGTAGAAATCAAAGATACCCCCACGGGCTTCTTACGAATCCGCCAGGAACCAAACACTGGTGCCAAAGAAATAGGCCGGGTCAAGCCTGGAGAAAAATATCCGCTCTTAGAAAAAGCCCCCAGTTGGTACCTCATCAAGGTCGATCTTAACGCTACTTCTTCCGGCTGGATCTCGTCCCAATATGCCGACAAATTCGAGTAATCTAGATAGGTCCCAAATATAACACCGCTACCACTATCGCTCCCCACGTAGCCACAGATATCAACAACGGCAGATCGGACAGAATCACCTTCTCCGGAGTCTCCGCCCGTGCCCCGTCGTAAATGATGCGAATGTAACGCATGATCCCAAAAATCACTACCGGAATAGTGGCCATCAGCCATTTGTTAATAGTCAGCGTTCGCGACAGCAATATCAAAGACGATGGTACCAATGACGGCGCCTGCTCGTAAAAATTAAAGGTGTATAGCGCCCAAGACAGGTAAGAAGAAGTGGCAAACATGCCCACATACCGATCCAGAATATCTGTCGTATATTTTCCCATCACTTTGCGGTGAGCCGCGGCGCCCGTTTCCGTTAGAATCGCCAGTTCTGCCCGGCGTTTCCCTACCGCCAAAAACAGGGATACTGAAATTACACACAGCAGAAACCAAATAGACAAGTGGGCGTTAATCACAATCGCCCCCGCCAGCACGCGTAAAAAGAAACCTAGGGCAATTACAAATACGTCTACCACCTCGACGTTCTTCAAACCCCACGAATATAAAATCTGCAACACCCAATAGCCAAAAACAGTCAGAAAGAAAAGTGGAGACAAGATTTTGGCCCACCCTAACCCCGCTGCTCCGGCTACCAGAAATACCGCTATCGCCAATGATTTGGAAATTCTGCCCGTCGCCACCGGCCGAAATTTCTTAAACGGGTGTGCCTGGTCGCCTTTGATGTCCACCAGGTCGTTTAAGAAATAAATGGACACCGCGACCAACGTAAAAGCCATAATGGCTTCGGTTACTACCCAAAAGTTACTCCACCACACAACACGGGAAAGCACATTCCCCGTAAAAATCAGCCCCGAGTATAGCGTCAGGTTCTTTACCCACTGTCGGGGCCGGGCTGTTTTGAAAAGGTCAAAAATCCTTGCAACCATAAAATCACTCCGCCAACCACTAAGATGACTGTGGCCATTGTAAAGTACTTCCATCCACTATTCAATTGCAGAGCGGCTACCGCCATCACCGCTGCCACTCCCCAGTAAAATAAGGCGATTCTTCTTTTTCCCCACCCTCGTTTCAACAAGTAATGATGCAGGTGTTCATTTCCTCCCCACACCGGACTGCGTCCTTCCCGCAGACGTTTGATGATGACGAGCGCCGCGTCGATAAACGGTAGCCCCAATATCAGCATCATCGCCCCCACCTTGGCTCCGGACATAATGGCCAGCACCCCCAACAAAAATCCGGCCAGGCTTTTTCCTCCATACCCCGGCATTATTTTTTGCGGAAACCAATTCCAGGGCAAAAATCCGGCGTACGCTCCCGCTACTACCGCTGCCAACATTATCACCGGCCATTGTCCAAAATCCACATTAAATCTCCACCCCAAAAGAGCAATTGTAATAGCTGCAATTATCACAAACCCCGGCAATTGTCCGTCTACTCCGCTGCTCCAGCCTACAATATTTTGCATCGCTACTAGCCACACCAAGGCGAATACGTCTGACAAAATCCACACACAGTGCGACCCAATGCACCATCTGGGCCACGACAGGTCTATTACTCCCCCTAAGGGGTTAGTAATATAAGCAATGCCTATTCCTGCCCCGATGACAGCTAGTGCCGCCAGAATATTTACCCCCAATCTTAAATAAGGCGAAATTTTTTCTTCGAATCTGTCGTCCAGAAATCCCACTATCGCCAGTATCGCTGCGCCAATTATTACCCCCCAGACCTGCTTGCTGGGTTGCGTGAAGAACAACACCGTTAGCAGTGCCGCAAAAATCGGAATCCCTCCGCCCCGGGGAACGGGTTTATCATGGATAACTTTGGGATGCTTGTGGCGGGCCGGATCGTCAATAATTCCCAAAAATTTTCCTTTTTTCACCACCCACCTCGTCACTATCCAGGAAACGGCAGCCGCCATTAAAAAGGGTATTATCATACGACCAACATCACAATTCTCACTAATCCGAGAATTGTAATCATTTGCACCACCATGCTCGAGACCCAAATAATAATCGGTAGCAATTTTTCCTCCACCGACTTACTTGCTACCCAGCCCAGAAAAATCCCAACGATGGCCGAAAATACCGGCGGGATTACCAAAAAATATGGACTTACCAGTTGATCTTGTCCCCACGGCCGGCTGTACAACAGCGGTACTTCGGGCGGCAGACTTCTCCAATATATGGCTACTAGTCCCACTCCCACCACTATCCCCACGGTTACCACCCGCCAATTCCACAACTCCAATTTTTTCTTCAATTCATCCATAAACGGTACACCTGGGCCTCTCCCATCATCGTCTCCCGCATATATTCTTCTTTTAGTAGTTCCGCCAGGCCCGGGAGATCTTCTCCGTTTCCCCAGAGAACAATATATCGCGGCGGTGTCTCACTCAATCGTTCCAGGGTTTCCTTCTGAGCCCCAAACTCCTTAACATGGTATTCCACCGTGTATTTAGTTGCCGGTAGCCTGCGGGACAGCGCGTATATCATGGGCTCATCTCCCCACACAAAAATTTTCTCATTCTCTCGACTTCCGGCCATAACAAGCCTAGCTATCTCATAATTGTTTTTCACTTGGGGATCAAACCATTGCGTATACGCTTTGTGGCTCTGTCGTCCCGCCACCCACCTGCCCCAATTTTGATAGTAGCTCACCACCGGATAAGCATAAAATTTAAATAAGCCCACCGCTGCGGCAGTTGCCACAGCCATTGCCAGCCACAGAATCTTTCCTTTTTTCTCTTCCCAGGCTACCGCTCCCACCGCCAGGCTAACTACCGGCACCATTTGTAGCAGGTAATGGGGATACGGCCGGCCCGAAAGTAAGGCGGCAAATAGTGTTACCCCCCACCATACCCCCATAACTATTACCGTCTTAGACACTTTTTCTCTCAATAACCATAAACCAAGTAACCAAGTAACTAATAACGCAGCTCTTCCAGACAACGATCCAACTATCGGTAACCCCACATTCCAGCTAGACAAATAGGGGATCATTTTTATCCCTGCCGCTGTCATAAATTCCGGCAGTGTTCCTCTTCCCAAGAAATAGATCACTGCCAACCCCATCGGTATTGCCGCCCCCACTCCCATCCACCATGATTTCTTCAGCCACTCACGGTCTCGGCTTACCAGCCATATCGCCGGCCACACCGCCACTTCTAATAGCCCCGGTGTTTTAAACAGTCCCGCTACTCCGTACAATATCCCCGCCCCAAAAATATTTTTTAAACTGTCGTCCTTCCACACCAGGCCAAACGCCCCCACAGTCAGAAGCAGAAAAAACACTTCCGCGTTCGCGATATTCCCCTCCAACAACGGCAGTGTCGTTAGCAATGCAAAAATCACGGTTGGCCAGATCCGATACCGGGACACATTCCAAAATACAGCCACCGTAGCCACGCTCCATAGCATCAGGATAAATTTAAACCAAAACTGCCTTCCATCGGCCACAGCCGCCAGCGTGTATATCAACGGGGGTTTATTGTCGTGGACCCCTCGATACAGTTCCACCCCCTGTCTCATCGCCCGGCCCACCGTCAGATATATTCCTTCATCCCCATACCAATACGGCTCAAACAGACTGGGAATTCTCAAAAACACCACTCCTGCCAAGATAATCAATATCGCTTCATGTACCACCAGCCACTTGCGCATAGCTTATCCTACCTTTTCCGTACTCGATGTTCAATCACGCTCCTCACGGCTTGCGAGTCACGCCGAGCAACCAAGTGAGGCAAGGGATACAGTATCTGGTTACCCAACTTTTTCAGTAACCCGATACTCTATGTAGCGCCCCATCATCAGCCTGGTATGCGCATCCAATCCTGGCAAGGCCCCAAAGAAAAAACCTACTACCGGCATCCATATCAATTCTAGCGGGGCTAACAACATTCTTAAAATTT
>CAYHNU010000001.1:0-79654 GCA_964358085.1 uncultured Gammaproteobacteria bacterium | reverse complement strand
GACATGATGGTCTGTTCGACCAAAATAATGGGTAAGTTGTGGGCGGGCAGATATGGCAGGGTGTAAGACATTTCTGCGTGAATCAAATCATATTGGCCACCTTGCAGCTCTTCCTGGAGGACTTGCTTGATTTTGGGAGAGTAATAAATAGAGACGAGGAAGGGGTAAGGCGAGAAACCGGTGCGCAAGATGTTTGCCAGAGTCCAAGTCTTTCCCCGTTCGATGACTATGACTTTGCGGCAAAACTGTTTCATGTGGCTGATTTGTTCCTGGGTATTATGCTGACGGGAAAAACAGACCAGGGTGATAGTATGTTTTCTAGACAACAGCTTGATAAGTTTGTAGGAACGGACTTGGCCGCCCTCTGACGGAGGATAAGGCAAATACGGCAGGAGCATGAGGATGTTCATGGCCGGATGGGTTCTTCTAGCTTGACTATGACGTATTCCGGAGTCTGCACCATAACCGTATACTTTTTCATAATGGCGTTGGTCTGGTCATCATAATTGACCGAGATGTAGTATTGGACATTGAAGCGGTCCCGCAGGTCTTTGATGGGTAAAGACAAATTGGGGAAACCCCGGCGGTTGGTCTGATATAGAAATGCCGTATCACCGTTGTAAGGAGCTGCGACAATAGCATCTTTAGGCAAAAGTTTATCTGCGGCCTGGCCGGCACGGACGATGGGCCAGTTGTTAACCTGATAATCGCCTTTAATGTCATACCAGGCCAGGCCAATCATGAGCAGAATACAAAAAACCATGACAGTTTTTTTAGCCAGGGTGGTGCTAAAGTGCACGGCTCCCAGGGCCACCAAAACAGAAACTATGGGAATAAGAGGAATCTGGTAATAATCATGCTGAATGTTGCCGGTGGCAAAGACAATCAGATACAACAACCCCCCAGCGGCCCAAGTGAGAAAATAGGCATTGGCATGAAAAAGTCCCAGTAAGAAGGGAAAAATCCCCCATTGGCCCAGGATCATATCTCCCAACCTCTCGCCAAACAGCCATCTAAACCAGGCCGGCCGGAAACGGATATGATTGCCGTTCAAGAGCCACAGGCTGGCGGGGATGCCCTCGGGAAAACGGTGCTCCCATATCCGCCACAGACCAAAGGGAAGCAACAAGCTGACAAAAAGCCAAAAATCTTTGAGCAGGGGCAAGAGGAAAAAAATAGCGGTGGGCTTGACCAAGACCGCCAGAGAGCCAAAGATCCAAGTCAGCGGACGCGAAGAAGGCTGGAATAAAAGTGCGGCTAAGACTAATGTCACCATCAACGGGTCCGGTAAAACGACCCGGGTGAAATAAATGTTATAAGGTAAAAAGAGGAAGATGGCTGTAGTTAGCCACGCCACCCCTGGGGTGGAATGGCGGCGGACGAGAAAGAAGAGAAGAACAGCGGAGACAAGAGTCGCAAGAATTGAAGTTAAACGCCCTACTAACTCGAGAGAGAGGTTATAGGTTCTAGGGATTAGGTTATAGAGAGAATAATGAACGATGTTAAAGAGGGGGAATTCGGTGAAGCGATAACCGTTGGGATTAAACAGGCCCCGACCGGAGACGTCGGAAAAATCGTCGTAGCGGGGAGTGAGGATATTTATGCCATTTTTTACCCAATTACGGGTAACAGCGGAAGTATCGGCCTGGCGCCAAGAGTGCCAATCGGCAATGGGGTTAGTGATTTTATACAAGCGGACGGCTAATCCCAAGGCCAGAATCAATCCAAAGAATAGATACTGGTAACGACGCTTCATGTCAGCATTTTGGCCTTTTCGGCGGCTCCAAGCAAGGTCCAAGCAATAATGGCGACTTTTGAAGCTTCAAAAACATCGATGAATACAGCATTAAGGAGCAGACTCACCAAACCTAAAGTCACGGCTATAATGAAAGCGTCTGTTGGAGAACTGGGAGCGCGGAAATACGGCAAGCTGGTTTTGAAAATGCGAATCATGATTAGTCCAAAAGCAGCCAGTCCAAAAAGACCGGTTTCGGCCAAAACGCGCAGATAATCATTATCTACAGCCAAACCCACAGATGAGAAACCCGTACCCAAAAGAGGATTTTGGTAAAAGGCCCGCAAGGCCCGGGGCCATTCGGCTTGGAGACGGATGTTAAAAGAGCGGTCTTCGGGAACGGCCGGGGGTTTAAGTGCGTCGGGAACTTCTTCGTCAGCCGCGGCCCGTACGTGATTAATAAACAGTTCGCGATACCGGCCTAAAAGTTGGGGCGAGGCCAGAATGCTAAAAATTGCCAAAAGAACCAGAGGAATCAGCCAAAGTCTCTTACGAATAAGCAGCAAAAAGAGAGCGGTGGTGACGTAAAAAGCGGCAAATGTCACCCGGGAAGCGGACAGAAGCATGGTCCAATAGGCCAAAGAACCAATACTCACTAATAGCCATTTGTGACGGATTTGGGGCAAAGTTAAGAGTGAAATAACTAGAAGAAGGGGAAATATGGAAAAGGCGGCCAAGTCGTAATGACCGGCGAAAGTGGAGTTGATGCGGGCGCCTTCGCCCAAAGTAAGGGCCAGGCCTTTGGCAAATTCGCTATTAGTGGTAGAGATGACCGGCCAGCCTAAAAACTGCTGTCCCAAGCCAAAAATAGATACTAAGAGAGACACTAAAAGAAAAGTACGGATGAGAAAATGTAGCTGGTTTTTATTTTGCAGGGCATGGAAGCCAACTGCAAAGAGAGCCATATATTCTACCCGACGTAAAGCATGCAAAAGGCCAAGGTTTAATCCGGCAGTTTTGGTGACAAAAATGGCCGAAAAAACCGAGACAAAGCCGACTGCTAGATACAGCAAGATAGAGCGATGTACTGGTAAATATTTCTGCCGCAGGGCCGCAGTTGCGGCCCAAAAAAGGACGGCCGCGGCAACTACGAAATCTTCCAGGCGGACGGCCACAAAAGTACCGGATACTCCCAGCAGGGGAAACTTGGGGTACAGAACAACAAAAATTAAAATTAGAACCAATAAGTATTTAGACATGGGGGTATTCTTTGACTAACCATAAAAATAATAAACTGGATAAAGCTAAAACCGTAAGACGGGAGATAGGGTGGGAAGGCAGATAACGGACGGTAACCTTGTTGAGGTAATGAACACCACTAATGTTGATCTGCTCGGTGGGCTTGGTGGGCACAAAAGCATTGATATACAGTGATTCGCGACCGGGGTGGACGATTTGCTCTAAGAAGCTGCTTTTAGTTTGGTCACGAATTACCGAATATGCGTCTTCCGGGGGCAAATTTAAACGATATTGGATGGGGCCGCGAAAGGTCCGGTCGTAATAATCCATTATCTCCGGGCGGGTGAGGTTGGTATAATAAGCGCGGCGATAAACGGATTCGGTGTCCGCCGGTTCATTTGATTGAATTGAGCCGGGAGGAACGTCGGGAAATTTGGGGGACGGTAATATCAAATAAATACCAATAAGTATCAATACTACCAATAAAATTAATTTCTTAATCATTGAAACAGCCTGGCTCGTCCTAACCGATATTTTAAATCTTTATTAGTTCTCTCTCCTATGACCTTGGCGGGAACACCGCCGACAATGGCAAATTCGGGTACGTCGCGAGTAACTACAGCCCCTGCAGCTACTACGGCTCCGCGGCCAATGGTTACTCCCGGAAGGATTACGGCTCGGGGGCCGATGAAAACATAATCGCCAATTTCCACCGGAGCAACAGTAGCCACAAAGTCTTCAGCGGTTAAATCATGCTCGGAGTTGTAGATCATAACTTCAGAGGCAATATCCACATGATTGCCGATTTTCAATTTAGCCCGGCCGTCGAGAAAGGCATGATCTCCGACTATGGAATCCTGGCCAATTTCAATGTTTATAGGGTTATAAAACCTGGCCCACATATGCAGTGTTCCTTTTACTTTTACACCGGCTAAGGTATAAAAAAACTTGCGGACAAGATGCGACGGGATATGGCCTACTAGACTCAAAACGTAAAGCTCTAAATCCAGAAAGATGTTATATACGCGGTTCACACCTTTTTGAAAAGTTTGGGAAATAGTTAGTGATTTGTCGTTGCGGTCTCTAAACATGTTAGGGTGAGTTGGGCGGTTTTGGCCCAGCTGAATAATTTTACTCTTTCCAGGCCCTTTTTAATCCTTTGACTCCGCTCAGGACCCATGGCCTGTATTATACCTTGAGCGATAGATTTTGGGTCATGGGGGTCAACATAGATGGCCGCGTCTCCACCAACTTCCGGCAGGCTGGCAACTTGGGAAATGACCACGGGAGTGCCGCAAGCCATGGCCTCGAGAACAGGAATGCCAAAACCTTCATGAAAACTCGGCAAGACATAGGCGCTAGCTCTCTGCATCAGAGCCACTTTAGTGGCTTCGTCCACGAAGCCGGTAAATTTAACCTCATCCTCTAGGCCTAGCTGTTTTACTAAGGCAAATATTTGATCGTACAGCCAAGCCTTTTTACCGGCGATGACTAGGTTATAGGTTCTAGGTGTTAGGTTATAAAAAGCGCGGATAAGACCCTCGACGTTTTTGTTGGGCTTTAAACTACTTAAAAACAGAATATAAGGCTTACGGGGCTTGTGGCTCGGTTTAAAGAGTTTCGTGTTATAGCCTAATAATGTAACCACAATGTCTTGCGGGTCGCGGTGATAATTTTTAATAATATCCTGTTTTGTATATTGAGAAATGGCGATTATTTTGGCAGCATTTTTGACAGAGTAAGCTGTCCAGCTCTTTAATTGATTAAAGTCTTTGGAAGTGAACTGTTCGGGAGTTTGCAAGAAACCCAAATCCATAATGGCCACGACTGTGGGAATGGGCGAAAAACGGGGTGCGTAATGAGTCATACTGAAAAACACATCCGGACGGGGTTGGTGGGTATATAAATCCCACGGTAAGCGGGTTTGGGTCCAGAATTTGGGGAAAGGGATAACCCGATACTTCCAATCCCACCTTTCAGGTGGGAGGGATTTTTGAGGCGGGGTCTTCAGATAAGTCACGAATTTGTGATTTGATTTCAGATTGTAAATTGCCCACAGCAAATTATAGGCATACTCATTTATGCCCACTAAATTGGGAGTGAGATTGGCTTCGTTGGCATCAATTCCGATTAGCATAGTGATTGGTAAACTTTGAGGGTTTCCTGGGCGGCATTATCCCAACTAAATTTGGCTAACTGCTTGCTACCCGCTGCGATTAACCGCTCCCGGTCTTTAATGGCCCGGGTTATGCCGGCGGCTATGGATTCGACGGACAAGGGATCAAAATAGGCGGCGGCGTCACCCGCTACTTCGGGCAAACTAGAAGTGTTTGAACAGGCAACGGGGATTTTGTAGTGGAAAGCTTCTAAAATGGGTAACCCAAAACCTTCATATAAAGACGGATATACAAAAGCCGAGGCGCCGGCTAAATAATTAACTAAGTCCTGGTCTGAAACGTACCCAATATCACTTCCTTCTCCGACAGCGATTAATTTTTGGTGTATGTTCTCACAGGCTTTTTTCAGGCGGTCAATGTTTTTACGTGGCTGGCGGGCACCGATAGCAAAAACGTAATTGGCATTTTTGGTAATTTGGGGCTTGAGAGTCAAATATTTATCGGCTAAGGCCTCGGGAATAACGATTGTCCTCCCTACAGTCTGGGGAAATAGCCTGTGCAGATCCCCGACCGTAGAGTTAGAAACACAGATTATTTTATCGCACTCTTTAACTACCCATTTCATACGGGCAGTGTGGACTGCCACAATTTGGGGGTCGGTTTCAGCCGGATATAAAAAGGGGGATAGATCGTGAACAGTGGTAACTTTTTTTGCTCGACTGGGTCCCTGGGTCCAATCAGAAGAGTGATAGACGTCGATTTTACCAATTAAAGTTTCTACGTTGACGATGTGGAGTTTATTCCAGAGATAATGCATCAGCGTCGGCGGAAACGGAAAAAAATGATCTTGCCGTCGGCGCAGAGAAAAGCCAAAGGGGACAACAATTTCCTGCGGCAGGTGTTGCAGCAGCTCCAAGGTGTAATTGGAAACACCAGTACCGTAAATAATAGATGAAACGTCTAAACCAACTTTCATTTTTGATAATAGTCAATAAAACCCACTCCTTCGAAATTATACCTTTTTTGTAAGATGTAACCTGCGGCCTGAACTTGGGAGTCGATTTTATATTGCGGGTCAGTCAGGCCAGATAGATATTGGAAAAGGTAAAAATCAGCTATTTCAGCCGGGAAAGAGGACGCAGTAATCACCGGCAGATCCGGAGCATACCAGGTCATGGGAGCAAAGGGACCGGGGAACTTAACCACCATGGTGGCAGGTTGGCTGCGGATAAACTCCAGACTCTCTCGCCACTGTTCCCGCTGCAGGCGGGGGCGGGTGAAATAGGTGTAATTGCCGACGATGGAAATATAAATAAGCAGAGTCAGAAATATTTTGGGAAATCTAATGGTAACTTCGGCCAAAAGGATGATCAAAGCTGGCAGAGTAAAAATCAAGCGGAACGGCTGGGTTTGGGGAATGAAAAAGGAGACAAGAATACTGCCCGCTATGGGGACAAACAGCCAGGTGTAGAGCAGGCGGCGCTTGCCCCGGGCCAGGAGCAAACCTGCAGCGGTGACTAGGAGTACAAAGGCGATATATACGGCGTAGATATATCTAGGGAGCAGGTCTATGCGGCCGGCGACAAACTTAAACAATATCAAGGGCAGGGATTTAAGCGGGGAAAGAGTTAAGATACTTCGCCACCCCGGTAAATAAGTATCGATGTTGGCTCCTGATTGGAGCTGATGCCGGAATTGGGGAAGCCAAGGGGAATATAGGACAGTGCTAAGGGCTAAGTGCCAAGTAAGGTATTTAATTAACTTGCGGTTAAAGACGAGAGAGTAAACAAATTGGGAAGCAATAAGAAAGACAGACGCGTAGTGAGTGTATAACAGAAGAGCGTTGAGCAGAAAGAGAGACCAGTGTTTTTTATAAAAGGCCCACATAGAAAGGGTTCCCAAGAGGGCAAGTAACGAATACATGCGAAATTCCTGGGAGTAATAGACATGGAAGGGATTAGTGGCCAGCAAGAAAGCGGCAATCAGACCCAATTTGGGATTGATTGCCTTGGCCAGGTAGTAAATTGTTGCGATGTTTAGAAGGCCGAAAGAAACCGGTAGTAGGCGCAGCCAAGTTTCGGACCGACCAAGTTGCAGCCAGTAGTGGGCGAGGAAATAAAACAGAGGGGGCTGGAAATCTCCGGGACGATTAGACCAGATCTGGGAAAGAGACATGGAAGAGAGTTGGGCCTGTGAGGCTTCATCCAACCAAAAACTTTGATCTAATTTAATCAAGCGCAAACCCAACCCCAGAATAAGAATTAAGATCAGGAAGAATTTTTCTTTACCCATGTCACTGTATGATAAACAGCCATCAAATAACTTAAGAATAACCCGTGCCAACCGTCCAAAAATCCCTTGTGCCAGATGTAGCGACGGAGAAAATCAAAAAGCGGATTGACTATTTTAGTTTCGCGGGAGGTGTAATTGTTCATTTTGTCCATAAATTCTTCAACGGTCTGGTAACTGTGATGAATTTTGCGAGCCCGTAAAGTTCCCACCGGGCCATTGGCGACGACTTCTTCGTGAACATTGCCCTCCCATTTGCACTTGGTCTTGTCATATAACCAGATGTGGGTATCGGCAGAGGGTTCCCAGTTAGTGTGGAACATGGGACGGCCAAAAATGATATTTAATCTGGGGATTTTAAAGGCGGCGTATAGTTCATGGTTCATGGTTCGTAGTTCGTGGATAAGCTCTGGAGAAAGCTCTTCGTCCGCGTCTAAAGACAAAACCCAGTCGTATTTGCATTTGCTTGCTGCGTAATTTTTTTGGTCAGCGTAATTTATAAATTTATGGTCGGCGTTGGTAACGATAACCACGTCGTCAAACACCTGCCGAACGCTTTCCAGACAACTCGGAAGGATAACGGATTTATCTTTAGCAATTATGGAAACAGAGATCATAAAGTTTAGCAATTTTGTCCCAGGAAAACTTTTCGGCCTGCCGGCGGGGCTTATCGCCCCAGCTGATATGCAATGCCTTTTTTAAAGCTTGGGCGTAAGCTGTGGCATTTGTTGGGTCGACAAACAAGCCTGCTTCCCCTACTATTTCCCGACGAATAGGGTCGTCGGTAGCTACCACAGCCAGTCCGCTGGCCATGGCTTCCAGCATGGCGATGCCGAAAGATTCTTGAGGTGACGTAGGATAAGAAAATAAATCGCATGCCGTATATACTTTCGGCATATCTGAATGAACAAAATCCATAGTTCCTCCCTTTCCAACTAATAAGACTGAGGCTTTAATTTTTTTAGCCGCATCAAGCAAAAGATCTTGGCGTTTAAATGGTGTCACCACGCCCACATTTAGGATGATAGGCTTTTTTAGGTTGAGTTTGATAGGTTCTGTGGCGGGAGTAAATTTATCTAAATCCACTCCATTGGGAATTTTTACAATTTTTACAAATGGATTAGCTTTTTTGGCCCATTGGCATTGATAATCCGTCATTCCAACAAACATATCCGGAAAAGTCCATAAATTTATTCTATCGTCTAATCCAGGCCCCGATTGTCCGGAAATCACCATCTTTTTTTTATTCCTCCATGCCCACAAACGGCTATACAAGCTCTGCCACATTCCATTTGTTGGTATTATTATCTCAGTGTCTGGATCAATTTTTTGCAAGGAGATCTTCGTAAAGTTTTTAACTAACAATTTCCAATAATCCCACGGTGTCCACCCCCCACCAAGCCGAGACCAGTCAATTGGTAATCCAATAGAAACCGTCGTGTATTTTGAATTCTTATGCTTCTGACCATTTTGATACACAACCACTTGTTCTCCCAAATTAACCAAACAATTACTAAGCTCGTGGACATAAGTCTCAACGCCACGATAGAGATTACCAGAATAAAAGCTCAAAATGGCGATCTTCATTGTATAATCTGATTTGTGAAACTAACTGTAATTATACCAGCGTACAACGAGGAAAAGACAATTGCCCGAGTACTTCGAAAAGTGCAATCTAACAAATTAGTTAAAGAAATAATTGTGGTGAATGATGGATCTACCGATAAGACAAGGTTCAAGATCGACTCCGTCGCGCTTCGCGAGCAAAGTTCAAGATCCAAAAAATTAAAAACGATTAATAAATCCAAGAACGAGGGGAAGGGGGCGGCAGTGAGAGATGCGCTAAAAATAGCTTCCGGGGACACGTTTATAATTCAGGATGCAGATTTGGAATACGATCCTGATGAATACGAATTATTGCTGGCGCCGATTTTGGCCAAGAAAGCCGACGTGGTGTTTGGATCCAGGTTTACCGGAGGCCAGCCGCATCGGGTGTTATATTTCTGGCACTATGTGGGTAATAAATTTATCACGCTACTGTCCAATTGTCTGACAAATTTGAATCTGACGGATATTGAGACTTGCTACAAGGCTTTTACTAAAGACGTGGCTAATAAGTTGAACTTGCAGGAAAAAAGGTTTGGCGTTGAGCCGGAATTTACAATTAAAGTCGCTCGAATGGGAGTACGGATTTATGAAGTGGGAATTAGTTACTCCGGAAGAAGCTATGCTGAAGGAAAAAAGATCAATTGGAAAGACGGCCTGTGGACGGTGTGGTGTTTAGTCAGATACGGTTTTAATGGCTGAAACAAAAATTTGAGGACCCCAGTATTTAAATGGAAAAATGCCTAACTGGCCTAGTATTTTGACAATTATTTTTCGAGGATTAAGGCTTGGTACTTCCAGATTCCATAAAGACGATGCTAAATTAATTGTTAATTTTTTGCTTTGGAAATAACGAATGAGCGATAATAAATAAGGTTCAATTGTTGTGTCGTCGTCCGGCAGATTGTAAACCGGTTTAGGTTGGACCTTTTCCCAACGGAAAATAGAAGTACTGAAAAAATCGTTAATAAAACCTGTGAGGAGCTTTGAAATGGAATTTTGAATTGAATTTGGGGATCTTCTGTTCGGAGCACCGAAATTCGGACAAAGAAGGATGACGCTCCCTCTGGGCTGGCAGACGCGGATCATTTCATTTAATAAATTTGCCGGAATTTGGACATGCTCGAGAACAAAAGCAGAATAAACTAGATCAAAGGTATTTGATTTATAAGGCAATTTTTCTCCTGAATAGATTTGAAAATGCTGATCCGGATACTGTTTTTTGGCAAGATTGATAGCGTATTTGTCAATATCCACTCCCCAAGCAAACTGGCCTGGAGGCAACAAAGTTACTAAACGTGACCCTTCGCCACAACCTACATCTAACACCTTAGATGACTGGCCGGCAATTTTCTGTAAATACAAAAGGCCAGGATGCTCCCCTATCTGCTTACTGGCTTTTGCAGCTAGGGCATAGTATTTACGACGGTTATAGGACATAGTTTTTTATGGCGCGAAGGGGCGTTTGCCAAGCTGCGTTTGCTACAAAAGTAATACTTCTCCTCGCCCATGGACTGGGAACATTAATTGGTTTGGGGAAATAAAATACTTTAGGATATATAAAATTTTTGGGAAACCGTGTTCCCAAATCACATTTATATTTCGTTTTTCGCATAAACGTTATTTCATCACCTGTTTCACTTCCCGATCTGGGAAGTCTGGTGGCATGAAGATAAGGTTCCTCAACTATAGCTACCCCCATGGATTCATCTTGCAATTTATTCCCGTTTTCGTCAGCCATCCACTCATTGCTTAAGTCACCCTCAAAACTTACTTTTTTGTAGGCGTCTAAATTGACCAGCCTCAAATTTACATTTCCTTTAAAACCCGCAATATTGTACATTTCCGCTTTTGGATCTTGAGTGTGATAAACGTCACCCATAAAATTAATGTACCTATTGGCCAAATATCGCAGACTTTTTTCGCCCTCAATAAGTTTACGAGACTCTCTAATGGCTCCTTCGGTCCAAATTTCGTCTCCGTCCAAAATCAAAACCCACCCCCCTGTTGTTTCCTCAAGCATCTTTTGTCTAATTGCCGTTATGGCTTTTGGGTTTTTAGTCAAAGTTTGCCTAATGGTCAGTTTAGGCGACTCAATCGATTTAACCACCTCTAATGTTTGATCGCTTGATCCTGTATCCCATACTTTAATTTCATCTACAAAATCAATAACCGAGGTTATTGCATACCACACCCATCTTTGTTCGTTTTTAACTAGCGTGTGCGCGACAATTTTCATATTCCCACCAACTGGCGATAGCGAAAAACACGTGGCTAATTAACACTGCCAACGATGTGCCAATGACCCCGAAACGGGGAATGAGCAAAAACCCGGCCCCAACAATGATAGCGGCTTGAGCGAGATTGGCCCAAAAGAAGAACTGGGGGCGTTTGTAAAAATATAAAATGCTGTCGCGGACGGGGTTAAGCGAAGTGAATATTGCCAGTGACAGAAGCAGAATTAAGAAAGGTGTAAAAGAGGCAGAAAAATCCCGACCGGTAAACCGGATGACAAGCATGGCCGCCGGAATCATGGCTAGGGCCACACCTACACTAATACCAAACGAAAAAAGAGTGGATTTGACAAGATATTTTTGAGAGTGATCGGAGTCAGAAAATGAAGCAAATTTAGGCGCGGTCACGGCTCCGATGGCCGAAGACAGCTGGGGCAAAAAAGCCACCATGGTGATGGCCATGGCGTAAACACCGGTTTGAGATAGAGTTAGAAATCGGGCGGTGAGTAGAGTATCCAGGCGGCTAGCAAGAGTGGCCGTGATACCAAGCGCGGCAGTCCACTTGTTAAAATTCCAAAAATTGTGCCAGTGAACGGAAGTAACTTTGGCTTTAAGAATACTGACCGGCAGCCAAAACCAGGAAAGTAAAAATCCGGAAAGCGGAGCGGCAATAAACAGGACCAACATCCAAACTGAATCAATTTTCACCGCGACGAGCAGAAGAAAACCGAGGAGAAGCAGTCGGAAAAAATTAGCTCCAACCTGCAGCCCGCCCCAGAGCATAAACTTCTGCAGTCCCTGAAAAACACATATGGAAAGACTAAAAAGCATGATCGATAGAACTCCCCATCCGGTGATAGACAGGAGCTTGGCTACCTCCGGCTGGCGCAGGAGAGAAACCGCCAGGGACTTCGCAAACGCCCACAGAACCAAACTGACCACCAGGCCGATAGCAATTTTGGTGAACAGGGCAATTTTGACATAAGGTTGATATTTATCGCTGCCGCTATTTTCCGCTACAAATTTAACTAACCCCTGTCCCATACCCACGTCAGTAAAGGTTACAATAATGGTCAAGATTGAAACTACTACCGAGAATAATCCATATTCATGGGCACCTATAATCCTGGCCAGAAGGAGATAAAATACCGCGCCCAAGCCGGCGGTGGTAAAAGTGGATACAATTGTGATAATCGATTGCCGCAATGTTTGGGTTTGGAATATGGCCAAGAGTTTTTGGTTCATTTGCTCTACACAATTATATCCTGCACTCCACAAACATGTATCTGGAGATATTTGGAAACCACTTTGCAATTACATGAGGAATCGAAATAGTGCTTGTAATATTTATCTTGTCACCATATATACGGATGTCCTTAAATCCCAATCCTGACCGTTGAATCTTCATATCTTTTACTGTGTAGTATCGAATGTGACCCACGTTAATTTCGACATTTGGATATCTAGTCGAATATTCTAGAAATGGATTCTTGCCAAGAAGTAGCATTATTCTTCTGCCGATAGAGGCCACGTTTGCCGTAGTAAGCAGTAATGTCCCACATGGTCTAAGAAGCTTCTTTAGATTAATTAAGAATTTGTCAGTATTAAATACATGTTCAATTATATCCGTGGCAACCACAACATCAAATTTATTCTGATACTTTACTGGTAAAGAATCAATATCTGAATGTATGCAAACTATACCCTTTTTTCTACAGGCCGTAACCGATCTCTTATTCATATCAACACCATAAATATCTCCATATTTATTATATATTTTAGTCAATGTGCCATCGTTACAAGCAACATCAATTATTTGTAGTTTTTGGGATAACGACAGCTCTTTATAGTATCCCTTTTTCGAAATTTCAGTCAAATGTTTTTGATTATAGAAATTGAATAAGGATAAGTCTGTTGCCTTCATTTTGATGCAATTATAAGGGCAGTGGAAATAAAACCATTGAAAGGAATATAAAATGGTATTCTAAAATTAAGATGTTTATTGAGTCTCCAAATAAACGGTATGAAACTCATAGGATAAATCGAAACATGCTTGAAACCTGCCTCTATAAAAAGTTTAGTCCAATTTACAGGATGGAGTACGTATCTATGCGTGCGATCGGCAAAAACATTTTTTAGATATGGGTAAGGAGAAGTTCCTACAAATACACCTGTTTTGTCTAGTAAAGAGTGTATTTTACCAATGGTTTCAAAAGGATCATTTAGGTGCTCGAGAACTTCGAAGGCAAAAATGTAGTTGAACTTATTTTTGGAGTTGAATCTCTCGATGCTTATGTTCGTAAAGTTTCCGGTTTTAAAAAAATCCTTACAAAATTTAACAACTTCTTTATCTAATTCTATACCCGTATACGAGTTACCTTCGATCACTTGAGATAAATAACTATAGAAACCTCCAAAACCTGCGCCAATTTCCAGCACTTTGCTTTTTTTTGATAATGTTGTCTTTTCTTTGATTAATTTCCATTGTGGATATAACCATTTTTGTGATGATTCTATATCCTCAGCGCTAAACTTTGCGTGATAATGCTTTTTAAAATATCCCAAATATTTATTTTGAATCATGTTTACGATGGCCATTATATAGGAGTAATAACAAGACAAGAAGAGTTGTAACGCTTATTGCCAATCCAAAATTCACATATTTCTGCGGTGAAAAAATTAGATCATATTCACCGGCGCCAGGAATGGAAAAGCCATTAATCATACCGTATAAAGGAATGGGCGTTTGGCCGGATAGTTTCCAAAAAGGATCGTAATTTTGAACAAAAGCCAGAGTCGCGGGATGGGTCAATCCAGTCACCTTTACACGATAATGAGCGGGGCCTAATTGCTGGTAAGACACTTGGGGGTTGTCATTGGAAGGCGAAGACGCAATTGTTACCAATTGGACCGCTTGAGATTTAAGTTTTTCCCATGAGCGCGACGGAATAACAGCCAGAGAATTTACAACATTAATATTGCCTTCGGTGGAAATACTAATTGGCGAGGAATCAGATAGCTGGCCAACTTCATGCCAGAGAAAATCCGCCCGATTGTAAGTAAAGATTTGGTCGGCTGTGTCTTGATAACCTGTGAGTTTACGAGTTATGGTGGATGGGGATGGATTGGAGTTGATAGTATCTATTTCACCTATTGCTTGCTGGGAATTAGAAAAGTGTATTTTTCCTCCTTGGGGGCTAGTCATGACCCGAGCTAGAAGAATACAATCCGATTGGCAACTGGATGACTGTTTTACCGTTAAAGTATGCGCGCCTTCCGAGATCGACCATCCTCCTCCATAATCAAAATCTTGATTATCTAAATTATACTTTTGTTGGAGAAAGTCCCGCCAGGAAATTAAATCCGACGCTTCCCTCTTCCACCATCCGGAAGAATCAGGACTAAAATTTAAAAGTGGGCTGGGAAAGAGAAAGCTTTCGCGGGGGAGAAGGGCGGCAGCTGCATCCAGATTAGTTTTATGATTTAAAAGAATTTTGGCTTGAGGAAATTGGCGAATTTGAGATAATAGATTAGGTTGGCTTTCCACAAAAACTAGGGCCTTATTGCTCAATTTAACTTCTGTATTATAAATATCATCGGGACCGACCACAAAAGTTGTAGTAGACGGAATAAAAAAGAGGGGTTGATGGATTTTGGTTTGCAAGAGGGTGACAGGACCAAATTTCTGATATGAGCTGACCCAAGGTAAGGAGGTTAGTTGTTTAGTAAAAATATCGCGGTATTGAATGTCTTCAATTTTTAAGCTGTCCCTTTTGGGATCAACGCTAGATATGGCTAAATATTTTATGGATGCGATATTGAGAAGCTCTCCCGAATAGGTAGCGTCGCGTAGAAAGTTTAAGAGTTCATAGCTACCTACCACCCCAGTGGCGAATGGTCTTTTGTCGAGTAAAGTTAAGGCGTCTATGGACGGATGGGTGGGGCTGGAATAGCCAAGGGGGGGTTTGGAGGGCACCCATAGCAAGCTTCCGGGAGAAAGATCGTTGTTCATAAAGCTTGCCAACTTGAGATAAGAGTCTTGATTACGAGCTTTTGAAAACAAGCCGGTTGTTTCACCTAAAAAAATAGGGACCAACAGGAGCGTTAAATACAAAGGAATAAATATAAACCAAGACCTGCGGCGCATGTAGATAAAGTCTGCCGAAAAGGCGATCAACACACTATATGACAAGGCGAGTAAGGGGAAAAATTTTGTCGGATCGCGAAAAAGAGAAAAACCAGGAATATGAGAGAACAACCAACTATATACTTGAGGAAAAGGTGAGCCACTCCCCTTCACAAGAAAGGCTGCGATGATGGCTAGTGTTGACCAATAACCAATTGTGACATTTTTGCGAAACACGACTAATGGAAGGAAGGTAAGGATGGGTAGGAGAAGGAAATAGGGCGACGGAGTAGCTACTTGGCCGAAAATATTCTTTGGCCAGTGAGGATGAATCAACAGAAAGGCATGAGAGAGGCTAGCAAAACTAAGGGCGTCTACTTGAGCAGGACGAGTATAAGTAGAGGGCAAAGAGGGACCTTTGGAGAGGATGGAAGGCAAAATCCAATAACTATGAAGACCTATAAGAATTAAGCCCGTGAATAATCCGGTAATTAAGTATTTAAATGTATGACGAAAATCGAAAAATATTTTTAAGCCAATGGGTATAAATAAGATGTATAAATAACGAATATCGAGGAAAGATATGGCAATGATAGCCAAAACAAAGTTTAATCGGGAGGGAAGATAAAGAATAACCAGAGGGAAGAAAGAATAGGCTACGGCCAGACTAAGTTGGCCTCCATCAATGAGCATCAGGATGTATGTGTTGGCTATAAATAGGAATTGACCCACAAATCTTGCAGGAGATGAGAGAGAATGGCTTTTGAGTAGTTTGCCAATAGTAAACCAGCCTAAGATAAATACGGGGAGAATGCCGAAAAATAATGTAGAAAGAGTAAAGTTTAAGCCGATTTTTCCAGCCAATCCGTAAAGAAGTCCGTATGGCCAATTCCAGAGAGTAGATAAAGTAAATACCCCCAGAGAGTCATGGCTTTGTGTCGCCCAAGTAAGAGGCAATCTAAACAGGCCAGCAGCTTGATCTAAAAAAAGATATGGAAAGTCATGTGCACCGATTAAGGGAATCATTTTCTGGTCAATCTAAATAAATAACTAACTAAACATGTTGCAATCACGCCAAAAGCTATCTCTATCAAAAATTGAGCTTTAGCCGTCTTTCCAAACCACAACAGAAGACTTGTTAAAGCCAAAAAAAACGAAAAAAAACTAAATCCTATTTTTATCATTTGGTAATTTGATCAACCGCAACGCACCCAATAATAATGATATCAATGTCCAGTCCGAAAACTTCTGGACAATAACTTCATTTGCAGACTCACTACCAATCAAATAAAAGACAACTGCTGCGGTAATAAAAACTAAAGACAACATGAACCAATTTTTATAATAATGGATTTTCCAAATTCCCAACCCTAAGATTAAAACAAAAATTAAATTGGAAAAGAGATTTTTAGCGGGCAAAAAAAACGCATCAAAAAAAACCAAAATAATCATTAATACAATCATTTCTGTTTTTTAATAAATTTAATGAATATAGATAACAATACATAAGCTATTCCTAACGCATATGCCGATGCAGATATAATATTTACTGTCCAAAAATAATTATATGGTTGAAAGTATAGCTTTAACTTTAATTTCAAACTTCCATCTGACATTATTTGATAATCTGACTTAGGAAAGTCAATCTGAATAATTTGAGGATTAATTTCCCATAAATTGGCGTAGCCAAAAACAGGGTGATGATATTCAGTGGACAGTTCTTTTCCACTCGGTGTGAGCAATTGCCATTCTTTAAGATAAGGGTCTAAGAATACCAGTGAAAGTTGTTTTCTAAGATCCGAGACTTCGATTTCATATTCATGAGTAGCAAGTTTTTTAAAAGACAAATTGGCCTCTTGATTTACAAACGATCCAGGGCTATCGGTAATATATATCTTTTCACTTAAATATTTAGAATTTATTTCAAATAAACTGTACCTGGATCCAAAATCTCTTACTTTCTGACCAATTATGCTTTGATAAAAACTTTTAGTCTGCAAGTAAAACAAACCATCAGAAAACATGAAACTTGGCTGAAGATCTTCAGACGTTGAGTTACTTAAAATTATATATTTAACGTTATATTGTTGTAATAATTGTCCAAAACTATCGTAATCTTTTTTAGTAAGCCATTTAAAAACTTTATTTGAATGTTCACCAAAGCTCATTAGTCCAGACATATCGTTCTTACCAGTTAATAATAAAAGTGGTGATACACCAGCGTAATAATGGTCCTTTTGTTTTTCTCCCTCTACAATCACACTATTGCCAGTTAACAAAGGTAGTGATAAATAACGACCAACGCCATCTTGATTTTTTACAAATTTTAGCAAATCTAAATAATCACTATTAAAAGCTGTAATCCCATCATGGCTATATTTACTAGTCCAGTACGGCAGATTTACAAATTCTCTCAAAAGGAAGGGTTTGGCATTGATTATTGCAATCAAAAAAATTGCAAATAACAAATATTCTTTAAACATAGTTTTTTTAATGGACTTAACAATGACAATTAAGCTGACTGAAATTAAGAATGCCCATTGGAATGCCATTGCATATGCGAATTTATCAAACATGTTGCGGAAAATTACAAACCCAGGAATATGATTAGACAACCACAAGAATACATCAACTCCCCAAGGACCAATGTTGACCGTAAAAAAATAAACGGCTAAAACAAAATTAATCACTAAGGCAACATAAATACCTTTTCTTTGTTTATTCTTTTCTATCCTAATGCCGGCTATGATGACTACAGCTATCAATAAATATCCAAGTATTAAGATTTTTGAATACCAAGATAAATATATAGGTAAATGGGGCCAATTAAAATTTATCTGAATTTTTCGATGATACGAATTTAGCAATGGAAAGAAACTATTATTTATGTCGGAAACTGTTCTGATACCAATCTCATTTTGCTTGCGGAATTCCACAGAAGTAAGGCTTGGTGTATACGAACCGGGTATGTTTTTAGAAAAGTTTGTATACGGGATAAACATAAACCAATGTAAATTTAGAACAGCAAACAGTAGACCTGCTCCCACTAAATATGCAATTATCCTGATTTTGTGTTTCCATGTCGCGAAAATAAGTAAAGGAATAGAAGTAATCAAAACTGCGCCAGATAAAGGAAGAGTGACGGAAAGGAAACTAAAGGCCGACCAAATAAGTGTAGCCAAAATAAATAAATAAAATTTTCCTTCACGTATTGCCTTAATACCTAAATATAAAGATAGTGGAAACAAGCTTATTAAATATTCCGCTATCAATCTGGAATTTAATAGAGTATAAAAATTAAAAATAGAAAAAACATACATAAACGAAGCCAAGACGCAAATTACGCGTTCGTATTTATCTGTTGGTTTCAATAAGTAATTTAATAAATAATAAAAGGCAAAAAATCCACCTACAAGATTTGCCGAATTTAACAACGCCTGAAGATTGAACTGATACAATATGTTTCTTAGGCCTATCATAATTATCGTAAAGGCCGATAATGATGTTGGAGGAATAAGGTTTGTAAGTTGACTAACTCCAGTATCGGACACAATTTTAGATATATAGTTGTCCAAAAATTCTTGAGGGTATAAGTAAAATAAACGGGAATCATCTCCACCTAAATAATATGTGGCAGACATACCCGATACTATTACAAACAGTGTCCCCATTAATAACAAAAGTTTTTTGTTCATTAAGTCGTCCAAAATCGATAGAGTATTAGCACTAATTGTATTAATATGTTTTATCAAATTTGACAGCCTATTAAAGATAGTTACCTGAAGAATGTAAAAAACAACACTTCCAAATAAGGTAGCCCACAATTGAACTGACATTCGTTCAGCCAATACATAATTACCAGAGACAAATCCTAACGACAAGATTATCAAAACAACTCCAGGGACAATAAAGGGATTAATTTTATTTGTCCAATTACTCAAAATTTGTACGTTTTTTTGTAAAACCTTTTGTCGAATTATTATTTTTGGCCCGGTTTCATTTTCTTGACGACTAAGGGCAATAAGGAAAAACATGGCAATTAGGAACGAAGAAATAAACACCTTAACATAATCCATCTCGGTCAATACTGAAATGGATCTGTTTAAAACAATTGTTGACAGCTTCCCAACTGATTTGTAGTAAGTATCGCGCGGAAATACGTATTTAACGGTTAAAATTGGTGCTGTCTTTAGGTCTAGTGATCTCTGATCTTTCATTAATGTCTGGGAAACAATTTCAAATTCAACAATAAACTGTTTGCCTTTGGAATTTTTTATTTCAGGAAAACCAAATTGATAAATATCATCATTGACGAAGTAAGAGAAATCATAACGGTTTTCAGCATACCAATCTTTTTGAGAGATTTCTTTAATTCTAAAAATTACCTGTCCTTGATTTTCCCGAAGACGGAAATACTTAAACGTCATTGTTCCAAGATAGTCATCATGCGCCAAAAATTTAAATACGTACTTTAAAATACCAGAAGATTTATATTCTGATTTAATATCCACCGAAGAAGATGAATATGTATCGGTATAATTCAGCAGCTTATTCTGTTTAATATCTTGGTATACAGAAAAAGTAGTAAAAACAACTAAAATCGTTCCCCAAATTGCCAATAGCCTGACAAAAAATACGAAATTAAACATTGTTTCTTTTTGCAAGTAAAATCAATTGAGACAAACCAAGTATTACAAAGGTCATCGCGCTAATAATACGCGTAGGCTTGTTATATTTGCTGGGTTCGAAGTAGAGAGTCATTTTAATATTTATTGACCCGTCCATGTTGGTAGTATAGTAACCCTTGGAAAAATTCTTTATAATCTCATCTAAATTAATTTCCCAACCGTTGGCAAATCCTTGGACAGGAACGTTTTTACCTTTTTGGTATGCCTTTGTCTCTGAATCTCCTTTTACATAAAGTGTCCAATCTTTATAGTAAGAGTCCAAAAACACTAATTTCCGTGATTTACTAATACTTTTCAGGCTAATATTGTATAAAGAATCAGATACTTTTTCGTATTCAATATTTGGCAAGTTTTTAGGAAAAATTTCGTAACTATCAGTTAAATATATTCGATCATTATTATATTTCGGATTAATCTCATATAAAACATAGCGTGTGCCAAATTCTTGAAGCTTCTTTCCAATGAATTCATTAACAAATTCTTCTGTTTGCATCTTTAACTTCCCATATTCAATGCTGTAGTGGTTATAAAGATATGGCTTCATAGTCTCCGGAAGCTGTTGCTTATCTAAAATGATATATCTCGCGTTTCGTAATTGAATTAGTTTGCCAAAACTTTTAAAATCTTTGGCATCTATCATAGGAAAAATCTTATCAGCAATTCCAAAGTCATTTGAAGAAATAAAACTAAATTGTCCAGCATAATCTTGACGATTGCTTAAAAAACGCAAGGGTGAAGGGCCAGAGTAATAATGACCGGGATTATACTTGTCTTCAATATTAATAAAAGATGGAAAGTTTAGTGGCAACCACAATATTCTTGATGGGTTCTTTAACGTCAATAAATAATCAGCCAAGGCATTAAAATCATCATTAAAACTACCTGACATCTTGGCTGCCACCCCAACATGTTCAGATCGATTTTGCAGTAGTGGATAAATATTTATCAAAATTACAACACTTAGCGAACAACGCACAATCAATCGTAAGGCCTTGTTGGCAAACCTATTGGCCAAAATTACCAAGCTTGATCCCAAAGTTAGAGCATAAAAAAAGGCCATTGGTAAGGCAAATTTATCAGACATATTTCTAAACATGGTAAAGAAGGGCACTCTAAGAGATAACCAGATGAACGCATCAGGCCCCCAAGTCTGAATATTGGGAGCTAACATGATCCATGAAATAAGTAGCGATAATAAACCCAAAATGAATCCTGAAATTAAAATATTGTTTCTCTCTTTTTTGATAAAAACTCCAGCTGCAACAATCAAGAAAATAAATATTAAATTGACATATGAAACTATAGTTAGGTTTTTTGTAAGCCCAATAACCAGTTGACTAACTACACCATTAAGTGGACTGTATTGGCGGGATGTCCCCAAAATACCAGCAATATTTGCTTTCAAAAACTCTGGCGTAAGATAGCTACTCAAACCATCTACTAAACCAGTATTATAGATAGTCAAGTAAACTAAATGGAATATCCAGGAAATATTTAATAAAAAGTAGCAAATTACAAAAATAATGGCATGCCAAAAGAAAGTCTTTTTGTCCTTATAAAACTCCCAAAACAACAATGGGGTACTTGTAATAAACATTGGAAGCATCCACGGAATTGAGCTTAGATTAGTACTAAAGATAGAGATTATTAAACAAGCCGAAAAAACGTATAGGGGATTACGTTGTCGAACACTTTTGATAAAAAAATATAATACCCCCGGGAAAGCGGTTATTAAAAATAATACGATCATTTGATGTTTATAGAAGGTCATGAACAGAAATGGGGAAAATATATAAATCAGACATGAAGCCACTTTGGCAAAAAAACTGAATCGAGACTTATCTGATATCCAGAAACCCATTAATAAGTAGAAGAAGAGGAAGGACAATGACCAATTTATTCCATACATAACAAACTGCGTATTAGCAGGCACTAGCGTCTTTACCAACCATATTAATGCAACTAGAGGAACCGGATGGGTGGCAGGATAGTAGCCCATATTGCCTCCACTAATTGAATTGTCGGTTACTATATTCAAAAGTAAATTTTGGATGTATTCCTTGGGATACATGTAGTAAAGTCTCATGTCGTCTCCTCCTACAAAATATAAATTACCCTGTGTAAGTAATGGGGTAATACCGAGTGCCAATATTATTAGAATAATAATTACTTTTCTCATGCTAGAATCTTAACATATGAATATTGGAGTAGACTTTAGAATTGTATCTAACCACAAAGGTGGTATGGCCGTCTATGCCCAAAGGTTGATTAATAATCTACGAATAATTGACAAGAAAAATCAATATTTTATTTTAAAAGATCAAACAACAAAGCGTTGGGGAGGGTTGTGGTGGTTGATCAGCGAACAATATTGGTTACAAATTAAATTGTTTAATGTATTTAGAGAAAAAAAATTCAACATAGGTATTTTTTTAAATCCACCCATACCATTTTTACTTTCTGTTCCCATAGTCCTGACTATTCCAGACATGTCGTTTGTTTACGATTCTGGTATCTTGGGTATAACTAAGATTTATTTATTTATCATGTATTTTATTTCAGCTCACAGAGCTGTAAAGATATCTACATTCTCCAAAAACTCCAAAAACGACATTATTAAAATTCTAAAAATTGACCCCCATAAGATTTTTATAACCCCTCTTGCTTCACCAGATGAAATTTGTATTCAACCTACTCAGAAAATAGTGATCAATTTAAAACAATACAACATTAATCAACCGTTTGCCCTTGCATTTCCCGGCACATTCATTCCTCGAAAAAATATGGTCGACTTATTATTGGCTTTTTCGGAAGTATGTGAACAGTTAAATAAATCCCTTCAATTGGTAATTGTGGGCATCACAGAAGGCAAAAATTATCAAGAAATCGTTCAGTTATCAAAAAAATTAGGTATTTACGATAAAATTATCTACGTTTGCAGGCCAGATTATTCCCAATTGTCTAGTTTATATTGTGGAGCAGACATATTTGTTTGTACTTCACTGTACGAAGGATTTGGCCTGCCTATTTTAGAAGCCATGAAGTGTGGGACTCCGGTGATCTCATATGCCAATTCTTCGCTTACGGAATTAGTAGGAGATGCAGGAATTTTGGTGAAAAACCAAACGGAGTTAACAACGGCAATGCTTAAAACTTTAAAAGACAAGAACCTTCGAAATAGCCTTAAAGAAAAGGGATTAAAACGTGCTTCTGCTTTCAGTTGGAAAAAAACGGCATCTATCTTTTTAGCTAATTTAAATGCTATCTAAAAACTCAACGATACTATTTGTAACGTTTTCCATGTGGACAAACGGCACACGTATGCCAACCAATGGAAACGTTGAACCCTTGAGGGATTTCTTAGTGCCCCGCGTTAAACGTCTTGTCCTGATTGATCAGCCACACCCAGGAAGTGAGGTCGTCATGCCGATAATTGAAGAGTATTCCAATCAACAATTAAAATACGTTTCCCATTCTTCTTCTTGGTGGATGTTTTTATTATTGCCCTTTTTAAAATTGACTAATTTTCAAGGGACACAGCTTTTTTTCAAGATAAGAGATTTCTTTTCTGTGTTTGATTGGACACTTATGAATAAATTCAAATACGATTATTTCATTGGACTAGAATGTATTAACACGTTAGCCGGCATAATACTAAAGAAATTGGGAAAAGTTAATAAAGTCATATACTATGTCTTGGACTATTCGCCAAGCAGATACAAAGGTATCTTTAATAAAATATATTTATTCTTAGATCAATATTGTGCCGTACACGCTGATTACATTTGGGACGTATCAAAAGCTATGCAACCAGCCAGAATTGCATTGGGCTTAGATGAAAAGAAATCATCTCCGGTCATCCATGTTCCTATTGGAATATACCCACAACAATTACTTTCTGCCCCTATAAATAAACGGCTTCCTTTTTCTCTCGTATACATGGGAACGCTTGGAGAAGAAAGTGGACCTGATCTAGCAATTGAGGCCATGCCTTTGGTTCTTAAAAAATTTGCTAAAACAACACTCCACGTTATTGGAGGTGGACAAAAAAACCTTGAACGATTGAAAAACTTGGTTAAATCTTTGGGAATCGAATCTAAGGTGGTTTTTTACGGTTATGTTGTAAAAAACATTGATATGGCAGAAATTCTTAGCCATTGCTATGTAGCAGTTGCTCCATATCGAGATTTTCCAGACTCTACTAGAAAATATGCCGACGCTTCAAAAATGAGATCATATGCCGCAGCAGGGCTACCAATTATTACCACTGCGGTACCGCCATTGGGAAAAAATTTACAAGAAATAGGGGGATCTATCATTGCTCCGGACAACAAAGAGGGGCTGACCGACGCTGTTATAACACTGTTTTCTAGCCCAATATTATATGTTAAGATGCATAAAGTATTACTTAAATTTGCAAAAGTCAATACTTGGGATAATGAATTTTCCAAAGCTTTTTCTAAATCACAATAAAAAAGAACGATTTAAAAATTTTTTTCGCCAATTTGAAAATATTTTCTTTTTTTCAAGACTGGAAAAAGAATTGGCTAACTCAAAAAGCGTTCTGGATGTTGGATGTGGCAATGACTCATCTCTGGGAAGACTTGCTAAAACTTTTTCCAGTGAGGGAATTGACATCTATCCTAGGTGCATAGAGATTAGCAAAAGAAATCACTATCACGATACTTACAAATTAGGAGATGTAAGAAAACTAGGTAAGTATTACAAAAATAAAAGTTTTGACACCTTAATATCAATCGATGTTATCGAGCACTTAACAAAGCAAGAGGCCTTAAAAATGATTTCCCAGATGGAGAAGATCGCGCGTAAAAAAGTTATATTAATGACTCCTCAAGGCTACATTGATCAAAAGGCGTATGATGGCAATCCGTATCAAGTTCATCATTCAGGTTGGAGTAAAAAAGACCTCCAAGATATGGGGTACCAAGTATATGGCTTGAGAGGACTTAAATATTTACGAAACGACGAAGCATCAATCAGATTCTCTCCTTGGATATTTTGGGGGTTATTTTCGGCTGTTACTGAGATTCTACTTTTTTTCTTTCCGGATTTGTCGTTCCAACTATTTGCCGTAAAATCTCTCGAGCACGATAGTCCCAAGAATAAGACCCACGAATAAATTTTCCCGCCTGATTCCCCACGAGATTTCGTTTGGAATTATTTTTAAGTAGGTCAACTATCGTTTCAGCAAAGGAATTCAAGTCACCGATGGGGATTTTAATCATACCTTTGGGATAATACGATTCATAAGCGGGTAAATTAAAGCCTATGCAAGGTAAACCAAAGGCCATAGCTTCAGCCGAGGCCATACCCCCAGAATCATAAAAGGCCGGGTGAACTACAATTTTGCTTTGAGCAAATAGTTTGTATTTCTCATCGCCGTCAAAAACATATCCTAACAATTTAACATTATTCTCCAATTTCAAATTTCTAATTTCTAATTTCACACTTTCCATAAGCGGGCCATCCCCTATCATGGCCAATTTGGCATCCGGGATTTTCTCAACCACTTTTTTCCATACATCTATGAGTTCCACTACTCCTTTTTGGGGATGAAATCTACCTTGAAAGACAGCTGCATACTTCTTTTTTGTTTTAGGATTTTTAGCAATATAGGTTTCAATCAGTTTGGTGTCAACTGCGCCCAAAACTACAATTGTTTGAGATTTTGGGAATATCTTTTTTTCGGTATCGTTGTTTACCAAAACAACATCGGCAAAATTACCAATTAATGGCTTAATTGGTAATTGAGAAAGCCATAGTAATAAAGCCGTTATGCGATAACGGCCATTTGAAAAACCAACAAGAGGATTTGGAGCGGTTTGGTACCAGGTTGCAATCCAATTGATAGTGGGGTAACGAAGTTTTAAAATAAAAGAAGGTAGTGAGTCCATCCAAAACTCGGAAGAGGAATATAAATACAGTTCTAATGGGCTATCAAGACGCATGGTTAGTGCAGTGAAAATACCAATAATTATTCTATATAGATAGCACAATAAAAAATTAAAGCGAATAATTTTTGGAACCAATAGACGTTGAAAGGAAACATTTGCGGATTCAAGAAGGTTGTTTCTAGCCATCATGGACTCCCCTTCTGCCCAAGTTACAACCGTAACTGGATGCTTTGTCCTCCATCTTTTGACAAATTCCATAAAGATTCTGTCGCCTCCAGAAATTCCAGCGCCATGGGAAGCCATTGACCAAAAATAAATCTTATTTATCTTCATGTTAATGAAAAAATTGCATCAGCTACAGGTGAATTACTATTAAATATATCTAAATGTAATAATTTTGGCTGAAAACGAGTATGCCTTTTAAAAAAGTTTTTGACATCCTTTACAGTTACTCCTCTATTTCGTTTAAGTGATACTTCTACTTCCAAGTACTTAAAATGAAGTTTACTAATTGAATGTAACACTTCAAGCTCAGACCCTTCAGTGTCAATTTTTACTAAATCAAACGAATTGGGTATTTGAGTTCCACCTATTTTTCCATTATTTAAAACTACTAGGCGTACTGGTACTATTTTATCTTTTTTCTTATTGTTGGTGCTAATTTTGTTATAAATACTAGCTTCTGAAGAGCCATTCCCTGAATAATATATGTACTTGTGTCTACCCCCATCACCTACCCCAAAATTGTAACATTTCCACTTAGAAAAACCCTTTGCATTCTCGCGCAACAGGGGAAAAACTTTAGGGTTAGGCTCAAGTGATATTACGTTCAGATGAGAAAATAAAGACTTCAATGTGAATGACCACTGACCTATATTTGCCCCTATATCCAAAACCGAATGAATCGTATTCAAATTTATTTCTCTATCCAATGTACCAATCTCATGGGGATAACTTTGCAAAAGCACTGGAGTAAAGGAGTTATCAAATTTGAAAACCTTACCTAAATATACTATTTCTTTCCGTCCAAATATTATTGTTAAATATTTTCTGAATGTATACTTTACTTTCTCCAAAAGAGACAAATTCTCAGTAAGTAAAAATATTTTATCAAAACAAAGATTGTCGCAAATCTTTGCTATTAGCTGCTTCATACTTTAATCGCTTTTACAAATACCGAAACTCCAATGCCTCTTGGCTGCAAAATATCGTTAAGACGATCTAGGAGATTAACAATGTAAAAGGCAGCATTTAGTAAAAATGGTTTGGCAGAAGCGATTGTAAATTTATTAAGTGAAACATTTGGAGTACCCTGTCTATATTGACGGGCAAGATAGCGTGCGACGAGGTTGACCAAATAATGGTTAAAGGGTAAACACCAAAAGGTGAGTGATTCAAGTTTCTCTACTTTGAAACCGGCTTTTTTCAAAACGCGTTCTATTTGAGCGGGCTGATATAGCCGAATATGTTGATTCCAAAGTCCGGCAAAGAAACCAGATTTAACATGAACACCGAATAACCTTTCGAGTAGCCAATTTAGTGGGTCCCAAAGAAGGGGATAGTTTGCGTGGGGCACCGTGAGACTTAGAATCGCACCTGGCTTAAGAATTCGGTAGACTTCCTTGAGTCCTTTGATGTCGTTTGGCAAATGCTCGGCTACTTCGGACATAACTGCTTTATCGAAACTGTTATTTTCAAATGGGAGTTTTTTCATCAAATCGCCAGGATAAACTTTGATTTTCGGATTATCGAGATTTTTTCTGGTTTTATTTAACCCATTAATGTCATTATCTGTGCCGGACAGGTTCAGGTTGGAAATGTTTAAGTGGGAGAGAATATGAAGATAGTAGCCATCTCCACAACCGATATCCAGAATCTTGTCTCCGGACTTGGGGTCTAGCTCGGTAATTATTCTTCTGGCTCGGCGTTTTAGCGCCATATCCCCAGTATTAGCTAGTAAGCATTTCAAACTTCCCATGTTTCTAATCCTTGGTAATCAAAACTAAAATCTACTGACTTGGTACCCATGGCTTGTAACACTTTAGTCACCTTATGCTCAGTCCCGGGACGGCAATAAAAGACCATATGTCCCCCGCCCCCCGCACCGGCTACTCTCCCTCCAATGGCGCCGGCTTTTTTTGCAGCTAAATACAAAGAATCAATATACTTGTTGCTTGATTGAGGGAATGCTTTTTTCTTTAACTCCCAAGTTTCCTCAAGTATATTTCCGAACCGATTTATATCCCCCCTCATTAAAGAATCAAATGATTCATATCCTAAAATTTTTATTGCCTGTAAATATTCGGTTCTTTTGCGTAGAGAAATTTCATTATTGTCATGTTGTAATCCGGAAATTCCTCTTTTCCCCGTGTAGACTAATACAGTGTTCCTTTCTAACTCGAGAAAGATCTCTCTCTTTGGGTTTAAAGGGCTAACTTTGACAAAATCGCCTCCTCTGAATTCAAAAAGATTAAGCCCCCCATATACCGAAGCGTATTGATCCTGTCTTCCTCCATGGTTTTTGAGATCTTCCACTTCTACTTTGTATGCAAGTTCAGCGATTTGAGATTTAGTCATTTTGCTTTCAACTAATAAATGGTTAAACAGACCTATAACGGCTACACAAACGCTGGCGCTTGATCCCATCCCGCTATTGGGTGGGACATCCGATCTGATTTCAAGTTCAAATCCATAATTGACATCTACCCTCTTGATTATTCCTTTTATGAGGTCCAGGTGTCCATCAAATTCCAAGTGCTTAATGTCACTGTATACAACCGACAAACGATAGTCTGAAGAAACCAATCTTATTTTTTTGTCGTCACGAAGCTTCAGTAAACCATAAACATACTTATTGATCGTGCAATTAAGCACACAGCCGCCATATTTTTGATCGAAAGGCGGCACATCAGTGCCTCCCCCTCCAAAAGAAATTCTTAACGGAGCCCGGCTGCGAATAATGATTTCTTCCTGTCCGCTTAAAATTCTGTCAGTTTTGCGATAACCAGACGGTGTCCCCATATCGTAATGGGTTATGTCTGAAACGTATCCGAAGATCTTTTGGGTGTTAACCTGAACAGAGAAAAAGTCTTTCTCTATCGAGAAAGGGGGCTGGAGATTGCTTAATATATTTAAGGCTTCCCGGCTGAGCAGATAGACACCACCATTAACCAATCCGGCATGGGGATTTAATAGGCTTTCTGGGTTTTTTTCGCTGAATTTGGTTAGTTGATAGCCGGAATCGATACTGACTTCCCCGTATTGATGCACATCCAAAACGTGACTAAGGGCGATAGTTGCAAACGATTTATTTTTATCATGAAATTCAACAAATTTATTTAAGTTAATGTCAAATAAAGTGTCTCCATTAAGTACCAATACTCTTTCATCTTTGCCATTTAAGAGTTGACTGGCAAACTTGATAGCCCCACCTGTTCCCGAAGGTTGGGATCTTCTGGAATATGTTGCCTTGATACCGAATTTCTTACCATCTCCCACAAATTTTATAATTTGGTCAGCCTTATAGCTAACACAGAAAATTATGTCTTTGTAACCGTACCTACAAAGCCATTTTATGACGTGTTCTATGAAAGGTTTTCCCGCAATCGGGGCTAAAGGTTTGGGTCTATCGGAAACTATTGACGACAGCCTAGTGCCAAAGCCTTCACATAAGATTACGACTTTCATATCGAAGAAAGAAGACCTGATTCTACCAGATCGCAGATTATGTGTATAGTAACGAGATGAATTTCCTGAATAAAGGGAGTATGGTTTGATGGAACAATGAGATTAATGTCGCAATGGGATTTTAGCTTACCTCCCTTGTTGCCTGTCAGACCAATTGTTTTGACTTGTAATGATTTAGCAGTTTTGGCGGCGGCAATTACATTTGCGGAGTTACCGCTGGTACTAATACAAAAAAGCACATCGCCTTTTGTTGCGTATGCCTCAACTTGGCGAGAAAAAACTTTATCAAATCCGTAATCGTTTCCTATTGCTGTTAACGAAGAAGTGTTGGTGGTAAGGGCTATGGCCGCTAATGGTTTTCGTTCCGTCAAATAGTGCCCTACCAGTTCAGCTGCAAAATGTTGAGAATCGGCCGCACTTCCCCCATTACCACAAATCAAAAGTTTTCCTCCGGAGTTAAAAGTTTTAGAGATTAACTTGGCTGCTTGACTGATGGGGTCGCGTAACTTGGATAGTGATTGCTTGATCAACTTACCCGACGAAATAAAATGTTCATTAATGCTTTGCATAGATACGAAGCCAATATTCATCTATTTTAAGGATTGATAAAAATATTAGTATTGAACTGGCAGCAAAATTCGGCAATAACCAACGGCTAAGATAGATTTTAGTCTTAAATCCATGTTTTTTCAAAATTTCCATGATTTTAGGTAAACTATTTTCAGGATTATAAACGCTGGCATGAAATTCTAAAATTATTTGTTTAACATGTTTTAGCCTTGGTTCAATTTCTTGAATAACTTCAGTCTCGGCTCCTTCGATGTCAAGTTTAAGCAAGTCTATTTTCTCTTTTATATAATCGGACAGCTTCACTGTTGAAACCTTAATTACTTTAGATTTTTTCTTGTTATTGAATCTGTTTTCTTTCAACGAATCTCCCCTCCCCCAGGGATTATTTTCAGATTTACTGATATAAAAATTCATTTTCCCGTTATTTTTTGCCACCGCGACATTAATTAAACGGACATTAGAAAGGTGATTTTGAGAAACGTTTCTTTCGAGCAGTTTAAAACTACGAGGACTGGGCTCAAAGGCAGTGATTCGAGCCTTGGGATATAACTCTTTAAAATATAGAACTGTTTCTCCAATCAATGCGCCTACATCGAAAATTACAGGATCACTTTTTGAACTTTGCCAATCGTAGTATTTCTTTTCATAAAGTTCTTTTAACATTTCGTCTAATTCAGCTTCATTTAGATATGATATGATCCAATTTTTAAATTTTTTTGTTTTTAATCCCATGGCCAGGCTTTAAAACTTACATCAATAACATAGTCATCAGGTTTATCAACTAGCCAACCATTGGCGTACCCATTAATTGGGAAATGATTTTCTAGTTCTTTTTTATCTATGGCGGCCGTCCAGCCGAGATTAAAATTTTGGGACAAAATAAGTATATAAGGGGAGGTGGCTTGCTTGATGCGGTAAAGGTATCGAATTGGTGACAACTTGGTAATGGTGTAGTTTGGTAAGCTATCGCCAAGATTCTTTGGGTTTTGGGGTGAAAGCACAAACGAGTCGCTATGGAGTTTAAACAAATCGTTGTTGACTACCAAATCAAAGCCGTCTGAAAGAGATGGGATGGAAAACGTCCGATTTGATAAATATCCCCAGCCAATTGGCAAATTGGGATTTAATTGGTAAATATCTAGATCGGGGAATGTTTTAGCAAGACTTATATGCTCCATTTGGCTAAGCAGGGCCCGAGAGCCAGCATAGTTTTCCTGATAAGCTGGTCCCGGTAAAGTATCTTTGTGAAGAACTATGGTGTCTACAGCAAGGAGCTGGAGCAGGCGGTAAGTCTTGGGAGAACGCATGTATTTGTAAAGAAATAAGTAGGGATCGGTGGGAGAAAAGTAAGTGCCAGAGAGGGATGGACGATCAAAGAAGAAGTTGGACGGTTCTTCGCCGCCATAACCCCAGGTGTATTGGGTCCCGGCTCCGTGCAAAAAGGGTAGTTGCAAAAGACGTAAATTGCTACCGGAGTTAAGATAACTATTTGCTAAACTATATGAAGAAGGCACTTGGACTTGGTAGCCGGAAAAAACCTGGCCTGTCCACATGGGGCGCAGTAAAACAAAACCGACAAGAAAAATCACAAGTATCTTACCGAAGCGGAGTGGAATGCGGGAAAGACCGAAAGCCATGAGCAGACAATAAGGGAGAAGAAAAATCACTCCAAGTTTCTCGTAGGGATTGCGTACGACCATGGTGAAGGGAAAGGTCTTAAACAACCATTCGTAAAATTGGGTACCCCAAGGAGGATTGGCTCCTTTGATAAAAAACCAACCAATTACAAGCCAAATAATTAATAGTCTGCCTGATCTGGATTTGATAGCCCAAACTGAACCAATTGCAAGTAAGATGGGAAAAATCCAGCTAAGATAATTTATGGGTAGGCGGGAAAAAAAGTTGAACCAGATGGTTTGGGGAGAAAAATAATATTTTTGCTTTAATAATAAAATGTCGGAATTAAGATAGTATTTACTGACATCTACAAGTGAGATTAAATTTTGAGCCGGGTTTAAAAATTTATTAAAGCGATTATCTTTTATGGCAACTAATGGGTACCACCACCAAACGGTTGTCACTAACCAGAGAAATATTGCTACCACGGCCGGAATGATTCGCCTGTTCTTGAACCAGAGAATTCCAGCCGGTATCCAGAGAGCAAAGATGGAAGAGGTTAATCCGTAAACATCTGAAAAAATGAAATTGGATAATATGAAATAAAATAAATACTTCTTTTCTCTTGTTTCCAACCATTTAAGCCAGAGTAGAAGAAACAAAGGGAGATATGACCACAGGAAAATCAGCGGGTAGATGAAGCGGTGCCAGACTTGAGTTAGGACAAATAGGTTAAAAACATAAAAAAGAGCGGCAAATTTTCCAACCGAGCCATTTAAGGTGGGAAAGAGAGTTTGGGATAGAGGAGGAATAACGACAAGGGGGGTTAAAATTAATATAAAGAAAAACAACTCCTGGCTAGGGATCTCAAATGAATTAAGCCAGGCAGAGAACCCGTAAAGCGTGAGCCTGGAAGTTAAGAAGGGGTTAATGAATCCCAAATTCGAGTCTTGCCAGATATACTTGTATATTTGGAAAGTGCGTGAGGGATTATAAAATGGCAGACCTTCTTCCGCATGAGCCAACATCTTTTTGGGCCCCATCCAAATGGCTACTAAACTTAAGGATAGAACAATGCTAGTGAGAAACCATTTCATTTTTTTCTGGCTACAATTAGGAAATTGTAAGACCATCCTCCGGCATTAATTAAGTTGTCCAAGTGAATCAGCCAAAGAATGGAGTTGAATTTGGGTTTAAAAAAATAGTTGATTAAGTTGTAGGGAATAAGCAGGAATGGATAAAAGAGCGAAAACTTATGAACTTCAGTAATGGTAAATTTATTTCCAAGTAGTTGGCGCAATTCTCCTTCGGTGTAGTGCTTGTGCCAGTTTCGATTATCTGTACAGTCGCCATACATTCCAATTGAACGACGACTAACAAATCGTCTTTCATATTCATATTTTCCCAAAAAAGTAATAAAAAACCATTTGTGAAGGTTGGGAAAGCGGTATCGAAGGTTCGCCGCATCTGCCCAAGAAAAAAGTCCCTGATAAGGTGAAGCTAGAAAAAGAAGGCCATTTTTTTTAAGCAGCCTATGGGTTTCTAATATGGCCATTGTTTCCGAGGATACATGTTCTAAGATATGAAACATGTTGACAACATCAAATGTTGCATCTGGATATGGTAAAGGCGCACCAACTCTACCTAATTTAAATTTGACATGGGGATGGAGATGTTGTGCTAAGTTAATTTTTTCCGGGTCCACGTCGTAACCGTATACATTTTTGACCTTCGCGTGTAACTTTCCTAGGAACTGGCCGCTGCCGCAGCCGAAGTCTAACACTTTAGCTGTTGGATTAGAAATTAAGTCAAAAGCTAAAAAATAGTGATAAAACGGAGTCTTTGTAAACGGGTTCATCTATAACTTTTTTGGATAAAAACTAACATTTGTTCTTTGAACCTGTCGCCAATAAGTTTGCAGCCGATTTTGTTTAAAATAATTAATAGATTGTTGCGCGTAAATGGAAAGTGGGCGTAATCAATTCTTATTACGGCCAAATCGCATTTTTTTGCCAAAGTCCGAATGTTTTGGGGTGATAAGTACATAGTATGATCAGGATTTACGGCGGGCTCATTGGTCAGAGATTGGAATACTCTCACTATTCTGTTTAGGGAAAAGGGGTTGGGTGTAGATAATATTATCAACCCATTCTTGTCTAGCAAGTTGGCTGCACTGCGCAGGAATAGCCCTGGGTTGGGTAGGTGCTCGATCAATTCGCCCGCAAAAATCACTTCAAATTTGTCTTTGAACCTCATATTTTGAGCATCCATCCTGACAACATTAAACCCTATTTGCTTCAATTGCTTGATGGGACCAACCCGCACGTCAATGCC
The DNA here is from genome assembly GCA_964358085.1 of uncultured Gammaproteobacteria bacterium. GTDB lineage: Bacteria > Patescibacteriota > Microgenomatia > CAZETR01 > Amesbacteraceae > GWC2-45-19. Next base: position 45,498 of record CAYHNU010000001.1, on the reverse strand, counting down.
AGTTATACTTTTGCTTACCTTAAACAATAGCCAATGATTCCAAAGTCTAACCTTGTTTACATCGTCTTGACCGTCATCGATACAGCCCACATCCAGAAGCTTTTTTCCCCGTATATATTCGATTATTTTTTGATAGTAGTCATGCTTTAGATATTCATCAATAGGTACGGAGGTAATCCCTAAAAAATCCTTCTTATCCATATTGTAGGATATAATTGATACGAGTATAAATTAACAACATGAGTTCTATTAAGCCTTTATTGTCGATAATTATACCAGTCTTGAACGAGGAACAGAATCTGCAGAGATTGTTTACATCCCTAGCTAAACAGACTTATCCAAGGGAAAGGATCGAGTATTTGTTGATGGACGATGGATCGACGGATGGATCCAATGGGTTAGCTCGGAAATTCGGAGCAGAAATTATAGACATCGATCGTAGTAAACATCAACATCCAGTCTCGTATTGGACCGAATTTAATAAAGGGCTTGGATTAAGAATGGCGAGAGGAGAATTTGTTTATTTTATGGACGCGGATATGGAAATATGTGTAGATAACTTTTTTCAATTAATGATTGAGCCAATGCTTAAGGATCAGGAAATAGTTGGTAGTTTTACCAAAGAGTTTGCCTTGGATTGCCTGCCAAAGATAGACAATTCGCTTTTACGATTTATTTCTCATGACCCATTACAGAGGGATCCAATTTATCGTTTCTTTTCCAATGATATTGCCAATACTGTAGTGGCTGAGTTTGATAACTATCAGCTATGTTGGTTCGAACCGGGCAAGATTCCCCCCTGCGGAAGAATTATGTACAAGAAAAAGGAACTATTGAAAACAGAGGTGGATAAAATAGCGGGTTTTTATGATCTTGATGCTTTGGAGGTAGTGGTAGCAGCCGGTTGGCACAATTTTGCTTACGTGCCGAAAGCAAAATTAAGACATTATCATGTAACCAGCCTTAGGAACTTAATCAAGAAAAGATTAAGAAACTTGGATGGTAATTATTTCTCTACAACCGACAAAAAATATGCTTGGTTTGATATTAACAGTCCGAAGGACCTGGATAAGATTATTTACTGGATTGTCTATGCAAATTTATTTTTTCCGGAACTAGTGAGAGGATTGTGGGAATCATTTGTCAAATCCGACTGGGCTTTTATGTGGAGACCAGTAGTATCTTTGGTTATAACTGACGTTTTGTTATGGGGATTTATAAGTAGAAGTAAGGGACGAGAGATTATCAAGAAGGTCTTAGGCCTATCGCAGTAACTGTTTGGTAAGGTAGCCTTGAATAAAATTCAATCCATAGACCATGTGGGTAAGAATTATGCCTGTGGAGACAATTAGAGCATCTAGTATGTTTGTTTTATTAATTACAGACAATATAGCAAGTAAATAAAAGAACGGAAGTAAGGTAAACAAGAGAAGTTGCGCCCAAGTTTGAAATGGAGATAGCACTATTAAAGCGATTAGGCTTATAGCTAGAATTGAAGGAATAAAGTATTCCCAAGTGAAGGAGGTCTGGGGAAAAACGCGGGCAAAATATCCCCTATGTCTACCCACATTGGCTATTTGTTTTAAGTAACTGACAAATAAGGGCCTGCGATGGTGAAAGATCAAAACATTAGGATCATAAAAGATCTTGAACCCCTTCTTAACCAGTTTCAAACACAAAAAAGTATCTTCTCCGCCATAAAAATGATTTCCGTATCCGCCAACTTTGAGAAGTGCAGTTTTCCTGATTAAAAGGTTATAGGCGGGGTAGTCTCTGACGTATTGTCTTTTTCCTTTTACAAACCGATACTGGGCAAAACCACTGCAAAAAAATGACCCATAGACCAAACCGGTCATCTGTCCCCAATAAGTATCCTCTGGAGGAGTTACTCCAGGTCCTCCCACGGCAACTATGGAGGTGTCTAAAAAATTGGGGACGGCGTTTTTTAGCCACAAGGGATGGGGATACGCATCATCGTCAATAAAAGCACAAAATTCACCTTTGGCATACTTTAAGGCAATATCCCTTTTTTCGGCAGGACCAGTATTAGATTGACCGGTAAGTATAAGTCTGGCCTTGATCTTCTTGAATCGAGGCAGGGCAACTTTTTGATCGCAGACTATCAATATTTCAAAGTTAGGATAATCGAGATTGTTAAATTTGATAAGGTCCTCAAAAAATCTATCTGAAATTACATACAGAGGAATAATTATACTGACCTTGGGATATTTATTCATATGAAGAGGTTATTTCAATAATATTGGCAGGAGAATAAAATCGAGTAGCAAAAGAATGGGACTTTTTCGCCAACTTAGCAAGCAATTGGGTATGTTGATAAAGATCGTTAATAGTTTTGGCGATATTTTTTGGCGTGATATCAATCAATTTTCCCACTGTATTATCCATGGCTTCGGGTATGGCTCCCCGATTGGCTGCTACGACTGGAGTACCACAGGCCAATGACTCGAGAATGACCCGACCAAATCCTTCCTCATGAATAGAGGGAACTATTAATAAATCGGCTGCATTGTAATATATCGGTAACTTTTCTTGCGAAACTGACCCCAGAAGAATGCAATTTTTTATGTTTCTAAACTCTGGTCCACTTCCAGCCACATAAACTAAAATGTCGTGTTTTTTCAGAGCACTGGCCGCTTCGTCTAATATCATGATTCCTTTCTCTTTTACCAACCTACCCACAAACAATACGCAGAATTTGCTTTTCCATTTCAATTTTTTCTTTGCGATGGATTTGGACATTGGCTTGAACTTGTCTAAATCGACCCAGTAAGTAAATCTATGAACATGGTTAGCTGGTATACCCAAGCTTACTATTTCAGATACCGATTGGTTGGACAAACACAAAGTTTGGTTCGTCATCAAGAAGATATGTTTAGACACGGCACGGTATAGCCCAGACTTTGGAAAATGATAAATGGAGTGGGTAGAAATCACCGTATGGATGCCAAATAATTTTCCCCAAAAGGCTCCTACAAATCCGGCAACCAGCCCATGAGAGTGAATTACCCGGGGTTTAAAAAAAATTAATATAAATGGGAGAATAATAAACAACCCGGGTACCAAGTACAAAAATTCTAAAGCTGAATAGGTGGACAATTTATTAAATAGCCCGGGAAACCATGGAATACGAAAAACTTTTAAGAACGAGGAGTTCTCCCAAATTGACCATGAAGAATTAGTAGATAATGGCCGATAAGTCAGAACGAATACTTGATGTTTCTTTTTTGTTAATTCTTTGACCAAGTCTTGAAGATGAGTCTCTACCCCTCCCAGATTTGGATAGTAATGAGATGTAAGCTGAAGAATTTTCATACCCGCTTAATTTTTCCAACTAAATATCCTAATCCCCCAAATAATTGTTCTAATGCGAGTACCACGAGCATACCGACTGTAAGAATCGGATTACGGACTAACTGCCGCCAGTTTTTGTAAAATACGGGGCGTAAAAAATAGATGGTCTTGGGACCAACTATTGAAAGGTTGTGTTTTTTAAAATATCGGTGTGATGAAAGACCGTAGTAATACTTTTTTTTAATAAGACTTAAAAGCGACGGAATCCTTTCGTAATGCCTTATGCGAGTGGAAATTCGGCCTATTTTGTAGCCCATCTTGACGATAGTTTCTGGCAAGTCCCAGTCTTCAGGACCGGTAATCGTCTCGTCATATCCACCCGCCTTTTGAAATAGTTTCCTTGGGAAAAACCTAGCGGCATCTGTATCTGGATCTCCTTTTTCACTATAAAAAGACCTCTCGAAGGCTTTGACTTTTTCTAGAAAATTACTGGCGATTGGCTGTTCAGGGATAGCTATTGCCCCAATACTTGCATCACTTTGTATTCTTTGAATACACTCTGAAACAACATCGGGGGCAAGTTGCATATCAGCGTCCAAAAAGAGCAAATATTCTCCGTGAGATATCGAGGCTCCGTAGTTTCTTTGAATACTCCTCTCGGCATGTTTTCTCTTGATGACAACCGTGGCTATTTGAGAAGCTATTTTGAGAGTCCCGTCCGTAGAACTATCGTCTATAACTAGACTCTCAATTCTGGGATAAGACTGATTATTGATAGACACAAGCAAACGATCAATAACTTTTTCCTCGTTATATGTCGGAATAATGATTGATACCAGTGATTTGACCATGAGGGGATTATATTATAATGATGATGTTTATGAAAACGCATAAATTTTGGGTCGTGGGGATTTTCTTATTATTTGGCATATATTTTGTCACCCTACTACCTAGCTTTAATTTAGCTTTGACTGGCGATGACTATTTAGGCCTGTGGAGATACGATTTTTATACAAATGGATGGGGGGGTGAAAAACTGAACAACTTGTCATTTTTCTTTAGCGACTATGGACCAATGGATACGTTGACTGCTACTATTCACCACTATTTTGGATTTAATCATAAGGTTTATTATATTTTTTCTTTTTTATTAAGGCTTACGGCATCGTTGTCTTTTTTATGGCCAGTATATAAATTGACTAGAAACAAATGGGCTAGTCTGGGATCGGCAGCGTTTTTTTCTATAACAGTGACAGGTCTGGAAACAACCGACTGGTCATTTAACATGCCGTCCTACGCGGCCATTGCGGTTATGAATACCTTGTTAGGTGTTTTTACTATAACCCGCTCTAAAAATAATCTTTGGATATGGACAATTTTGGCATTACTATTTGTAATTGCCATCATTTCCCAGCCTATCCGCATGCTGTTTTTGCCAGCCCTGATGATTGGTTTGGAAATATACTGGCTGATAACAAATTTCAACTGGAAGAAAACAGTTCTAACGGTTTTTCGAATTGGATTATATATTCTTCTTACTACATCGATTCTAAAATATACCAGTATTGGGGGGGCAGTCGGTGCTCGCGGCACGGCCGCTCTTATCAAAAACTACGGCTTAGTCATCAAACATTACCAAGAAAAAAATTATAAAATCTTTCTTTCTCCCATAAGCCAACTTGGCAAGATTATTTTACCCAATGATTTTATGTACCAGAGGCTTGAGCATTGGGGACTGCCTAGAACTTTTAGAAGAGCGGTTATTCCCGTCTTTGCCGGCTTTGCAATCTGGCTGGTTTTCTTTAAGTCAAAAAGGATCGAACTAGTTAGTGGACTCCTCGTGGGTGGCGGCTGGACTGCATATGTGTGGCAAGAATTTATAGCAAAAACTTCCTCACCCGTAGAACCATTTGAACTATTTACCTATTTAATTGGTGGATATTTCTTAATCTGGGTAATTTTATGGTGGATCCAACTAAAAGGGCAAAATAATTTGCGATTGATATTGGTGCTGTCCGTTTTTATGATGATTGGTGGCTTCATTGCGCCTTGGCTGCGCAACCCTGGCTTTTTGTATGAAATAACCGGTAGATATTTGATCGTTTCAGGAGCCGGGCTTGCCTGGCTTATGGCTGTACCACTGGCCACTAAAACAGATTTAAAAAGAAAGTTAGTTTTGATTATGATGTTTGGACTGTTGTTTAGCCTGCACGCCAAAACCAGCTATAGATACCTATATCACTTGTCAGAAGTTAGGGGAATTGAACTTACAGATCGATTAAGAGGTTCAATCAAACGGGCTAAGAACTTTGGCAACCCCAAAGAGCCTTTAGTATTTTATTTTGAGGGAGATGATCCCGAAATTTTACAACATGCCTTTATTTTTGGGTTTCCAGTGATTGCATCCTTCCAATTTGATTTCGCTCCTTGGTACAATATCGCTGCTACTAATATTTGGCTAGAGGTGGAGTCGGCGTATTTGGACGGACAATCATTAAAGAGATTTATGCCAGGCCCCTACTTTCCGGTAAAATTAGAAAACATCTACGTGTACAGACTTCAAAGTAGAAATTTAATAGACGTAACTGATGAAAAAAGAGAACTATTAAGAAAATTAAAAAATGTTAAAAATTAATAAAGTAAAAATTTCCCAGTATCTGTGGGAAAAAATTGTCAAATACTATGAAGCCACTTATAGCGGAGTTATTCCCAAATCGTACGCAATGTCAGATTTTGCTAAACACAGATTGGAAAGTGCAATTGTACAAATAAAAAGATTGAAAGTGATTGGAGTGAGACAGAATAATATTTGTTTGGACGCCGGTTGCGGTATAGGCACACTTGTGGCTGCAGCCAATTTGGCCGGATATAATTATTACGGATACGAAATTGATCCCGTTGCCCGAAATATTGCAAAAGAAATGCTGAGAGCAAATAATATTTCTCCCTCCAGAATTCAATCTACTCCTGATGCCTTTAGATTAAAGGGGAAATTCGATTTTATTTCCTCTTTCGAAACAGTTGAGCATGTCGCTGACCTAAATGATTATTTAAGAAAGTTGCGAAAAGTAATCAAAAAAGAGGGAAGATTATTTATTGAAACACCGAATTATAATATTCCTTATGAACCACATTTTTATATCTTTTTCCCTCCCGGTCCAGACATATGGAAATGGTGGTGTTGCCAACTTGCCGGAAGAACTAATAAGAAGTTTTTTGACGAGCTAAGATTTGTAACACATAAATCGGTTGAGTTAGCTTTAAGGAAACAAGGATTTGAATTTGAAAACTTAGGTCTGCCAGAGTGGTCGCGTCAGTTGACATCAAACGAGATTTACGGTCGTAGTATTTACATTCAATTTATTTCTAAGATTATTCGCACCTTGAAGATGGGTGGTTTTCTAAAATGGTTGGCGTCTCGGGGCTTGTATACTCCATTGGTTTATCTTTCGAGACCAAGATAATCTAGAAGAGAACTTCAATAACCTTTTTTGAATTCTTTTTACTATCCTTTAGAAGCTGACTGGCTTTAAGTAATTCATCGTAATCATTAATGTTAATGTTGTAACCATTTATTAGAAACCCATATGCCTTATTTTGTTTTGCAAGGTTATTGATAGTGTATGTAATTTCTCTTTCTTTACGAATTGGATGAATTGGAGTTTGTCTGATTTGAGAAAAAATATCGGGTCTAAATAAGTAAACCCCACAGCCCCTAAGCATGTAAGGGGGGAATTCGGGTTTTTCAATAATCTCGATCATTTTGCCATTTTTAGCCATTTTTACAGAGCATGTATGTCGAAGTATGTCTAAATCCGTCTCTTTGACCACACCCTCCATTACTGAAGCGTTAGTCTTTAAAAAATTATTGATCATGGGCTCCAGTGACTCAGTAATAGTACAATCGTCACCGTATATGACCATGAAAGGTTCCTTTTTTACATATTTTTCAGCTAAAAGAATGGACTCCCCGGTACCATTTAACTCCTTCTGCTCGATAAAATGAATATTGGATCTCAGATCCATTTGCACTGGCTTGAAGTACTCTATGACTTTTTCTTTGTAAACATTAACAATAATGTAAATGTCTTCAATCCCCGCCTTCTGCATTTGATCTACAACGTAATGAATGATAGGACGGTCGTATAGAGGAAATAAGGTTTTAGGAAGAAGTCCCGATAGATAACCCAGTCGTCTACCAGATCCAGCGGCAGGAATGACACCGATCTTGACACTACTTTGCATCTTTGATCTCGAAAAGATGTTTATTTTCTTGAACCCAATTAACTAGTTCCCTAACACCTTTATCCGGAGTAACTTTGGCAGACCAGCCTAGATTTTTCTGGGCTTTGGTCGTGTTACAAACAAAATATACCAAGTCCCCCATCCGCGAAGGCTGGTATTTAATTTTAGATTTCTTGCCCAATATTTTTTCAATCAAATGGATACATTCAATTAGTGAGAGAGTGGTTTTAGTTCCCCCGCCAATATTGTACACTCCGGCTTTTTGTTTTTTGTAAAAAGCGTCGAAAGCTCGGGTAAGATCTGAAATATGCAAAATATCTCGCACTTGTTTGCCGGTACCAAAGATAGTTAATGGATAACCCATGACGGAACGAATGGCGAAATTGGCCACCCAACCATGATCTTCACCACCGAATTGACGAGATCCATACAGACCTGTGAGTCTAAAAGACGCCAAAGGGAGTTTGTATGTATCGATGTAAGTTTGAGTGTAAAGGTCTAGGGTGTGTTTAGAAGCATGCAATGGGGTCAACAATCCTTCAACTAATCTATGATTTTCATCAATCTCTGTTGGGCGTCTGATATAGCGAGTTTTCCCTTCTTTGACCTCATCATTGATTTTGTTGCCATAAATGTGAATGGTCGCACAAGATACTGTAGGTATTTTATATTTACGTGCAATTTCTAGTACATTAAATGACCCCACGACGTTGGTGGTGAAATCCAATTCCGGATCTTCCCAAGAAATAGTCATCGCTGGTTGGGCGGCTGTATGAATAATAAAATCAGCTTTTTTTGCGTATGACTCCAGTGTCTCCCGGTCCCGAATGTCTTCTTTAACAACATCAATACCTATCTTTTTTAGAAAGTCTACATTATGAAATCGAGCTTTTTCTGTAGAATATCCAGTACGACGCAGTTCAAATTTAGTTAAGCTGTCATAAGCAATAACTTTTGCTCCGGCGTTTTTGTAATACTCACAAACATGACTTCCTGCAAATCCCGCTCCACCTGTCACTAAAACTTTCATACGTCATATATATCATATTTTTATAAAGTGTAAAGAGGTATGATTTAATTAATTTTCCTGAACACCCCAAATTTCATGCCCAGATAATTTATTGTAGTTGATAAGCAGATGGCCACAAACCAGGCCAAGATTTTTACTCCCGTCAGATTTAAAATAACTAGGTTGGTTAAGTTATTGGCTACTAAAGAACTGCTGTAGAGAACACTGAAGGGCAGGATTTGATGCTGCGGGTGGCGGTCGTGGGCTTCAAATACAAAATACCGGTGGCCAATAAATGAAACAGTTGCTCCACAGATGTAAGATATAGCTTTGGCCAAAGAAATAGGAATAACTGGTAGTAAAAATAACAACCCAAAATAAACCACAAAATCAACCCCTACTGCCAATCCGCCCACAAACATAAACCGCACGAATTGTATAAAAGTTTGTACCACAAGACAATTATACAGATGTTGTAAGTTCTTCTGTATAATTGAGTGGTGAAAAAGGATTGGGAGGTGCCGAGTTTTAAAAAGATCGAGTTTAAGAAAAGAAAGACCAAATATTGTCTGGTCATCCCTGTTATTAATGAAGGAGATAAGTTTAAGAAACAACTACAAAAAGTAAAGAAGTATGCGAAGTTGGTGGACATTATTATTGCCGACGGAGGTAGCACTGACGGTTCGACTGATCCGAAATTTTTGAAAAATCAAGGAGTGACAGCTTTGCTTGTAAAAACCGGTCCGGGCAAATTGGGGGCGCAGTACCGGATGGCTTATACCTTTGCGCTTAAAAATGGTTATCGAGGGGTAGTGCAGATGGATGGAAATGGTAAAGATGGGGTAGAAGCAATTTCGAGTTTTATAAAAAAACTAGATGAGGGTTTTGATTATATTCAAGGATCCAGATACGCAAAAGGTGGCCGGGCGGTCAATACCCCGCTAGAAAGGAAATTTGCAAACAGATACTTGTTCACTCCAATTCTCAATTTAGCGGCTGGTAAGATATACACGGACACAAGTAATGGTTTTCGGGCCCATAGCCGAAAATTACTTCTTAATTCAAGGTTGAAATTATTTAGAAATGTTTTTAGCAATTACGAAATTTTGTTTTATGTGACCGCTCGCGCCAACCGATTGGGACTACGAAGTGTCGAGATTCCAGTTGTGCGATGTTACCCTCCGCAGGGCAAAACCCCTACTAAGATTGTGGGATTTAGAAAAAAAATTGATGTCCTCTTAATGGCCATTAAGGCAGCAATGGGCTATTACAATCCACCCGCCTAGCTTCTCATGTTGTGTAATTCAATTGGCCGCCCACCTTCTGTATAGCTTTGACTTGGGGGCATATAAACCACATCCCAATTGTCGCTTCTTAATTTTGAATAAAGTTCTATCAACCTGTCCGGATTTATGGGATTGGTAATGCGAGAATAGATAGGTCGTAGAGAGATAAGGTTGTTGTCAGGAGAGAAATTATCATTTAATACTTGTGGATCTAATACAGATCCTTCATGCAATACAAAGGAAAGAGATAATTTTCTACCAGTAATTTTTCTGATTCTTTGAGATGTCATTGAGATTTCTTGCATCGACAGAAGACGAGAAACACCCGTGTGGTTGATACGTTCCTGATGGTCGGTACTATGAAGGGAGACTTGAAAACTGAGCGTGTGGGTCGGGTTGGCTTCCTTGGCTCGAGTTGCTCCCTCTATAAAAGCCCCCAAGACATTGTTTTCAGTATCGGGCGCAACCGTAGACCAACGGCAGGCTTCACAACCAGTAAAACCGCTAACCGTGGCTATGAGGTCGGGAATGTGAGGGCTATAACCAGGATCTCCCGCCAGAAGGGCTCCTGCTGCAAACACTTCGTTTTGGCTTAGAATACCATTCTTTATGGCTATTTCTTTTGCACGCTCGAGAGCAGATTGTAATTCTGAAGAGCTGATTGGACGAGCTAGGGTGAGTTGTTTGTCAGTTAGACTGGTATAAAGTTTTGCCATAATTGTGCGCCCGAAGGGGCAATCCAGACAATCGGCCGGGCAGGCACCGTTAAGAGTGACACCAAAAAGAAGTTTGTGCTCGCCCCCTTTTACATAATTAATGCCTCGGGCAAAGTCTGAAAATTGATTTGGGGAAGGATTAAAAACACCACTCCCCCAAGAACGTTCCCAAACCACTTGATAGGTACCTCCGTGCAGGGGGACGAGAATCTCCGTGTCCCCATTAGAGACTGTATTAATTCGAGCTTCTACTGCCATGTATAACTTCTTATTCTAACACCAAACAACAAAGTATTTTGGCTGTATAATGGTACTTATGTTTAGAGGAATTTTATGGAAAATCGTACACCCCATCTATGAAAATCCTCATACTAAGAACATCGCCTCCAGAATTATAAATTTTTTTAAACCAGAATCAGTAATAGTCGATGGCCACCGGATGTATATTGATAAAGATGACCGAGTTATTTCACTGGAGTTATTGTTGAGTGGAAAATGGGAAGAATTTGAAACGGAACTTTTTAAACAAAGTATTAATTTGGGAGACATTGTCGTTGATATAGGAGCACACATTGGGTATTACACATTAATTGCCGCGAAAAAAGTGGGGGATAAAGGAAGGGTATATGCGTTTGAACCACTTCCCAAAAATTTCGAATTACTTAAAAAAAACGTGGAGTTAAATGGATATAAAAACGTAGTACTAATTAACAAAGCCGTGTCGGATAGAGATGGTACTGCCAAACTTTTTTTGAGTAATGAAGACAATTTCGGCGATCAACGTATTTATGACCCAGAAGGCAATCGGGTATCTATTTCTATAGGTACAATCAAATTGGACACTTTTTTAAAAAATAAAGAGAAAAGAATTAATGTCATTAAGATGGACATTCAAGGCTCGGAGACAAAAACTTTAACTGGTGCATCAGAAATAATAAGGAAAAGTAAAAAACTGAAGCTTTTAACCGAGTTCTGGCCAAGAGGGTTGCGCCTGTGTGGAAGTTCTGGTCGGGAGTATCTAAATCTTCTTAAGAAGAGTAAATTCAAAATTTTCGAAATCAATAACATTACCAAAAAAGTGTCTACCCTTTCAATTCAAAAAATATTGATAGATTACCCCCAGGATTCACTCTTCAACGCGGATTTGTTGTGTGTAAAGTCTCAATAAGCTTGAGGCTAATAGAAGTTGATTTGGTCCAGGAAAATTGCTGAGACCATTTTATTGCTTGAGCTGACATTTTTTCATACAACTTATTATCACTCACAAGGCGGACGCAGGTTTTAGCAAGACAGGAAATATCGCCTTTGGGACAAAGAAATCCGGTGATCTGGTCTTGGATAGAGTCACGACAACCGGGAACATCGTAGGCGACAACGGGTGTGCCGACGGAATTAGCTTCAATATTCACTAATCCCCAGCCTTCTCTGGCTGATGGGTTAAGCATCACATTGGCCCGGGATAAAAGTTCGAATTTTTTTGGCTCATTCGCAAAGCCCCAGAATTTGAGCCGAGAATTAATTCCTAAGTGAAGGCCGAGTTCATCCAGCTTAGCCTGATAGGTCGGTTCACTCTTACCAACAACCCATAAACGCCACTGGGGATGTAGTTTGACAATGTGTGAAAAGGCAAACAGTGTATCTTCAATTCCCTTATCTTGAGCGATAGCGCCTAAAAAAATCACGGTTGGGATTTTTTCTTTGGCAAATTTAGCAGGTAAAGTGGTGACTCCGTTAGGTATTATATGAATATTTGAAGCAGGGATGGACCACTTGATCAAATCTTGTTTTGTGGACTGGGATACGGTAAAAAAAGGGATGTGACGATAAAAAAATCGAAAAATTAAGGGTTCGGAAATAAACCCGGCTGTGCCAAATATGTAATTAATGGGGAAGCGTAAATGATTTATCCACCAAACTTCTTTAGCCACTTCATGGATAAATGCCAATTTTTTGGTTCTGACAAAAAGCGGAGTAAAAAAAGGGATACCATGAAATTGATCAATAACCAAATCATATTTGGAATGGCGGCCAAACAAATACCAATACATAGCCGCAAGTTGAATCGTAATTAGTTGGTTTCCACTGCGAATTATTTTCACCCCGTCAACAAACTCTTCTTGAGGAACGCCAGGAAAATAGGAGGTGAATAAGGTTACTTGGTGACCAGCAGCTACCCAGGCTTTGGCATGTTCATGTGAAACGATCTCGGCTCCGCCATAGTTGGGGTGGCCGGGACCGCGCCAGGAAAGCATAAGAATGTTCATTTCTTGCCCGCTAGGTTTTCAATAAGAGTTAAGCTTTGTTTAGTAAACTTGTCCCAAGAAAATTGTTTACTCCAGCGCAGAGAATTGGAGACAAGTCGTTTATATAATTTTTTGTCTTCAATCAACCGAATCGCATTTCTGGCCAGCAATTCCGGATGATGTGGAGGACAGAGGAGACCGGTAACTTGATGACGAACTGAATCCTTAGTACCCGGAACATAGTATCCTACTACCGGAGTTCCTACGGCGTTGGCTTCAATATTGACCAGGCCCCAGCCCTCACGGATCGAAGGATTAATCAAAATGTGCGACCGTGACAGTAGCTTAAATTTCTTCAATGAATATACCGGGCCCAAAAACTTGACCTTTTTGTCTACCTGCAGTTTCTGACAAAGAGTGTCTAAATAGAGTTGATAGTTAGTTTCCCCCTTACCTATCACCCAGAATTTCCAAGATGGACGGAGTTTACTAATAAAAGAAAAGGTGAGTAACGCGTCTTCAATTCCCTTGTCTTTAGATAATGCTCCTAAAAATACAATCGTTGGAACCTTGTTTTTGGTTGGTAAAGGAGACGGAATAGAAAGATTAACTCCGCTAAGAAATACCGATATGTTTTTTTCAGGAATTCCGTATTTAATTAAATCTTCTTTGGTTGAATTAGATACTGTCATAAAAGGAATCTTTTTGTAAAGAATGCGAAATATCCACGGCTCAAGAAAGCTGCCGACTATAGCTGGAATGAGGTTAAACGGTTTAGGCCAGGGGTTTAACCACCAAACCTCACGGGCTACTTCATGAATAAATGCAAGTTTAGGAACCTTAACGTACAGAGGAGTAAAGAAGGGTAATCCATGGAATTGATCAACGACGATGTCAAATTTCTCATGGGATCCAGAGAGGTACCAAGTAAATGCTGCTAAATTAACTTTAAAATTTTGGGATCCGCGTCTAACAATTTTCACTTTATTAACAACTTCGAAAGGGATTGCCCCCGGAAAGGTCGAGGTGAACCAGGTAACGCTGTGTCCGGCATTGGTCCATGCAGTGACATTTTCAAGCGTGTTTATTTCTGCACCACCGGAGTTGGGATGACCTGGTCCTCTCCAGGAAAGCATTAAGATATTCATGATGTGTGGGTGATGATTTTTTGGAATTGCTGACAACTTTTGTCCCAAGTAAATTTCTGTGCGTATTTTAGTGCGTTTTTCGATAGCCGGTTTCTTAAGTTAGAATCAGAGAGTATATTTTCCATAGCTTCCGAAAGTTCTTCCACTGTTGGATTGGCGGATACCACCAAACCTGTTTCATTTTTAAGTACAGAATTTCTAAGGCCTGTCACGTCGGTTACAATAGACGGAGTCCCACAGGCAGCACTTTCAGTAACTGTCATCCCCCATCCCTCTTTGACTGAAGGAAAAACTAATGCCCAAGCTTGTTGCATAAGTGAAACTTTTTTGTCGTTTGAGTTTTTGGTGAAAAACAAAATGTTTTCATCCGCAAATCTCACTGAGTCTTCCAGACCTAAACTGTCTCTTAATTTCTCAAGCCTTATTCTATCGTAACCATATCCTACGATTACTAATCTGGCTTTGGGAAAGTTTTTACAAACTTCACCCATAGCTCTGATAGCCAAATCGGTTCTTTTCATCTTCACCAGTCGGTTAACGCATATAAATAATGGAGTTTTTGACTTTTTACCGGGAAAGTATCTATCGTGATCAACTCCCAATGAGAATACGCTTATTTTGGAATTGTTTATTCCCATTGATATCAAGTCTGTTTTTGTACTCTGGGCGTAACAAACAAACTTTGTATTTAAATATACTAAATACTGAAGTTTTTCTATTAACTTACCAAATCGAGATATCAAGATTGGATACTCGTAATAAAAAACTTCTTGTGCCAATTGATTAAGATAAGCAATTTTTTCGGATTTCCAAGCCCATAAAGGGGTTTGCCAATATATGGTATTAGATATGTCTACTACCACGTCTGGTTTTTTCTGAAGTTTCCAATAGTATACCGGCGCGTGAAGATACATGGTTATTAAATTACCTCTTCTTACAACTTTAATTCCGTTGATGATTTCTTCTGGCTTTCCATACTTGAAGATTCTACAAAACCATGTTACTTCATGTCCCATCGATACCAGCCTCTTTGCCAATTCGTAAACTATGATTTCAGCTCCCCCTACTTGTGGATGCTTAAGGTCCTTCCAATTCAGAATTAATATGTTCATCTTTTTTTGTGAGGATTGACTACTGCAAATGAATAAGTGATTAAAAATGCCCAGCACAAAAAGGGGTGAATAAACCAGGCGAGGTCGGGTTTTTTGAAGAATCCCTCGATTGATTCATGGAGAGGCTTGACAATAGTAATGGTATAAAAAATAAATTTGGTAAGATGGAAACGATCCTGAGGCGAGTTGGAATCGAAGACTTTATAGCGCCTTATTTTAGCCAGAGAAATATGGTGAAGTTGCATATATTCATACCTTTTTTCTAAATGTCGTTTAATGCTGGAACTGCTATCGTGAACAACTTGAGCATCAACCACCGCATATTTATTTAACCCCCTATCGAGAAGATCATAGAGAATATCAGTATGTAAAAAATTCTCCGGTTTAAGATTTTTTAAGCGCAGATATTTCTTGTTTATGAGAAACCCGTTGCTGCCGAGGGTTGGGAAATTTTGTTTATTAAATTGGACGACAGTCCATTCCGGTTTTGTAGACACAATTTGGTTTTTGTGTGGCCAAGTTTTTTGAGTAATTTTTTGCCGATCAGCTTTGTGTAGATAATAGGCAACGGGATCATGGTTGCCAAATAAAGATATATATCTAGTAAAAAACGGCAATTGGGAATCATAGTGGTAGTGAAGAGTGAATGACCCAATCAGATGATCCTCGCCGAGCATGGGCTTGACTAACTTTCGAAGACTATCTGAACTGTATAAGTAATTGTCCGAATCCAAAACCAATACTAAATTGTACTTTGCTTTTCGGAAGCCTATAGATCTCCTGGCCTCCATATTGTTGCGATAACCACCCTTTACAATGTGGAGGTTTATGCTTCTAAAAGATTTTGCGATTGCTATGGTTTTGTCAGTGCTTCCCCCATCAAGAATCAGGACCTCGACTTTGTTTTTAGGATAATCTTGAAGCGTAATACCTTCCAAGCACTTTTTGATAGTACGTTCGTTATTTAAAACCGGAATAATGATGCTAACTCCGGGAAAATTTATATCTTTTTGATCCATATTTGTACATTGGCATTTTCGAATATCTTCTCAACTCCCAAATCCCCCGGTGAAAATGGTAACGATTCCTGATATTGATTATACTTAACTAAGTAAACGTATTTAGCCCCAGTTTTTTGTAATTGCTTTTTAGCTGTGGGTCTATCTTTGGCTTTAAACACAGAGTAATTATAAATTATTGTTTTTTGGGAAAATCTGCTTACGTATTTCCGAGAATTGGCAAATGCTGCCGGGCGATATTTTCCGAAATATTCACATTGCAGACACTCGTGGTCGTAAACTAATACCTTGCCTTTTGGCATTAATCTAAATTTTTCCAAAGCTATTAGTTCCTCCGGAGAAATCCAGTATTTTTCTTTTTTGAATTTATTCCAGTCAAAAGAAATCATTGTTTTGATGAGATTTTTAGAGGATTTGAATAAGTGTTTCGTTTCCAGACTCCAATCGCTAAATATCTCTCCGTCTTTAAAGTTGTTACTTATCTCTACGCGCCAAGTATTGCCTGATTTCTTTACCAAAATAAAGTTTGATTTGAAAAATCTTTGGGGAGGTTTATTTGCGGATTCAAAATATTTTGGCATAGTCTTGATATTTAGGTCTGTGATATTCCAAATTTCTGAAGGGTTTTGGATGGAATCAATCAAAGAGGGAATATTTATGCGCAAATCTTTTTCTCTATTTGGCCATAAATAATAAGGCTCTCTATAATCCGCGGGATAAATTCTGAAATCAATGATTTTGCTGTTTGTTTTGTCTATGCCCAACCTGTAAAAAGGTGATTGATACCAGACCATACCGTCCGATTCGATCTTTTGTTCTGGTGATATCCCGGGAAATTTATCTGTGTACCATTCGGCAAAGTTTTTCATGGTCACCTTGGTTGCGCTTTTTTGAGTCACAATCTGCATTTGTTTGGCATATTCACCCCCATAAACATCGGGGGTGAAATCGCTTTCTAAACCAACTGTGACTTGAGAAAATATATCGATCAGCTGGGAGAAATAATTGACATCAAGCTTTGGAGTGGTGAAATAATCTTGGGTACTATATAGACTGCTGTAATACCCCCGCCGAGGCTCGCGGGGAGCCCATTGGAGAGTGACTACTCCTATTTTATTGTCCGGGCTGGCCGCCGGAATACCGGCGTGAAGTTTGCTGGGATAATAGGGGGTGGACCAATAAGTCCCCCACACCTGATAATTATCAGTCGAGTACTGGTCGGCAACCCCCAGATTGGCAATAATACCGTATTTTTGTCTCATGTAACTTAGGGAATAACTATCCGTCCACCAGGACCCGACGGAAACTGGGTAGTAACCAAATTGTTCTTTAAACTTGGCAAATACCGTATCCATGAACTTGATTCTTTCTTCTTGTGTGTAACCGGATAAAAATACTGCGTTGGCAAAATGCCAAGAACCGGTATTGTGATACTCAACTCCCGCAGCTTTAGCAAATCCAGGAGCAATCTCTAAGAAAATACCGAGTTCTTGATTGGGCGAGAATTTTTTAAATTCGGTGACCATTTCCGGTCGGCCTAATACATCGTAGGTCAATAACCAAGTTGCTGCTAACCGGTATTGGGAAATTATGCTGTACTGGGCCCGCAGGCTGGCTGCTGGATTGGAGTTATAAGTAGAAGTCCGCACCGGATTGACAATATTTATAAATTCCTCCGAAGCATATACGCCGGGAACCAAAATAAAAAATAGTATGGCCGCTACTAAAAAATTACACATCGTCGTAGTAGTGCCGGATTTCCAGACGGTAAAAGACGGCCAAGGTGTCCCACAGCATGTTCCAAACAGTTTTAAAAAAACCAATTGATGCAATTGAAGATGTGCCAAATTCTAATTCCAATTCAATAGGAAATTCATAAATCCGGGAAAAGCCCATTCTGTTGGCAACCGCTAACATTTCGATATCAAAAGCAAACTCCTTTATCAAAAGTTTAGGCATTATTTTTTTTATCACTTCGCGTTTAAAAAACTTAATGCCTACTTGTGAATCCCGGATATTAATTCCAAATAACAACCTCACTCCTATCTGATATCCCCAGGACAAAATTCGCCTTTGCCAGGGATATGCTACTTTGGATGCTGGATGGCGTTTGGACCCAATAATAATATCCGCGTCATACCACTTCATGTGTTTCAAAGCTAAGGGAATCGATGTATATTTAAGGTCAAATCCTCCGTCTACAAAACCTATTATCTTTCCTTTCGCGTGTGACATTCCAAATCTAACCGCGTTACCTTTACCCTGGTTTTTCTCATAACCAATTACTTTAATTCTTTTATTAATGTATTTTTTTGCATTTTTAAAAGTATTATCTAAAAAACCATCAACTACACAAATAATTTCATAGTTTATGTTTAATTCTGCCAAAATTTTATCCAAATTTTTAAGATACAGCACCACTTTATTTTCTTGTTTATATACCGGCATGACCACCGATAAATCAGCTGTATTCATTTATGATACCCAATATCCCCGGGCGAAGAGGGAGAGAAAAATAATGAAGGCCAGGGCGAAGGTGCCGAAAATGATCTTGCGAGCCAAGGGAGAGCGGGACGATAATTCGCCGATAAGCAAGAACGACGGGAAACAGAGGAGGACGTAACGGGGCAAAGATGTGAAGCTACCGGTAAGAGTGGGAGTGAGGTAGGCTAGGAAGTTGAAGACGGCGTAGGATAGACGGTGCTTGATGAAAGAGTAGACAGTGGTGGCTAGAAAGGCTACTCCGGTGACAAGTTCCAGGATAATGGTCAAATACAGGGGGTCAGACCGGTTAACGGTAAAGAGCATTTTTACGTAACGCCAGAAGACTTGGTAGAGGAGAATCAGTTTCTCGCTTCTTAACTGGGCAAAATTGACCTGGACGTGGAAAAAGGCCAACGGATCCCCTACTGTCTTATTTAGATAATTCATGTAAATTCCCAGGCCAAGTGGAATCAAAAGAAGAGGCAAGAAGTGCCTAAAGCGGCGGCCCTGCTGCCACCATTCGATAAGAAGTGCGGGAAGGAGAAAAATGCCGATGAAGCGGGTGTAGCTGGCCAAGGCCCCAAATATGCCTGCCAGCAACCAGCGGCGGGTGCGGGCGGAGTAAAAGGCGGCGATGGTCAGGAAAAAGAACAGACCTTCGGTATAAATGGAGGTGAAGAAGAAACTGGTGGGAAAAAACAAAAGTGCTAAAACAGTCCACTTGATCACTGTAGGAGAGTAATCTAATAGAGCGAGCTTGGTAAAAAGGTATAGTCCGGCTAAGAAAGATACTACCGAGACTAGGATCCCAGCAAGAACAGCGTTGTTGAGAATCGGCAAAGTCATGATGCGGCGCATGATGGCCGGATAAAGGGGGAAGAAGGCCTGTTGGGAGTAGCCATAGCCCCGGCGGGCGATGTACGTGTAGTGCATTCCGTCGAAGTTCTCCCGGGAGTAGAACCAAGGTTTCTCCATATACCCTTGGGTACCGCTGCCTAAATACGTCTCCCGCAAAGGCAGGGAAGAATATTGGGCGGCAATGGCCATAATGATTATTGCCGCCTGCCAGAGGACAAAATATTTTAGAATTGCTGTAAACTTCATAATATTTCCCGATAAACCATCAGAGTCAATTTGGCAGTTTCCTCCCATGAAAACATTGGCTTGCTTTGTGGAGGCTTAGCGTTAATTATAGCTTGGGACATATCATCGACGTCATAGGGATTGAAATATGTGGCGTTATCCTCCGCTATTTCCGGCAAGGATGAAGTATTGCTGCAGGCTACAGGGGTGCCGCAGGCCAGGGCTTCCACGACAGGCAGGCCAAAGCCTTCGGATAAGGACGGCTGGCAGTAAACGGTGGCCAAATTGTAGATATGTACCAAATCTTCGTCTGCCACAAAACCCGAGCGGATAACGGCCGACCAATCTACTCCTTGTAAATGCCGCAGTTCAGCGTGGTTTAGGTCCAGTTTTTCTACTTCAGTTGCTTGTTTACCCACTATTACCAATGGGTAATTTATTTGTTCACAAGCTTTAACTAAATTGGGTATATTTTTATTCCAATTCACATCTCCGACGTAGAGAACGAATTTTTTGGGCAGATGATATTTGTTTTTGGGTTTAGAAATCTTTTTAAACATGGGGTCGGCGGCTTCGTAAACCAGTTTGAGTTTAGCGTGAGGTACAAGCAGATACTTTCGTATTGCTTGTACTGAAGCATAGGAAACGGTAATGACACGTTCTACGTTGGCCAGGGCCAATTTTTGCAACTGCAGATTAAGCCTGCCGCGGAGACCGGGGGGGTAGTGATCAGGAAATTCCAACGGTATCACATCGTGAAGGGTGACTACAATTTTGGATTTATTAAAAATTGGCAAGGTATGCCGAAATAAGTCGAAGTATGGGTAGTGGACGAGTTCATAGTTCATAGTTTGTAGTTCATGGTCATTTTTAATTTCTAAAATCTCAATATTGAACCTTGAACTTTGAACTTTGAGTCTTTCTAGGAGGCGGCGGGTGTAGGAGCCGACGCCGCGGGCAGCATTGGCGTCGTGCAGGGGAGATGTAATAAAACCGACTTTGATCATAATGACCTTTGCCAGTATTTAATGTAGGCAACGGCATGGGTGAGGCCGGAAAAGAGGGCAAAAACAAATCCGGAATATCCATCAACCATACCTAGATGACGGAAATAGATATTCAGAAAAGTAAATAGGGGGAGAGGGATTAAGTGATTAAGTGCATTAAGTAGATTAAGGGGTTCATGACGAGCTTGCATTTGAGAAGCGGCGAAAGAAGAATAGCGGTTGAATCCATCCATGTATTTAGAAAAGGTGGTGTGGTGATAGTGAAGTAAATCGTGCTTGAGGCGGCCGACCGGTCCATTGACGGTAGCTTGTTCGTGGACATTTGCGGCCGGAAGGTGTCCTAGTCCCCGGCGGTAGAAGCGGAGAGTGGGATCCGGGTATTGACCGCCTTTGGTTAAGAACCGATTTAAAAACCAATTTTTTCTGTTCATCCAATAGCCGTTCACCTGAAAGGAGTCCTTCCGGCCACCTTTCAGGTGGGATTGGATTTCCCGGGCCAGTTCGGGGGAGACGACTTCGTCGGCATCCAGTTGGAGAATCCAGTCCCCTGTTGCTGACGCAATAGCGATATTTTTAGTGATATGAAAGTTATCGTTATGTGGGACAGAGATAACTTTGGCTGCAAATTTTTTGGCAATCTTCACTGTTTTATCCGAAGATTGTTCGTCAGCGATAACTATCTCGTCGGCGATGTTTTTGACCGACTCAAGACATCTCACAATATTGGCCTCCTCGTTGTGAGTGGCCAGAACTACGGAGAGTTTTATTTTTTTCATACGTTTTTTAATGTTTTTCGAGCACTTGCAGGGATAAACTTGTATTTACTCACAATTCTCCTGCCAGTCTTGGCCTCAATCTGTTTTCTGGCATTGCCGGCTATGCCTCCACCCTCTTTCGCAACTCGCCGATTACCCATAAATGTCTGCGATTTACGCTTTTGGGAAATTTCGGTGGTAGCCGTTTCGGCCAGCATATCCAAGACCAATTCCAAATTAGTCATATTGTCTCGCAGGTTTTCCTTCTTAAGCCCTTTGTAATTTTTATACCGCTTGGTAGTTATCCCCGCCCAAGCAAAGGTAATATCATCAGTCAGAATGGCAAACTCGTCGCCAGCCTTAACTCCTCTGTTTTCCCATTCATCCGTCAGGGCTTTTCGAATTTCAATGCTTTTTAAACGTTGGTTAATCCAATCTCTGCTATAACCCTTTCTCAGGTAGGCTTTTAAAGCCCGGTTAATGGCCAGTTCTGGATCTTGAGACTCCTCGATCCGCTCATAGCCAACCCTGGCTAACCAGAGTTTAAACGGTTCGGCGTTTGGAGAAGGAATAGACTGAATAATACGAAACATTACTTCTGTATCGGCTACATCGGTAAGATAATATTTGTCGTCTGCAGCCTGCATTTTCAGTTGGTTACACTTTGTAACCACCTCGCTTCCTTCATTCTTTAACCTGTTTTTAAGAACCTTCCAATAGTTTCTTGGATCGATGCTATCTGTTAAAGCGGATACTACATCCACGACAGAGAAATACCATTTTTCTTGTTCACCATTCCAATGCCGGCGAATCTTTTTCCCTTCAAATATGGCTAATTTCTTTTGGTCCTTCATGTTAATTACTAATTATTTTAAACGCTGGTTGGTCATTTGGGAAATTAATGGTTTTAACTATATTAACACCCACGTCGGGAATATCTTCCGGGGCGGCTACTATGAGGGACGAATGGATGTCGCTGACTTTTGTCCAGGGGGTGGCGGAAAAATGAAATTTGTCGTAGTCACGAACAGTGGAAAAGTTGTATTTGTCGCGGAAAGTCAGCGTATGGCGGCCCTGGAAGTTTTGGGGCGGGTATTTGGAATAAAAGAGAAAAATGATGTATGGCTGATCATATTTGTCGGTGACTAAAATCTTTTCATATTTGTCCTGAACCGATCCCACGTAAGCCACCAGTTCTTTAAAGCCGTATTCCCAGGCGTATGGATAAGTTTGGGGATAATGGACGTAATATTCGTGCAAGTAGCGCGCCACCTGCCAAAGATAAACTATCACAAAACCTCCAATAACTAAACGGAACAATTTTAAATTTTTAATTTTTAATTTTAAATCAATAAAAAATGAATAAATGCCAAATGACAAAATAATTGTCAGTGGGATGACCATGTTTTGGGCGCGGAGGGCGTGGGGGGTTTGGAAAGTGAGAGCTGCAGCAATTGGGGCGATGGCAAGCCATAACCAAACCAATTTAGTTCTTGGTTCATGGTTCATAGTTCGTAGTAGATAAACCGCTCCTAACCCTAAGAAAATAAAGTCGGTGAAATAGAGCAGGCCGGTTTCGGGGACGCGGTTACGGGGTATAACGTCGCCGTTAACAAAAAGAAAGTCGCCGAAAAAATGGTCGGTGTAGTTTTTCAAAAATTGGATGGAATATAAAACCGGGCGGTTGTGTAAAATTCTGGACAAAGGAGAGCTCCAAGCGGGATGCTGGCCGCGCAATTCCTTGGCCCGGTTGAGAGGCCCCTCATCGGCCAGAAGCCCCACGCCGGACAAACGGGAGGCGGCGTCGGTAGTGACTAGGTTATAGGTTAGAGGGATTAGGAGTAAGAAGCCCAAAACAAAAGCCATAAAAATTCGTTTGGGGCGGTAGAGAAAAAATAGACCCAATCCCATGAGGGGAACGATGAGGCGGGCAGACTGGTAGGTGTACATAGAAAGGGCAAAAGGCAAAGTGCAAAGGGCAAAGCGTTTTTTAAGAAAAAGCCAGGCGCCGATAAGTATGAGAGTGGTGGCTACATTGACTTCCCAACCGCCGCGGGAGAAGTGCAGGTGCCACGGCGAAATTGTAAGCATAAGAGCTGCAATCAATCCACAGTCCTTGTTAATTAATTCCTTAGTTAATAAATAAATGAATAACACTCCCAATATCCCAAAGACGGCCGAGGGGAGACGGACGGCGAATTCCGTCAGGCCGAAAACTTTGATAAAGGGAATAAGCAGATACGCGTAACCGGCAGGTTTGAAGTCGCCAAAAGATTCCAGATTGACCGGCCAAGGATGACCATGCTCATCCTTTCCGGTGAGAAGGAGTGAGTAGGCGTTGTAGCCCAGAGCCGCTTCGTCGGCGTTCAGGCCGGCGGGATAGGAGGAAAGTTTATAAAGCCGTAAAACGGATGCCAGGACGAGAATGAGAATCAGCAAAAAATTTTTCACTTGAGACCGATCACTTTCAGACCCGGGGCGCCATTGGGATATTTAATGTCCCCCAGCATGACTAGGTTGGGAATAGATGGTAGATCTGGGTCAGGTAGCTCGTATCTGTCCCCTATCAAAATTGTGGAACGTAGATACCTATCCTCGGGCAAAAAAAGCGGGCGAAAAACAAATTGGTCAAAGCGGTCAACATGGCCCACGTCCCCCTGGGGATTGGCTGTCAACTGGCTTTGACGCTGGTACTCCAGTGGGTCAATGCGCAGATAAAAAAGGGTAAAAATATATGGCTGGCCGAGCTTATCGGAGATAATGACTCGCTGATATTCCCCCAGATGTTGTTTAATCAGGGTCAAGGCCGGTTTGTATGGATAAAGCATATCGGCGGCAGTGAAATTGGGAGAGTGAACATAAAATAAGTCGAGATAATAAACAAAGAAAAACAAGAGTATAAGAGTGTAAGAGTATAAGAGGAAACGATGACGAAATAGTTGGGCAAGGCCGATTCCGGAAATGATAATTAGCGGAACGAGAAGGGGCAATGAGCGAACGCCGGAGACCAGGTCGCGTGACAGAGTCGAAGGCAAAGCAGCCAAAAGCAACCAAGCTATCAGAAGCTTAGTTAGTTGGTTATTGGTTCGTAGTAAGACGACGAGGCCAATGAGAATGGTCAGTATTTCGGGGAGGTGGAAGTAACCGTAGTACGGAACAGAATGGCGCAGGTTTTGCCAATCACCGGCGAAGAACAGGAAATAAGGCGAGAGGTGATTTAAATATCTTTGCAGCACTCCCCTGCCCTGATCAATGATTTCTGAATCGAAGAGAGTGAAAAGGAAAGGGTTATTTTTGTCCTGGCGTTTTATTTCCACAATGGTGTCAGGACGGCGGGTGTAGCTGAAGACACTAAAGACTTTCAAACGGCCGGATTGGGTGCCAAGACCCAGGAGGATGGGGAGAAACAGGAGAAACAGGAAAATTAGGGGTTTGATTAATAATTTAATATTGGGACGGTAAATCAAAAAAAGGGAAACCAGAAGCAAGGGGGTGAACATTTTAGCTCCTTGGTAAGTGAGAAATGTCAGGCCAAAGAAGAGGGCCGATGTTAAATACCGGCGTTTGATAAACAAAAGGGCACCCAGGGTGGTGAAAACCAAAGCGATGTTGGCTTCCCACGCTCCACGGGAGAAATAGAGTGACCAGGGATTGATGGCTAAAAGCAGAGCAGTAAATGCGTTTCGAGTAAGAAGGTAAACAACGATAACGAGCAAGGTGCCAAAAATGGCCGAGGGAAGGCGGGTGGCAAATTCAGACAGGCCGAGAGTGGCGATGCTGGGAACAGCCAGGTAAGCATAAACTCCGGGTTTATAGTCGCCGAAAGATTTGAGAACCACGGGCAAAATTTTTCCGTATTCGTCACGGCCGGTTTTGAGAAGCGAGTAGGCGTTGTAGCCGAGTGCGGCTTCGTCCCAAGTGAAACCCAATGGGCGAGAGCCTAAGTGAAACAATCTCAATCCAGACCCGAGTAAAACAATAAATATGAGCAGAATTTTAGATTTCATAAATAATAAAGGCTGGCTGGCCATTGAGAAAATTAATCCTTTTTATCTCGCGGCCGGAAATTTCACTTTCAGGACTGGAAATAACTAAAGTGTTTGGTTTAAACGCCATGGTGCTAATCTCCCAATCGTTGACGAACTTAATCTTGTCCAGACTGTTCACCCAATACCAATTAGCGTGGTAGTCCCAAGACTTATTTTGGGAAAAATCGGCGGGATCCCAGGGCCAGAAGTAAGCCACGAATTCGTGCGGTTCGCCATATTTCTTGGTAAAAACGATTTGATCGTATTGGGAATACAGCGGTTTAATAAATTGAATTACTTGAGAATAACCGTATTGCCAGGCATCCGAAAAGTTATTGCGATAACTTTTAGTTACGAATAAATAGTTCATAGTTGATAGTAGTAAGACGACGAAGAAGAGAACCTTAACATTGCGGCCGAAGCGGTCCAGGCCGATGGCGGTGAGGATCATGGGGAGAGGAAGCAAAGGGATGGCACGCAGGACGTGGGGTGCATCGCGGGTAAGGCTGCCAGCGACCGGCGCCAGCAGTAACCACAACAGCAACGAATTTCTACTTTCTAATTTATAATTTCTAAATAAATACCAAATCCCAATATAAAAAAATGGCAGACAAATTAAATATAGCAAGCCATAGTTTTGGACACTGAATTGATAATGATTGCCGCCTTTAAGAAACAGGAAATTGGGAGAGAGATAGGAAATATAGTTTTGGCCGAAGCGATAGAGGAAATAAGTGGCTTTGTTGTACACCAGTCGGCCGCCGGGACGGGATTGCAGCTGGTTTATCTGGGTGATGGCCCCAGAATCAAGAATGGTCAGCCAGTTTAAGCGAGCCTGGCCGGAGGAGGATAAGAGTTGGAAAATCATAGGAATAAAGAAAATAGAAATTAGAGAATAGTGGATAGGAGTTAGTTTGGGACGATTGATTAACCAGTAGCCGGTCAAGAAAAGCGGAGAGAAGACGCGGGCGGAATTATAAGCCCAAACGGATAGACCCAGAAAAAGTATTCCCAGATTAAGTTTGCGGGCAAGTAGACAGTAGATGCCTATGGCGATAAGCAGGGCTCCCACGTTGGCCTCCAGAGCGATGCGGGATATCCACCAGGTCCAGGGGGAAATGGCTATCAGCAGAGCTGAAGTCAGACCAACGAACGGAGAAGCCAGCCGTCGACCTAATAGATATGTAACTATGATAAGCAGAGTGCCGAAAATAATTGAAGGTAAACGGATAAAGAACGGCGAAGTAACAGCTAAATAAACGTAAATAGGTAACTTGTAGTCTCCATAAGCGCGAATAATGGTGGGCAGGATTGTCCCCCATTCATCCCGGCCCGTTTTGAGAAGTGAATAAGCGTTGTAACCCAGTGACACTTCGTCCCAGTTGAGACTAGGCGGTAAAAAATTAATGGCAGCGAGCCTTAGAGTTAAACCCGCCGCGACAATAAGTAATAGCCACTTAAGATGAGACATAGCACAGCGACCAGACTAGTAATGTTGCCGATGATCCGGACAGGCGTATCGGTAAATTTCAGGGTAATTTGCGTGTCTAGCGGGACTCGGGCGGTAATTAAACCCAGCGGACCGAAGGGGAAAAGTTCAACTTCCGATTTCCAGCCGGGGAAATAAACAATGGGGTATTGGATTTTTTGGTAAGTATCTGTAGTAAGAAGAACCTGAGGTTGGGATGGGGCGAAAAAACGGGGTAACTGGGGAGCTGTGCGGGGCCAAAAATCATTTAGAGCCGAAGAACGTTGCTCGTCCCACAAGGCTCCTGAAAATTGTTCACGGTCCGTGATGTTACGCCAAATATCGGGACGGAAGAAGGAGAAGTTAATTAAGATAACTAAGCTGATTAAGATGATTGATAATTTTTTGGGAAACACTTGCGCGATGGCGCCGGAAGAGAGGGCCAGAAAGAAGGTTGCCACGGCTAGGAAACGCCAGGGGAACTGGACGTAAGCTAAAGGAGGGAAAAGTTTCCAGATAAATTCCGACTTGCCGTGAGTGAGAAAAATAGCGAAGAAGGCTGATGAAATGAATACTGCAAAATTTCTAATTGACCTAATTTCTAATTGACCTAATGAATGCCTGAATTTCCTAATTAAAAAATATATACCTACTAGAACCGGCACGATCCACTGTAGGTAACCGACGGAGAAACTCATGGTGTCGTTAGGGCCCCAAACGGAGCCGCCATAACCCCAAAAGCGGGAGATAAAGAGCTGCTTGAGAGTGGTCCAATGGAGCTGGTAAGAATAATAGTCGGTGGTGGTGCGGTTTAAAGTAACCAGGTGACTTTCAAAAATAACGGGCAGCAAATAAAAAGCGCTTAAAAGAAAGACGGCAGCTCCGGCGGCGATGAGGCGAGAGAAAGGCACGGGAGATTTTTTGAAAACCCATATAGCCAAAAACGGGGCAATCATGAGTGCGGATATGTTGTGGGTTATGAGTAGAGCGGAAGCAAATAAAACTAACCACCAGAGATGCCGGGGTTGGTGATCGTCAAGGAAATTATCCAACGAGAGAAAAATCAAAGGAAATAAGGCCAGGGCATATGCTTCGTTGAGAGAACCGCGAACCCAGACGTCCACTGCCCGGTAAGGAGCGTAAACATAAAAAAGAGCCGCTACTACCCCGCCTAGATTTCCCCAGTATTTTTTGCCCAAGTAAAACATGGCCACGGCTGAAACTATTATTGTCAAAATAAAATTGGCTTTGACAGAATCAATTGTTTGTAAACCGAAGGCGTGAAATATCTGGCCAATCCAGTAAGGAAACTGACCGTAGAAATTAAATACCGGCTCGCCGTAACCCATCCCCGCATCCGGCGCCCAGCGGCAAGGAAAAGTTTTGGCGGCAACGCATTTGCCAAATTCAAACTGGCGGAAGACGTGGAAATCGTGCATCGTAAAAATACCGGGACGCAACATCAAAGAAAATGTGGGGATGAGAAGCAGTAAGAGGATTTTTTTCATGGAAGCTTCTGAGCAACTATGATAGCTGGACGGGAAGACGGGTAATTAATGTGGAAATATTCGGGGAAATCCGGCGAAAAATCTTCGGGTTTGCCGATGTACAAAGTAGGAATGGTTACCGGATCGGCGGGATGAATAACTCCGAACCGGTATTTGCCTAAATAGTAGCCGTCGAATTGGTCCAGAAACTTAACGTTGCGAGGCCAAGAAGCAGAAGCTTTTTGATACTCCCGGGGATCAAAGCGGGTGTAAAAGGCCACGAAAATGTGCGGCTCGGAGAGCGATCTGCTGAAACGCACGTCGGGGAAACGGTCAGTAAAGGCCTGAAGCCGCGGCATTAAATCCCGCCAGCCGTAGGACATGGAGGGAGCGGCAAGATAGGGTGAGTGGTATAAATAATCCTCTCCAAAGAAAACGAAGCTGGTAATATAGGCGCCGATCACGAGAGTCAGCCACTGGCGGGGGAGGCGGACGATGGCGGTGGAAAGAAGAATGATTAACCAGGGAAGCATAATTACGGCGCGGTTGGCGGCGGCTCCCGGACCTTTGGCCAGAGCGGCGGGGATAGGAGCCAGGGCTATGAGTATTAGTAACAGGAAAACTGATCGGGAGGGTTTGCGGATAAAGTAAAGCAGAGCCAAAACCAAAATTGGCAGTTCAATTAAGTAAAGCACTCCCCTGCCCGGCATCATGCCGTAAAAGGGCTCACCAGCTCCAGAGGTAAAAAGGAAATTGGGGGAAAAGTAAGAAATATAATTTTGAGAAAAAGTGGAGAGGGAATAAACCAGCTTGTTGGAAAAAACGCGGGCAATCTGGTCCGGAAGACCCAGAGCCCGGGCCTCAAAACGGCGGGTGGCCACTCCCAACCAGTTATCAGTGGGGCTGAAAATGCTCACGTCGGCCACCCGGGCCGAACTTAATCCCCATAGTGAAACTATAAGGGGAATAAGCAGGAGAGGTTTGAATTTGTTGCGGAAGTTGACAAAGATAAAGACCAAAATGAAGGGTAAAATTAGCCTGGCTGAATGATAGGAATAGGCGGCAGCGGTAAAGAATAGGGTGGAAAAGAGGGTCTTGTTCTCTAGAAACAGGTAAATCCCCATAGGCAAGAGAAAGGTAGCCAGATTGGCTTCGAAAGCCCCCCGGGAAAGCTGGACATGCCAGGGAGAGATGGCCAGAAGGAGGGCGGCGATGGAACCGGAGCGGGGAAAAAGTTTATTGGCCAGCAGATAAACGGCGCCTATGGCCAGAATGCCAAAGACCGCGTTGGGCAAACGGACAGCAAATTCAGTCAAACCGAAAATTTTAACGGAAGGAATAGCCAAGAAAGTGTAAAGGGGGAGTTTGTAATCCCCAAAGGAACGGAGGTTGGTAAAAAACAATTGCCACCACGGGACTCCCCATTCATCACGGCCGGTGAGCAGAAGAGAATAAGCGTTGTAGCCAAAAGCGGCTTCATCCGGAGTAAATCCAACCGGGTAACGAGTGAGCCATAGTAAACGCGTGAGTGATCCGATGACCAGGGCCAGAATCAGTAAACGGCGCATGTAGACTTGATTATACGAGGTCCGTGAGCTTAATATCAATTGATGTGGCCGGGAATTACTGCAGGAATTGTGATGGTGGTGCGATTGGGACTGACGATAGGAAAGCCGTTAGGGGTAAGCGTGGAGTTGGCCCAAGGGTTTGGAAGTTGGGGATGGGGCGAGACACAAATTAGGATTTGGGGGTGGCTCGCGCAGGCGGTGATTGTAATCTTGCTGGCCAAAAAGACCAGGTCGGGCTGGGCGGCGGTGATTGCAGCGGCTAATCCATGGTTGAATACCTTAAGCTTGTGGCACGTATGGGAGACGACAGCTCTGGCGGCGGGATTATGGGCCTGGACAGCCACTAAAAGATGGCAAAAGGCTGTGGCCATTGTACTTGTGATACTGGCCCTGGCAGCCGATCGGGTGAGCTTGGCAAAAATCACTACCGACAATTTGTTTGATAAATTAAACTGGGGTTACTTGGGCCAAAAAGTAGACGCAATCCAAAAAACTAATTTTCTGGCCACTGGAAAAACTTATATCCTGCCGGCGTTAGCGCGAAAAATCTTGTACAACAAACCAGGACTGGCGATAAACACGGTTTTACAAAGAAGCATAGCTTTACTGGATTTTGAACAATGGACTGCTCCCCTGGCCGCGAGGATAATAACGGGAATGAGCGGTTTGCCCCCCAAGGGATTATTGCCTCTTATCTATTACTGGGAAGTGCCTGTGATAATCTATGGGCTAGTGAAGTTCGGTTCCGGAGGAACAAAGTGGTGGATAATCGGCGGATGGCTGGGGGGAATATTTCTGGACAAGAAATTTTTTACGATCGGGGGGATACTATTTATTCCAGCGATTGTGATGTTGGTAGCCCAAGCGGTGAAAGTTTTGGACAAGCGTTTGGTGTGTGCTTTATACTTGGTTGGAGCCGGATTTTTTTACAGAGAAATGTTCTTTAATCAATTGAAGTGGCAGTATTCAGATGTGTATTTGTACCGGCAAACTTATTTGTGGCTAAAAGATAACCTAGATCAAGTGCCGGGGGTGGTAGTGACGAGCAAATTCGGGCCAATGGAGGAGATGTTAAAGTTTTACAAAATATTGCCCAACTCAAAAATCGAGGTGCGAGAATTTACTCCCGTCCCGGGAAATGTTTACGTCGGTTTACCAAAGGAGATGGCGGGAATACCGGAGGATAAAATTATTAAAAAAATAGAGGCCGATGACGAGTTGGTTTACGGCTACGGAAAAGGATTATGGATCGCAAAATATTAATCGTCATTCTGGTGGTGGGAGCCGTCTTGCGGCTGGTTTGGCTGGACAAATCTCCGGGGTCGGTGAACTGGGACGAGGCGGCTCTAGGGTATAACGCTTATTCATTGTGGAAAACCGGGGCGGATGAGTATGGAACAAAGTGGCCGCTATCGTTGCGCTCGTTCGATGACTATAAACCCCCGCTATATGCATATCTGACGGCTCCGATTGTGGGGATATTCGGCTTAAACGAGATAAATACCAGATTACTGTCGGCGATGGCCGGAGTGGCCAGTATCGGTTTGCTGTATTTAATTTCAGCCAAGTTGCTGGGGAAGCGAATAGGATTAATCGCGGCGGGAATGATGGCTGTCGAACCGTGGGCTATTTTTTACTCGCGCGGGGCATGGGAAGCCAATTTGTCTCTGACATTAATCCTGGCGACCATGTGTCTTATTCTAGAAGGGAAATATACGTTGGGGTTGGTGATAGCGGGAATAAATGTGTTTGCCTATCACTCGGCTAAGATTTATTTATGGCCATTTCTCATCTGGGGCCGGCGGAGCTTGGGGGTAATTTTAGCCATCGTTCTGTTCGGCATAGCTATGTCTAGCGGGGGATGGGCCAGATGGACATCGGCTGGCGGGAGCTGGCGGGAAGCAGGACAGAAATATTTCTCGTATTTTTCCCCAGCTAACTTGTTTGTCCGGGGCACCAATGAACCCAACCAACGAGTAGATGGATTTGGCCTGTATTACGGATGGGAAATATTTTTCTGGGGATCAGGAATTTGGTGGCTAATTAAAAACTGGCGGAAAAACAAAGTGTTAGTGGCCTGGCTGGCTTTGGCCCCGTTGCCGGCGGTCATTACCCAGAGCTGGTTCAACCCGGTGCGGGTGCTGCCGTTATGGGCGGCCAATACCATGTTAATCGCGGTGGGGTGGGTACAACTTAAAACATGGCTCAAGTGGCTGATTATTCCTTGGGCGGTTATCAGTTTGGGATGGTTTGTGCTGGCTGCCTTGTGGCAGATGCCGTATAACCATTACGGCGATTGGCAGTGGGGATTTAAAGAAGTGGCGCGGATTATCTCTCCGATACTCGATAATTATGGCCACGTGGTGTGGGAAACTGGGCAGGCCCAGCCGTATATTTTTACTTTGTTTTATCTCAAAATACCGCCGGAAGAATATCAAAAAGCACCACGGCAAGGATATGACTTCGGCAAGTTTGAATTTCGCAAAATATATTGGCCTGACGACCAAAATCTGCCAAACACGTTGTTTATCGGCGGCGTGTACAGTTTGCCGGAAGAGGCAACTTTGGGGAAGACTTGGGATCCGCAGGGATACGAGTCAGCCCGAATACAAGCAACGCCCACACGACCATAAAGACAGGATCACGGGTAAGCGGGGCCAAATTAAGTGACAGACCGGAAGTGCGGTAGTAAGCACGAAAACCGTTTTCGATTTTTACGGAGGTAGATGGAGAGATGATGGTCAGAGTCAGGGGTTGATTAGCGGAATCCAGAATGGGGGTAAACTGCAAACGGACGTCGCTGGGATCACCGATGTTGCGGCCGGAAAAATTAAGCTCCCGGACTGTCTGGTTAGCTTGGTCTTTAAGTGTAAAAACAAAATCGGACGTGTCCGCCAGGTTCGGATTCTTCATGCGAAGAAGGATGATATTTAGACCCGAATGGATGGGGGTGAAAGTGATGGGGCGGGTTTCAACGAGTGGTAAGTAAGAACTGCCGGAGACTTCGGTATCCAACCGGTTGCGGCTGGCCAAGGAAGCCAAGACGAGAGCGGCTAAAACTATGACCGGTCCGAGGAAAAACACGCGCATAAGCTGATCCACAAGCCAACTCCCACCAAGACGGAGTGAGAGAGGCTTTGCAATAAAGGATTTGAAAAAGCGGGCAGGAAGAGAATTTGGGGATTAAAGGGGCTAATCAGTCCCCAGGTGAGAAATTTATCGGCAAACAAAAACACTGTCGCTAGAAAACTGGCGGAAAAAAGTAATAATGACAGCCAGTCCGATTTGGAAGCAATCCACAGACTAATAAAGGGCATGGACCATAAAATCCACTGGGGATGGAAGTGAGACAGAACCACCGGCAGTAAAGAAGCGGCCATCCAGTAAGCTGACAAGCGGTGAATTTGGCCGCGGTGCAAAACACCTGCGGCCAGGAGCAATCCAGTTAAGACTATCGGAACTAGATACAAGTTTTCCGAATAACCCAAGGGAAGTGAGAGTTGCAGTACCCGCTGGGTAAGCCCGGAGGTTAGGGTGTCGGAATAAAAAGCTGGAGTGGTAAGAAATGGAGCGACTAATAAAATATATGGTGACAACCCAGCTAGAAATATCAGAGCCGACCGCTTAAGATTGGAAGTGGACAAGAGAGCCAGGAAAGGCAAAAGCAGGAGTGGATAAGTTTTGAGGGCTGCGCCCAATCCCAAAAGTACGGCGGCCAAAAACGGCTTGGGTTTGGCAAGGAGCAGAGCCAAAACAGAAAGCAAGACCGGTAAAATATCTATCTGGCCCATAAAGCCGACTACGTAAATGGTGATGGGGTTAAAAAACCAGATCCACAGCACTACCCGCCGGGAGGATATCCGGGATAGCGCCCAACCGGTAGCTAACAAAGCCAGAATGAGCGGAGTTTTGATGAGAAACAAATAGCGGAAAATGCCGGCAATATCCACGGCATCGTTGCCCATACCCAGCCAAGGAGTAAATCCCGAGCCAGCCAAAAAATTAACCACGGGGTAAACTAGCCCCATGACAAAATAGGACAAAGGCGGATAGACAAAGGAGCCAAGCAGGGCTTTGTCCGGATTGGCGGCGATATACTGATAGATATTGACTGTCCCCTGGGATAAAAATTGGGAGAGGTAGTAAATAATTTTGATATCGGGGTGGAAGAAAAAAGGAGCGATGAAAAAATAGAAAATGGCCGCAACTATGAGAGGACGTTTAATCTCTGGCATAATAGCGCCATAATAACCAAATAAAGGCCAGAAGCGCAACTAGAGTGAGAATTTGGATGTTGAATATCGGAGTGAGCAGGGCGACCAACGCCGGCCAACGGGGGTACCACCAATTGTGATAAAGATTAAGCCAATGAAAAAGGGAGAGATAGATAAAAACGGGAAGAAGCCGCCGGTCGCGAGCCAGCCAGAAAATCAAAAAGACCAGAGCCGGTAATAAATAGCGTTCATGCATGCGAGTAAGCAAGAAGAAAGCGGCCATGACGATGAGGGTGGCGGCAGGAAAAACAGAAATGGATTTGCGGGAAAGAATAAAAAACAGACAGGCGCCAAAAAGCGAATACCCCCAGACGCGGTAATTGGCATCGGGAATTTTGCCTAAACCTGTGGTGAGAGCCCAGAAATTAAAAGCGTGGTCTACCACGTAATCCGAACCCGAACCGGTTTGGATGATGTGCCAATAGGTAGCCAGTGGCGGAGCGGCGAAGGGCAAAAATGCCAGCAGGAAAATAGCCAACCCGACGACCGCAGACTTAATGCTTTGAGTCATACCAAAACGGCGGTAAAAAAATAAGGTGTATAGGGGAATAAAAATGATCGAGGATTGTTTGGTCAGAAGGGCCAGGGTAAATGAAACGGCAGAGAGAAACGGCCGGCGGGTAAGAAATGCTGCAACCAGGAAAAATACCGGCACGGATTCAATTTGCCCCCAGGAAGCGCTGTTGTAAAAAAAAGCAGGATTAAAAAGAACCAGAGCTGCCAGCCAGCGCTTTTTGGTAACTGTGTAAACAAGCCAGGCAATGCCGATGTCCGCAGCAATGGCCCAAATCTTATGAAAGGCCGGTTGGGTATCTTGATCTTGCAGCCACCAGACGATTTGGGAGGGAAAGAGTGGATATTTGAGATTTGTATCCCAGGCGGTACGAGAGACCCAATTGAAAGCACCTTGAGACAGAGTAAAAAGCAATAGGGGAACGGGGGGGTAGGTGGGAGTGAGAGTGCCATAGCGAGACATAAATTCCCGCTGATAGACTCCGGCTGGCCCGAATTTGAGGATGTCCCGGCCCCAGGAAACATGATTATTGACGTCGCCGCTGTAGATTTGCAGACTCAAAAAAATTCTTAGAATCAAGCCGGCCAGGAAGAGTAAAATCATTTTTTAGTAACAAGATAAAGAATAGGTTGATCGTAAGCATTGGTGCTGGTAAAAAGGACGCGGATATTATCGGGCGGGGTGCGGCGCCAGTCCCAATCCCCGGCCACGTTATCGCGTTGGGAAATAAGATACAGGCTGTTGGGGAGTAAAAATTCGGTCCAGTTTGGTTTATTAAAGTTGCCGAAGAAGTATTTGCCGTCTAGGGAAAAGCCATTGTAATTGGGGACAATGTTGTCCTGGGGTTGATCAACAGTAAATTGGCGATGAAATTTGGCTGGGGGATAGTTGGTCCAAAACAAGAACCTGATTAAGGATGGTTCGTAAGTATTGTTGATGAAAACCCGAGAATAATTGGGGGCAAGAGTGGATAGGGATTGGAGCGCGGTCTGGTAACCGACGTGCCACCAGCGCCAAGAGGCTTTGGCGTAATGGGCTACGTAATAATGACCTAGCCAGACAAAATAAGTTACAAAGAACAAAAGTAATAAGAAATTAAGAATTTTTGGTAATTTTCGCATCACTAAAAACAGACCGGCACCAGTAGCGACGGCTAAGGGCGGAATCATCAAAAACAGGCGAGTGGCGTGATATCCTCCGTCGGAAGTCAGGGTTGCGGGAATGGGGGCCAAAAAGAGCCAGGCCAGCCAGAGCCATTGGCGCCGGGATCCTAAATACCAGAGCCCGATGAGCACGAACGGGAAGGAAATGGCCGGCAGTTCACCTACCACCTGCATGCTGTGGCGATAAATGGGGTCGCCGCGGATAAACAAAAAGTCGGTAGAAAAAGCCCGGAGATAATTGGCCGTCAGGGCTGAAGCGTAAGTTTCCAGCTTGTTGTGCCAGAGGGGCGAGGTGGGGGCATTATCTTCTGCGCGCAGATCATTAATATTTCTCACGAGTTCCTGCTGGTTAAAAACGCTTAAACCCCCAAAGCGGCCGCGGGCCGGGCCGGCAACGATGTGATAAACCAGGGGAATAATAGTAATAGCAAATAGCAATAAGGGCACAAGCCGGGGGCGGGTGCGAGTGAGGAGATGTAAAGTTACCAACCAGATGGGAACAAATAAAACGGCTGTGCTGTAGGAGTATAAGGAAAGTGCCAAGTGCAAAGTGCCAAGTGCAAAGCGTTTTTTGAGAAAAAGCAATGTGCCCAACATGATCAGGTCGAGCATAAGAACGACTTCGAAACTGGCCCGGGAATAATAGATGTGCCAAGGCATGAGAGATAGAGTTAGAGAAGAAAGAAAAGAGATAGATTTAGATTTTGTTGCTTGATAGACCAATAGAAACAAGATTATGGGGGCGAGAGAACCGAAAATGACTTCGGGCAGGCGGACGCCCCAGACGGAATTGCCAAAAGCAGCGATGGTGGGGACGGTAGCGTACATCAGAAGCGGGGCCCGCCACTCGGCCAGAGAATGGATATAAGTGGGTAACACCTGACCATACAAGTCGCGGCCGGTCTGAAAGAGAGAGCGGGCCTGATAACCCACGTCTATCTCATCGCCAAACAATTCCGGAGGAACCTGATTTAATAACCCAACCCGCAGAAATAGGCTAAGTGCTAAAATAATGCTTAGAATCATGGCTTTGCTCTCTGTCATCATCATAAATCACAACACACCTGATGTCACGTTTAAATGCTTAGAGCATTTGTATAGATCCAGGGAGATCGAATTTGAGACGATTTTGATTAATAACACTCCAGAGGATAGATTCTCATTTCCCAAGGTAAAAGTGATTTATAACTCCACCCGCCTGGGATTTGGAGCCAATAATAACAAAGGCATGAAAGTGGCCAAGGGAGACAAAATTTTACTTTTGAATAGTGATTGTTTTGTGCAACCGGATACGCTGGCTAAATGTTATGCCTTGAAATATGACGTAGTTGGATGCCGACTGACGACTGCCGGCGGAGCGACACTGCCTTCAACCGGATACTTCCCTACCTTGCGGCGGGTGGCACAAATGATGGCGTTTATCGATAACCTGCCTGTTGTCCGCAAATTTATAGACACTGTCCATGTCAGAGATGTGTCCCGATTAGTAATAGCCCAAGAAGCAGATTGGGTGCAGGGAGCTTTTATTATGTTGTCGCGGCAGGTATACAAAAAGGTGGGAGGGTTTGACGAAAATTTTCATATGTATGGAGAGGAAATCGAATGGCAGTACCGGATCAAAAAGGCCGGATTTAATGTCTGGTATTATCCCCAAACTTCGGCTGTGCATTTAGAACGGATGAGCGTCAAATCGCTGGGCCCGTCGTTTATCGGCGAAATGAAGGGGTATTTGTATTACTTCAAGAAACACCGGCCAAAGTGGGAACAGACACTCTTGCCATGGGTATTGTTATTCGGATGCTTGATCAGAATTCCGGCTTGGGCAGTGTGGGGAAAATGGGACCTGTTCCGCGCTTATACTAACGTTTTGCCCCAATTAACTTCTGAAATTTTTGGCCCTGCATAAATTTAAGCTAAGCAATCGCTTCTAATGCAGATTCTTCCAATTGGTACTACTTCTTCTTTTTCTTGTCAAGTCTTTTTAAGTCCGACAAACGAATAGCAATGTAAACCACCCCAGAAGCGATTATGGTCAAGGCGAAAGCAACGGCTGCTCGAACATTTATATCTAGTAAACTAGGCATTTTTATTCCTTCTTTTAGCGTTCTTTTTTAAACGCAAAGCTAACACCAAACTTAATATACCCAAAACTATGTCAATCGTCAATACCAGCCAATTGGCCGGTAACCCTAACTGGGAAAAATTTGGTACGATAAACACCGCCCCGAACCACCCAGCCGCCAAATTAACAAATAAGTCTGATAAAACTCCATACAAGTCTTTTTGTACTGTCATACTATACGAAATATTTTCGATATTTTTTGGCTTGACCAGAGGATAAACCATAGGAGATAATGTTTTATGGGGCCGTTGTACCACAGAGAGGCATCGCGGTGATATTTCTGGGCAGCGCCGGCGGATTTGGCTGAACTTGCCCC
This sequence comes from uncultured Gammaproteobacteria bacterium, assembly GCA_964358085.1. Taxonomy (GTDB): domain Bacteria; phylum Patescibacteriota; class Microgenomatia; order CAZETR01; family Amesbacteraceae; genus GWC2-45-19. The sequence continues at coordinate 7,139 of CAYHNU010000001.1, read as the reverse complement.
ATGTTCATGAACAATGGTGATGCCGGGATGAAAAACGATTTTTAGTCCTGCCTGACGAATCCGGCGGCAGTAATCTAAATCTTCGTAATACATGAACACTTTTTCGGTAAATTTGCCTATTTTGGCAATTGTAGATTTTGGGAAAAACATGCAGGCGCCGGAGATTGAGTTCACGGTTATTGGTTCATGGTTAGTTGGTACGTATTTTTGAGTGAGACCTTTTTGGCCCAGCCAATATTCGCGGATGGAGGCGATAACAGACGGCTCGAGAAAAACTGATCCTTGGGGTGTGCCGTCGGGGTCGGTAAATTTGGGGCCTATAACTCCCAAACCCGGAGTCCGGCAGGCAAAGTTCAGAGCTTTAGTAAAAAAATCGGCCGGGAGGCGAGTGTCCGGGTTGAGAATCAAGATGTAATCTCCCGTGGCCTGCTGCAATCCCTGGTTCCAAGCCCGGGGCAAACCGATATTGGCCGAGTTTTGAATAGAAACAAATTTGGGTTTAATTTCGGAATTGTTGTCAATAATAATTAGTTCCAAATTGGGATATTTAGTGGCCCTGATCGATTTAACACATCTCTCTAACGAATCGGCTACGTTCCAGTTGACAGTTATGACACTAACTTTTTCCATATGGCCCAAAGGGTGGGAACTAGATAACCCGGGTGACGCAAGATACGGCCTAGGAGGGCAGTCAGGTGAGCAGGCCATGTACCTATCGGCATGTTTCTCCACATGGCCAACAAGTAATTTCTATCTTTGAAGTATTGAAGATGGCGAGGAGAAAAGGCCTTGTTAAAAGCTGTTTCCGGAGTGTGGGACACGCGGCAGGCAGGAACCCAGAGAATTTTGTAGCCGGCTGCGTGAGCCCGGAGTCCCAAATCGAGATCTTCTGAATATCCTGGTGAAAATATGGGGTCAAAACCACCCAGCTTGTTCCATAAATCTTTTCTGATGGCGCTGCTGCCGCCGGATGGCCAAAGGGAGTCATGCAATTTATTATCCAGCTTGCCATTGGTGAATTCGAGCATGCCACCTTCGGTCCACCGACCGTCGGCCCAGGAACGGCCTTTTTCGTTGAAGGTGACGGCAAAAACTTGGGGATCTGCAAAATGCGGCAGAGTTTTGGTGATGAGAGATTTATCCGGTTTTACGTCTTGGTTAAGCAGAAAAACTATATCGCCCGAGGCAACGGCAAAACCGTCGTTAACTGTAATGGGAAAACCCTGGTTTTGCGGGTGACGGACGAGTTTGATGGTCGGGTATTTTGTGGTCAAAAACTGGACTGAGTCGTCCGTAGAGGCATCATCGATTATTACTACTTCATCCGCACCCAGAGCTAAAACTTTCGGCAAATTATTTGCCAAGTGTTTTTGGCCGTTATAGACGGGAATGACAACAGAACTCTTCATATCTTTTGCCTTTGTTCCATAACTATATATGAACCGAATCGAGAGAGGGGGTAGAAATTATCCGTTATATATTTTTTCAATATCGCTATGCTGTCCGGAGACATGTTGGAAAATTTCATTTCCGGATTATAAACGATCAGTACGTTAGATGTTGCTCTTAACTGTGCTACTGTCATGGTTTGGTAATCAGGAGAATAAAATGCATAAGGAGTGTCGTTTTTAGTAGGATTTCCCCTCCTGGTAATAAAGTACAATTCTGGCATCCAGGGAAAACTAAAAAGCGGCCGTTGAGGGTCTTGTCTGTCCACAAACTCGATTAAATCGTTAAAGTCGGATGTATCAACTTCACTACTAACTATTGTATCCAAACGGGGAGATGTATACGTCGAATATGTTCCCGGGAAAATACCGTAAGATTGCCATTTGTAAAATTGTTGGGTCATAAAATTGAGGTTAATGAGGTCCTTACTAAAAAATAAGACAAAGGCCAGAACTGTGACTACCTGCCCCCACGGTCTTTGCCCCCACATACCGCCGGCTAAATAACCCAAAATAAGAGTTGCCGCCCATAAGGGAAACAGTAAGTGATACCAATCCGATCTTCCTAATGCAGCCCGAAAAATAATAATACCGAATAATGAAATAGCAAAAGCTAATTTATCTTCATTTGTGCCTTGGCGAGTATAGGTTTTATAAAAAGCAAAGACCGCGCCACTAATGAGTATTATGCGAGTAAGATCCCACAACCAAACAGAGGATGTAAAAAATTCGACTGCTGAACCCCATTTGAAGAGGGGAAGTGTTTCTGTCTTATCAATAGGCAGGTTAAAGTATCCAGATGAAAATCCATGGGAATAATACGTTATCTGATTTACGAAGGGAGTCAGAGATTTGGTATACCCCAGAAATATAATTATCGGTGTGGCCACCATTAGAATCCCTAGGCCTAATCTGGAGACTGTTTTGAGCAAGTTTTGGACGCGAGAAGAAAGAACAAGGGATATTAATATTGAAGCAAACGCCGACAGTCCTACCTCAACACTTGTAAATATTGATATTCCTAAAGCCGCTCCAGTAATTATCAACCAAGAAAGCTTGTTCTCTTGCCAATATAAATATAGTCCCAAGATCGCCAATAAACCACTGGCCATCCTTATTTCCACATTATTTTTAACTAGGGTAAAACTAAAAGCGATTATCAGTCCTGTCACTAATGCTCGCAGAATTTTGGAGGGTGTTAGGTTACAAATGACTAGATAAAAAACCCAAAATCCTAATATTTGTAGTAAGTGAAAATATAACCTGACATTGGCTACACTCGCCCCTACGACTTTACTAAATAAACCAAGTAACCAAATCAAAAGCGGGGGGTGGTAAACCCAGACATCCCGATAAAGGATTTCTCCATGTATAATTCTGTTTAGCCATCCTAACCAAAATCCCTCTTCCACAGAGTCGATTGTTCCCAGATAATACATTGGATTAAAAGCAATTAAAAAAATGGCGGCGAGAGGATAAACGTGTTTAGAGAGAGTTTCTGTCCTCAAAATGTTGATATTTCTAGTTAACCAGCTAGCAATTAAAACCGTTAAAGTAATCACTAACAATTTGTCCAATGAGCTAGGGAAGAAAAGATTAGCGATTAGTAATATATGAAAAGGATGAGCCAAGAGTCTTGAGATTTTATCATGGGAATAGTAATAAATTAATGGGACAATTACTAATGCTGAAAAGGGAAGAATTAGAGAATAGTTAAACTGACGGACGATTAATAAAGTGCTCACACTTAAGAATATCGAGTTAAGAAATACTCGGGTTGTATATGTGCGGCTTTGGTTGGGTGAAAAGCTATTTAAAACCCAAAATAGTACTTGAAACGCCAAGAACCCAATGACTATTGTTAGGGACGAGTAACCGAGAAAATGGACTTGCAGATAAAAGAAGAAGGAGATAATAAAATACCCTGTGTCAAGCCAGATATTTGGTTTTTTTCTGAATTTAAGATTGAACCACAAGAGGACGCCCGCAATTAATATAAATAATGCGTAATTTAAAATATCGTAGGTCTTTTCTGACGCCAGTTGAGAAGAAAAGGAGGGAATTGAGTAGGAATACTCTCCAAATAAACTAAGGCGGGTTTTTGCCTGCAAAACACTGGATATAACCTGAGCCAAGGTTGATGAGAAAAATAGATTAGACAAAAATGACAGAATCATTTGCCGGTGCGGTTTTGAACCGTAATATCGCCGAATTGGGCGAAATGATTAAAAGTAGAATATTTTTTCTCCTCGTCCAGATAATTGTTAATTATATCCTCCGGCAGACCTTGGGTGGGTTCAATGAGCATAAAATACTTTTTTACTCCGATTGGGGGGCGGGACAAATTATCCCCCAGTGACCCGGCCTGGCTGCGGCCGTGCCAATACGGCAGGTATTCATATTTTGTTTGGCCATACCAATTAAAGAGATAAGACCAGGTAGTATTGATAAACAATGGAACGGTAGCCGTGTTCAGTGAGAACGGCTGGCCTTCGGCCTCTCTGTAGATATAGTCGACAGCCGCCAGTTCTTGACTGATAATCATGTCTTTTTGAATGGAAAAGAGATTTTGCCTGGCAGAAATATGACCAGATAAATAAAGAAGATTAGAGATGAGAAAAATAGAAATTAGAATAAAACTGGCTCCCCGAAGTAGGAAAAGAACAAGAATAAATAAGCCGGCTGTGATGTACGGAGAGCTGATGCCACCAAAAGCTAAGACCGGGATCCAGGAAAATAGACCAAAAACTACAATTGGCCACCAGCGAGGACGGGGTCGGCGAAGCAGAAATGCGGCTATCAGTAAAACACCGATTGCTACACCCAATTGGGGAAGTTGGGGCAGGAGATTGAGGCTAAACAGCCGGCCAAACAGTTCGACGGCGGTGTTTGCCTCTCTGGAGAAATCGGCAGCGTAACCGGTGCGGGAGAGCAAATGAACGAGGCCGCTACGGCTGGGGAAACCGAATTTTATTTCGGAAATAAGCATCGACGAGGTGGCCAAAAGAGCCGAGAAAATAAATTTGCTTAAGCTGTCTTTGGTAATGCTGATTTTTTTGAACAGGGCGAAGATCAGTACTTCCGGCAAATGATAGGCCATAAAAATGTTGGCCTGGATGCTTAAACCCAGGCCCAGCCCCGCCACTGCGGGGCCCCACTTCTTCCCCTGCAGCCATTGCCATAAACCTAAATAAAACAGAGGAACAGTGAGAACCGCCAGTGAAGTGTTGCTCAAATAGGTGGCGTATTGGGTCTGTTCATAGGACACGGCGTAAAGAAGAGCCAACCAGGGCGAACGGGTGATAAAGTAAACCAAGAAAACTCCCAGTGAAGTGACAAAGGCCAGCCAATAGGCAGCTATCAAAGGGCTGCCGTGACCCAGCCAGTAACCGGGGGCGATGACGTAGTAATAAAGAACACCATGGAAAAAATCCCGGGTGGAGGTGGGTGGACCCTGAATTTTTAAATCTCCCCGGAGAAGATCGCCGACGGTGTAGGCGTCCCGGGCCTGATCAAAGCTGAAAACTACATTGCCGGATTGGGAGTATTGAGCCCGCAGAAAAAAAGCCAGCAAAAAAATTATGACGAGGAGGAAGTATTGGCGCATATCAGGTAGACGGAAGTAGCGGCAAAAATGGATCGAGCCAGAGATACGAACTGGTCAGCGGGCATGAGAGTAAATTGGGAAGCCAGGGAAAAACTGCTGCCAAACAGCCCAAAGAAAAGTGTTTGTTCTCCCAAAATGACGATGACGGCGTAACAAGCCAGAAGAACTAGAGATGGCAGCAGGAGTTTCTTGGTGGTTAAAACGACGATGAGCGAAGGAACGACCCAAGTAAACCATTGAACGTGATAATGAACCACCGAAAAAAAGAGCAGTAGAGCAGAAGTGATCCAGCCGGCCAGGGACATGGCTTTTGGCTTATAAAAATTCCACCACAGCAGAAGAACCAACCCCAATAAAAAGATGGAAATATACTGGCCGCCGGAGACGGATATTTTGGCAAACCAGAGTTTCTCCGTCTGATTGGCCAGCAGGGCATATTGTTTAAAAGCCGGCGAAGACAAATAAGGGGAAATAATGGCCAGATATGTTAGGAAGGAAACAAGAGCAAACTTAAGTCCTAAAAACGGAGCCAGCAGCAGCGGGAACGGCTTAAATCCGGCGGCAATACCTATGCAAATAGCGGCCCAAAGCGATCGACCCCGGGCAACCAACAGCAGGGCCAGCAACAAAAATACTGCAATATATATATCAAACTGGGCCAGCATGTAGCTTGAGTAAATGGTGACGGGGTTAAAAATCCACAAAGCTGCGGCTAAAAGACGACGTCGGGGATCGACTAATTTGAGAAGGATAACTAATCCGATCGCGTCGGCTACCAGATAAGGAAACTTGAGCAAATACAGCAACCAGGGCAAGTTGGGATCGGGGCGGACGTGGTCGAAATATAAGATGAGGGTATTAAGAGTCTGCCACGGGTAGAAAGGGCTAAGAAGCCACATAAATAGAGCGTGAGTTAAGTACGCTAGAGGAGGGTAAATAAATAAACCATCGTCCATGAACACTTCCAAAATTCTGTCGGTCCTGGGTAAGTGACTAATGTAGTCGTAGAAACCAAACAACTGCCCTTTTTGAGTAATTAAATACGCAGCCAGGTTGTAGGCCCGGAAATCGGCGTGCATGGTGATGGGAATGAGTACTAAGCGAATGGCTAAACCGATGATGGCTAAAATCGCGATTTTTTTGGTCATATTAATTTTGAAAACTCGGAATTAAATACCGCGGTTGAAAACAGTTTACTCCTTGCCTGGGCCTGACTGGCCATTTTATTAAGTTTTATTTCGTCTTTTGATAGTGAGACCGTGTATTTCACTAGTTGATCGATTGAGTTCCACAAATATCCTGATTGACCAGGGACGACTGTTTCCAGATGGCCGCCGGAATTGGTGACAAGAGGAATTGCACCGGCCGCCATAGCTTCCACTGTGGTAATGCCAAAGTGTTCCATTCTTTCCGGATGAGCAATGGGGTTGACTCCGAAACCTGTAGCCGACCAAAAAAATTTGGCTGTTCCCAGAAGCTGTTTAATTTTTTCCAAAGAAGGGTTGGGGATAATTTCGATAGGCAGTTTTCGAATCAAGTCTCGATAGTTTTTCAAAAGTTCTAAATCTTTGGATCCACCCGCTAAAACCAGTCGCCAATCTGGCAGGAGTGGAAGAAGACGAGAAAAAGCTTTGATTAAAATGTCCTGACGCTTGGAGTGCAGTCCGTGGGCCAACCGGCCGATGCCCACAATCAAATTTTGCTTGGGCAAGGGCTGGAAAAGTTCAACGGCTACAGGGGGATAAACGACGTGGGAATTGATACGATAAACCCGGTCGACTACCGATTTGGTAAATTTGGAATTACAGGCTACAGTATAGAAACGAATCTTCACTTGGTTAGCTAGCGTGCCGCAACCCTGCCAATGAGCAGGAATCTGCATATGGATGATAGTTTTTTTAGCCAACGACACAGGTATACTCCCGTCGCTGACCCAAAAGACCAAGTCGTATTGAGCTGAAGTGAACAACCTATCTATAAGCGATGTTTTTATAGGGGAAAAGTCTAAAAAACGAGGTTTAGCGAGATGAACGGCGAACCTATTGAATAATTTTTTGGTCATGTCTTGCGGCCACCAAAAATCT